>JAWWBN010000171.1:0-8310 GCA_033720955.1 Thermoanaerobaculia bacterium | reverse complement strand
GCCGACGTTCTTCAGCGAGATGGAGAGACGGATGTCGCGGTCGCGCCGGTTGATGGACTGCAGCTCGCGGAACTCGAGCGACATTCCCCAGCACTGGGAGAGGTAGGTCAGGACGTGCCGCTGCTGCTGCAGCAGCTCGGCCACGAAGTCGTAGTTGACCTGCGAGGCCAGACGGAGGCGGTTGCGAACCAGGTCGAGCTGGGAGAAGAGACGGGCCTGATGCAGAGAGGTGTCGCCGGTCTCGGGATCGAAGCGGGTGAACCAGGTGGCGCCCAGGGTCGCCGAGCGGCCCACGTTGGCGAAGCCGGAGAAGGAGGCCGAGTTGAGCTTGTCGAAGAGGGTGTTGAAGCTGAACCGCGCCTCGAGGTTGACCCGGGTCCCCGGGTTGAACCGGGCGAACCCGAGAATCGGGCCGCGGGAGGTCTCCATGGTGCGGTCCCGCGAGATCTGGAACGGCTGCTCGTCGAGCAGGCTGTACGACTGGGCCAGCTCGAAGGAGAAGATCTCCCGCGCGCCTTCCAGCGCGTTCTCGTCGGCCGGCTTGGCGAGCAGGCGGTTGATGATCGAGAAGGTGACGAAGTTGCGCTCCACCAGCAGGTCGAGCTCGTCGAAGAGAGGCACCTGGGACTGCTCTTCGAAGTCGTCGATGAAGGTGTAGTTGACGCGCGGCTCGATGATGTGCTTGAACTTGCCGAAGCGGCCGATCTTGGCGTTGAAGATCTTCGAGAAGGAGGGGCCGACGATCTCCGCCGTGGCGCTGGGGAGGGTGCGGGTGAGCTGCTCCCCGGAGAACTGGCGGGTGGCCGGGTCGACGCTGTCGCTGTACCAGGTCAGACGGCCCCCGGCCGACACCGACAGGGACAGCCAGGGCGACGGGCTCAACGGCACCGAGAGCACCGGCGCCACCTCGAAGCGCTGCCAGGTCTCGTCGAAGATCCCGGTGCGCTCGGCCGAGAAGGCGTGGGCCGAGCTGGCGAGCTGGAGGTAGAGCGGCAGGGAGCCGACCTGGGTGGAGCGCATCCGGTACTCGAGCTCCGGAAGCTGTCGCTGCACCACCTCGGTGTTGCGGCTGATGAAGACCGTGTCCTCGCCAACCAGCAGGTTCGCCGAGTGGAGGCCCCAGTTGCCGGTCAGATAGCCGGTCGAGAACACACGCCGGAGGCTGACGTTGTTGAAGTCGCGCTCGAAGTCGCGGAAGAAGTCGAAGTCCGAGAAGCCCACGTACCGGATGACCCCCTGAAGGCCCCACGGCAGATCGCTGCTGACGTGGTCCACCGTGGCCTTCCAGCGCGTGTCGTTCACCTCGGGGTCGTCGATGAAGTAGGCGGTGGCGGCGCCGTGGGTGCCCAGGGTGGGGTGGTACCGGAACTCGCTCCCCAGGCCCAGGTAGTCCTCCTCGTAGAGATCGGCGAAGAGGGTGGCGTCGTAGGAGCGTCCCAGGGTCTGGAAGTAGGCCAGCCCCAGGGTGTAGCCGCGCTGCCGCGAGCTGCCGATGTTCGGGAAGAGGAAGCCCGACTTGCGCCCGCGCTCTGTGGGCCAGGCCATGTAGGGCCAGTAGAGCACCGGCAGCTTCTTCACCCGCATGGTGGTGTGGGTGACCCGCGCGTAGCCGTCGAGATTCACCTTGGCGCGGCCCAGGCGGAAGCTCCAGTCGGGGGTCTCGTCGAGGCAGGAGGTCATCATGCCGTGGTGCACGGTGTAGAGGTTCTCGCCGACCTTGGCGATCTCCTCGCCCTCGAAGTAGATGTCGGGGTCCACAAAGGCCTGGGCCTCGAGCATCCGCCCGGTCTTGGTCTCGAGGTTGAACTCGAGCCGCTCGCCGGCCAGCCGGCGCGGCCCCTCGTCCAGGATCACGTCGCCCTCGGCCACCACCTCCTTGGTGGCCAGATCCACCTCCGCCCTCTCCGCCTGGATCTTGTACTGCCGGTACGCGATCTCGATGCCGCCGGAGGCCACCACGAAGTCGGACCGCGGGTACTCCAGGGCGCCCGCCGAGCCCACCGCGGTGCCGCCGCCCGAGGCGTCCGAGAAGGGAAGCTGGAAGCGGATCCGCTCGAGGTCGGGGCGCGACGTCTCCACCTCCGTCTCCGGCGGGAGCTCGCCGTCGTCCGACCCCTCCTCGACCTGCTCCAGCTCCAGCCCCGCTCCCCCCGCCGGCGCCGGCGGCTGGAGCGGCACCGGGTCGTCGGCCTGCGCCGCCGCCGGCCCGGCCGCGAGCAGCAGGGCGAGAAGGGCCCAGGGGGCGCTCCTCACGCCGTCATCTCCCGCTCGACGACCACCGCCGTGGACTCCCCGCCGCCGATGCAGATCGCGGCGCAGCCCCGCCGCGCGTCGCGCTCGGCCATGGCGTGGAGCAGGGTCACCAGGATCCGCGCTCCGGAGGCGCCGATGGGGTGACCCAGGGCCACCGCCCCTCCCCGCACGTTGACCCGGTCCGGGTCGAGGCCGAGATCCTTCTGGAACGCCATGGCGACCACGGCGAAGGCCTCGTTGACCTCCCACAGGTCGATCTGCCCGGCCTCCAGCCCGGCCCGCTCCAGCGCAACGCGCACCGCCGTCGCCGGCGCCGTGGTGAAGCGCTTGGGCTCCTGGGCGAAGGAGGCCTGGCCCGTGAGCCGCGCGAGGGGGCGGAGGCCGCGCCGCGCGGCGCGCTCCGCCGTGGTCAGAACCAGCGCGGCGGCGCCGTCGTTGAGCTTGCTGGCATTGGCGGCGGTGACCGTGCCGTCCCTCTGGAAGGCCGGCCGCAGGCCGGGCATGCGCTCCAGGTCCACTCGGAAGGGCTCTTCGTCGCGGTCCACCCGCACCGGGTCGCCCCGGCGCTGCGGCACCTCCACCGGGACGATCTCCTCCCCGGCGCGGCCCGACTCCGTGGCCTCCCGCGCGCGGCGGTAGCTCTCCAGTGCGAAGGCGTCCTGCCCCTGGCGGGTGAACCGGTACTCGGCCGCGCACAGCTCCGCGCAGCTCCCCATGTGGACGTCGTCGTAGGGGTCCCAGAGCCCGTCGAGAATCATGGAGTCGAGCAGCTCGCCGTGGCCCAGCCGCAGGCCGTCGCGCGCCCCCGGCGCCAGGTAGGGAGCCGAGCTCATGCTCTCCATCCCGCCGGCGGCCACCACCTGGAAGTCGCCGCAGCGCAGGTCGTTGGCCGCGGTCATCACCGCCCTCATGGCCGAGCCGCACACCTTGCCCACCGTGACCGCGCCGGTGGAGGGCGGGCATCCGGCTCCGAGCGCCGCCTGCCGCGCCGGCGCCTGACCGACCCCCGCCGTGAGAACGCAGCCCATGTAGACCTGGTCGATGTCGGCCGGCTGCAGAGAGGCCCGCTCCACGGCGCCGGCCAGGGCGCGGGCCCCCAGAACCGGCGCCGCCACCCCCCGGAAGACCCCCTGGAAGGCGCCGATCGGGGTCCGCGCGGCGGAGAGAATGACGATCTCCTCCATCGGCGCGATGATAGGTGAAAGCGGCCCGCCGTTGCACCCCGCGACGGCCGCCGCGGAGGCCGCGGCCCGGGGGTTACGGGCTCGGTTGACAGGGGCGGCCGAGGCCGGGAGAGTAGCCCAGGTGAGGAGCCTGGGAATCGACTTTGGAGAGCGCCGGGTCGGGCTGGCCATCTCCGACCCGGAGGGTCGGGTGGCGGTGCCTCTCCGCACCGTCGAGCGGGAGAGCGACCGCTCGCTGGTGCGCCGCCTGGCCAGCCTCTGCCGGGAGGAGGGGGTCGAGCAGCTCGTCCTGGGCCACCCCCGCGGCCTCGACGGCCACCGCGGCGCCGCGGCGCGCCGGGTCGAGCGCTTCGCCGAGCGGCTGGCGAGGGCGACCGGCCTGCCCTTCCGGCTGGAGGACGAGAGCCTCACGTCGCGCGAGGCCGAGAACCGGGTGGCGGCCGCCGGCAGCGGCCGGCGGCGGGGGGCGCGGCCCGACCTGGACGCCGTGGCGGCCCAGATCGTGCTCCAGAGCCATCTCGACCGGGGGGAGGGCTGACGCCGTGCGCCGCTTGCTCCTGGGATCGCTTCTCCTCGTCGCCCTCGCCGCCGGGGCGGCATCGGTCGTGGTCTGGCAGCTTCTGCACCAGCCCTACCGCGGCTTCGCCGACGACTCGGTCCGGGTCAGCGTGCCCGCCGGCGCCCCGGCGGCGGCCATCCTCGAGCAGCTCGTGGAGCGCGGGGTGGTCCGCCACGCTCTGCTGGCCCGCCTCTACCTGACCTGGTTCCTCGACGATCCCCCCCTGAAGGCCGGCGAGTACCACTTCGACCGACCGCTCGCGGTGCCCCAGGTCCTCGACCTGCTGGTGCGCGGCCAGGTGGTGACCCACCCGGTGACGCTCGTGGAGGGCCTCACCCTGGAAGAGACCGCGCGCGCCCTGGCCGACGCCGGCTTCGGCGACTACGAGCTCTTCCGCGCTGAGATGTCGCGCCCCGAGCGGATCGCGGCGCTCGACCCGCGGGCGCCCGACCTCGAGGGCTATCTCTTCCCCGACACCTACCGCTTCGCCCGGGGAACCGGCGAGGCGGCCATCGTGGACACCCTGGTCCAGACCTTCGAGCGCCGCTACCGAGACGCCCTCGGCGCGGCCGGGCGCTCCCCGGGCGAGACCGACACCCGGGCGCTGGTGACCCTCGCCTCGATCGTGGAGAAGGAGGCCGCGCGCGACGACGAGAGGGCGACCATCGCCGGCGTCTACGCCAACCGGCTCGAGATCGGCATGCCTCTCCAGGCCGATCCCACCGTGATCTTCGCCCTCCGCCTGGCCGGCACCTGGGACGGCAATCTCCGCCGTCCCGACCTGCAGCACGACTCGCCCTACAACACCTACCGTTACCCCGGCCTGCCGCCGGGGCCGATCGCCTCGCCCGGCGCGGCGAGCCTGCGGGCGGCGGCGGCGCCGGCCGAAGTGCCCTACCTCTTCTTCGTCAGCCGCAACGACGGGAGCCACGTCTTCGCCCGCACGCTGGCCGAGCACAACCGCAACGTGGAGCGGTGGCAGAAGGAGTACTGGCGCCGTCGCTGGGCCGAAGAACGGCGGATGCGCGAGGCCGGGGTCGATTGACACGGTCCGGCGCTGTCGTATAGGACAGGCCTAACGCATGGACGCAGGACAGAGTCTCGGCCGCTACCGCCTGCTCAAGCGTCTCTCCTCGGACGCTCTGGGCGACAGCTTCCGCGCCGGCAGGATCGGCGCCCAGGGGATCGACCGCGTCGTCCTCCTGAAGATCTTCGACGGCCCCGCGATCGACCGCGAGGCCTTCGCGCGCGCGATCGAGAGCCGCGCGTCGATCGCCCTGGACAGCCCCCACCTCGCCTCGGGCGCCGACCTGGGTGAGGCCGACGGGATCCCCTACCTGGCGTACGAGTACGTCTCGGGCAAGAGCGTACGGGAGCTCCAGCGGCAGGCGCGGGAGAAGCCGTTTCCCATCCCCGTGGAGCACGCCCTCTTCGTCGTCGAGCGCTCGGCGCTGGGCCTGGCGGCGGCGTACGAGCGCCGAGTGGACGAGCAGCGGCTCGTCCACGGCTTCCTGACCCCCGACTGGATCCGTCTCTCCAGCGAGGGAGAGGTGCGTCTGTTGGGGATCGAGGCGTCTCCGGGCTTGCGGACCCTGAGCGAGGACTCCCGCCAGAGCGACGACTTCAAGTCGTACCTCTCGCCCGAGGTCATGGCCGGCGGCGATCCCACCTCCGCAGACGACGTCTACTCGCTGGCCGCCATCCTCTACGAGCTCCTGACCGGCGCTCCGCTGCCGCCCGACCAGCTCGGCAGCGCCATCGAGAGCGCCACCCTGGCCGCCGAGGGGACCCCGCTGCCGCCCGCCCTGGCACAGCTCCTCCAGCGCAGCCTGGTGCCCCGCTCGCAGCGCATCTCCTCGGTGGACCGCTGGCGGGCGGCGCTCTCGACCCTGATCACCGAGGGCGACTACAGCCCCACCACCTTCAACCTCGCCTTCTTCCTCCACACCCTGTTCCGGGGCGACATCGACCAGGAGTCGGAGGAGATCGATCGCGAGCGGACCGGGGGCGCCCCGGCGCCGCCGGCCGCCGTGCCGCCGCCCGCGGTACCGACGCCAGCGGCGCCCGCCCGCGAGGAGCCGGCAGCCGGGGACGATACCGGGGCGCTCGAGGCACCCGAGACCGTGGCCCTGGCGGACACCGTCGAAGTGCTGGAGCCGCCCGAGGAGCCCGTGGAGACGGGAGCCTCGGAGCCCGACACCGGCACCGGAGTAGGCCGCCCCCTGCGGGGAGTCGCCCGCGCCACCTCCGACAACGGGCGCCGCAAGAAGCTGGTGATCGGGGGCGTCGCTGCGCTCGCGATCGCCGTCGTGGCGGCGGCACTGTTCGTTCCCTGGCAGAGCCTCCTGGGCGGTGCGGAAGAGGGGGCGGCGCCCCCCGTCGCCCCACCTCCGGTCACCGAGGCCGCGGCCCCGGAGACCGATCCCGACGCCCCGCTCGATGCCGGCGTGGGCGAGGAGGGCCTGCCGACGGAGGGCGAGACGCCGCCGCCGCCGGAGACCGGGGACGCCGGAGACGCCCTGGACGCCGACCTGGTCGAGACCGACCTCGCCTCCCCTCCGCCGACCCCGGAGGAGATCGAGGCGCGGGTGCGTCAGCTCGTCGCGCGGGGCGTGGACGACATGGAGGCGAGCCTCAAGGCGGACTACGAGGCGCGGCTGGCCGCGCTGCGGCAGCAGCTCGAGGAGGCGCGCGCGGCGGAGACCGCCGACCCCGAGGACGAGGCGACCTCGCAGGGCGCGCCCGACCCCGCGCCGGCGGACCAGGCCGGACCCGCGGCCGGGAGGCCGCAGACGCAGGCCCAGGCGACCACCCCGCCGCCGACCCAGGGGCAGACCGCGGGCGGCTCCCCCGCCCAGAGGCAGCCGGCCGGAGCCTCCGGCACGGCGGAGACGACGGGCCAGCCGGCGCAGGCGAAGCCGCCCCAGCAGCCGCCGGCCGAGCCCGAGCCCGAGCCGGAGCCCGAGCCGGAGCCCGAGCCCCGGGTGCGCGAGGGGGACATCGTCAACCCCGGGCCCGGGGTGGTCCCGCCGCGCATCGTGCGGCGCGGCCGGCCGATCTACCCCCCCGCGGCGAGGAAGTTCGCCAAGACCGCCCGGGTGGAGCTGCGGGTCCTCGTGGGCACCAACGGCCGGCCGGAGAAGATCGAGCAGCAGAGCGAGCGGGCCGGCTTCGGGTTCGACGAGGCGGCGTACGACGCCGCGCAGGGCACCGTCTGGTCGGGCGCCAGGAAGAACGGCGTCCCGGTCCGAATGTGGGTCGAGCTGACCTTCAACTTCCAGCCGTAGCGGCTAGCGCGGATAGACCCCCATCCCGGCCTCCACGGCCCCGGCGTTGCCGGAGACCACGGAGCAGATGGCGAGCTTCTCCTTCACGGTGTCGGCCTGCAGACGAGCGACCTCGTTCACCGACTCGTCGAGGACCTCCCCGGTGTCGGGATCGCGGATCACGTCGACGGTGCCGACCACGAAGGTCTGACCCGAGCTGACGCCCTCGCGGGTGCCGCGGTTGATGTAGACCTTGCCGTCCTTGACCAACGCGACGGAGCCCCGCCAGGGGATGTCCTCGAGCTGGGAGACCATGAACTCGACGCCCTGGGCGGCGGCGTCGGCGATCGCCTGGCCGAGGTTGTCGTTCTTCTCCCCTCCGAAGGCGGCGCCCCAGTCGTAGCTGCTGTAGCCGATGGCCGCGCCCTTGCGGCCGGCCTCGCCCACGACGCTGGTGCTGGCCAGGATCTGCCCGGTGGTCGAGTCCACCATGTACATGGTGATGTTGACCTCGGACTTGCCGCCCTTGCCGCCGATCTTGAAGCCCTTGATCCGCACCCCGCCGCCTCCGGACTTGACGTCGTGCTGGACGTGGGTGATGGCGCCCTTGACCAGGATCTGGGCCGGGGTCATCTGCCCGGTGACCGGGGTCTTGGCGCCCTGGGCGGTGCGGCCGGAGGCGGCGAAGTCCTGCTCGTCCAGGGCCGCCCCACGCATGTCGCTCTCACCGAGGACGATGAACCGCCCGGTGTCGTTGAGCAGGTCGGTGAGGACCGTGCCCCAGGCGTTGCCGATGTCCCACTGGCCGTACCAGCCGGCCTGGTTCTCGAACTGCGTGACCGAGATCGTGTAGCGCAGACCGCCCTGCGCCCCCACCACGGGAGCGGCGCAGATGGCCGCCACCAGCGCGGCCGTCAGGATCGTCTTCCGGTTCATTCTGTCTCCTCTTCTCCTCGTCTGGAGGTCGTTCGGTGTCGAGCTCAAGGCTATCAAAGGCACCGCCTGCCGCGTAGGCTTGTCCCGGACCGATGATCGTCTCCGCAGCCGG
>JAWWBN010000170.1:0-8359 GCA_033720955.1 Thermoanaerobaculia bacterium | reverse complement strand
GCCGCGCCGCGGACCGGCAAGACCATGCTGCTCCAGTCCATCGCCCACTCGATCGCCGGCAACCACCCGGAGGTGATCCTCATCGTGCTGCTCATCGACGAGCGCCCGGAGGAGGTCACCGACATGCAGCGCTCGGTCCAGGGCGAGGTGGTCTCCTCGACCTTCGACGAGCCGGCCACCCGTCACGTCCAGGTGGCCGAGATGGTCATCGAGAAGGCCAAGCGGCTGGTGGAGCACAAGAAGGACGTGGTGATCCTGCTCGACTCGATCACCCGGCTGGCCCGCGCCTACAACACCGTCCAGCCGCCGTCGGGCAAGGTCCTCTCCGGCGGCATCGACGCCAACGCGCTGCACCGCCCGAAGCGCTTCTTCGGCGCCGCCCGCAACGTCGAGGAGGGCGGCTCCCTGACCATCATCGCGACCGCTCTGGTGGACACCGGCAGCCGCATGGACGACGTCATCTTCGAGGAGTTCAAGGGCACCGGCAACAGCGAGATCCACCTGGACCGGAAGCTGATGGACAAGCGGGTCTTCCCGGCGATCGACATCAACCGCTCGGGCACCCGCAAGGAGGAGCTGCTCCTGGGCGAGGACGAGCTGCGCCGGGTCTGGGTGCTGCGCAAGGTGCTCAACCCGCTCTCCACGGTGGAGTCGATGGAGCTGCTGCTGGACAAGCTCTCCAAGAAGAAGTCCAACGAGGAGTTCCTGGCGGCGATGTCCGGTGGCGGCTAGGCCGGGGGCGGCGCTTCCGTGCCTCTGCGACTCGGCATCGTCGACTACCTCAACTCGAAACCGCTCGCCTGGTCGTTTCTGGACGGCCGGACGGTGGAGGGCTGGCAGGCCCTCTTCCTGCCGCCGGCCGGCGTCGCCGCCGAGCTGGCCGCCGGGGGGCTGGACGTCGGCCTGGTGCCCTCCATCGAGCTGGCGCGGATCCCCGGGCTCGAGATCGTCTCGGATGCGTGCGTCGCCTCGGAGCGGGAGGTGCGCAGCGTTCTGCTCGTCTCCCGTCGGCCCCTGGCGAGGATCGGCTCCATCGCGCTCGACGAGAACAGCCGCACCTCGGCGGCGCTGGTCAGGATCCTGTGCGCCGAGCGTTGGGGCATCGAGCCCGGCTTCCACGAGGCTCGCCCCGCCGTCGAGGAGATGCTGGAGGGGAGCGACGCCGCCCTGGTGATCGGCGATCCCGCCCTCCACGTCGATCCGCGGCGCTACCTGACCTTCGACCTGGCGCGCGAGTGGTACGACCTGACCGGGCTGCCCTTCGTCTTCGCCGTCTGGGCGGCGCGTCCGGGGACCTCGACCGCGGAGCTCGTGCGGGTTCTCGACGAGAGTCTGGGGCGGGGCCTGCGGCGGCTCGAGGCGCTGGCCGCCGCGGCGGCCGCCGAGCTCGGCCTGCCTCTGGAGGCGATGCGCCGCTACCTGACCCGCAACCTGCACTACAGGCTGGGACCCGAGGAGCGCCGCGGGCTGGCGGAGTTCCTCCGCCGGGCTCGGGCCCACGGGCTCGCCCCGCACTCCCGCGGGGCGGAGGCCGGCGAGAGTCCGCGGTGAGGAGCGCCACCGCGCCCCTGCTGTGGGCGGCGGCCGTCGCGCTCGCCGGGGCCTGCGGCGCCGCTCCCCCGGTCGCCTCGACCCTCGCCGCCCTCGACCGCCATCTCGAACGGCACCCCGCGCTGGAGGCGGTGGACGTCTACAAGTTCCTCCACCACAGCGTCATGGGCCCGGGTCATGCGATCCCGGACCCCGAGGCGGCGCGGAGCTGGCTGGACCGGGAGATCGCCGGGCTGGGCCCGCCGGCTCCCGGCGAGGTGCTCTGCGAGGAGCTGGGCGGCGAGCCGGAGATGGCGCGGATCCACCTGCGGCCCTACCTCGCCCGGGGCGGGAGCCCGGAGGCCCTGCTCGAGGCGTTCCTCGCGAGCGCCGAGGTCGAGGGCGATCCGCGGCGGCTGGCGGCGCTGCTCGGGAGCGCGGCCGAGCGCCTCAGGCTCCGGGAGCGGCCGGACCTGGCCGACGGCCTCGCCGCCCTGACCGCCGACATGTCAGCCCAGGGGTTCCCCGCGATCCGTCACGGCGACCGCTTCCGGGAGAGGTACCGGCCCGCCTACCGGCTCGTGCGGGCCCCGCTCGCCCGGGAGAGGGGCTGGTGCGACTCCCAGGCGGCCCGGGCCCCCGGCGGCGAGTGACCCGCGGGCGATGCCGGCGCCCCCCGCGCCGGTCGCCCCCAGGACCGGCCGCGGCCGCGGTCCGGTCGCGCGCCCCGCCGCCGGTGGGACTACAGCTCCCCGCCCCCTTCGCACTCGCCGTCGTGGTCCTTCTGCACGCCGGCCATCAGACGGAAGCAGTCGTTGGAGTAGGTCTGGCCGTCGCATCCGCAGACCGGGTCGAAGACCTCGGGACAGACCTCCGGCCGGTCGACGCAGACCCCCTGGAGATCGGCGCCCAGGCAGATGCCAGGCGGCAGGTCGCAGACCTGGCTCTCCGGATCGGGGCAGAGGATGCCCTGGATGCCGCCGCAGATCACGGGGCAC
Organism: Thermoanaerobaculia bacterium; assembly: GCA_033720955.1. Taxonomy (GTDB): domain Bacteria; phylum Acidobacteriota; class Thermoanaerobaculia; order Multivoradales; family JAHEKO01; genus JAWWBN01. The sequence continues at coordinate 5,831 of JAWWBN010000170.1, read as the reverse complement.
TCGCCTTCGTGGGCGACCGCCACGTGGGCGGCGCGCGCCTCGCACGCGTTGGCGTAGGTGTTGCCGTCCTCGCCGCAGACCGGGTCGTAGACGTCGGGGCAGACCGCGACCTGGCAGGTCGCCTCCTCGCAGATCTGGCCGATCTCGCAGTCGGCGTCGGCGTTGCACGCCGGCTCCGCGGGCTCGGGCTTGCAGCCCACGGTCACCCCCAGCGCCACGACCAGCATCGCCATCGGGATGAGGCTTCGTCGCGTCATCTGACACCTCCAAGGGACGGCGCCGCGCCGGCCCGGTTGCCCGCCCCGTCGGTCCGGAGCGGTGATGCATGGATTTGGCCCCACTATACCCCGGTCGTCGGGGCTCGCCCTGCGGGCGGCGGTCGGGTCCGCCCCACACGCCAGAGAGCGGGGGCCGATCGCGGCGCCGCTACGAGAGCTCCGCCACCATGTGGATCGAGACCTGAAGCAGCGCGCGCAGCCGGCGCGCCAGCGGACCGCTCCCCCGCAGGGGGGCCGGAAGCCGTCGGGCGGTGGAGTCGGGGAAGACGAGACGGGGCTCGAAGCCGGCGCGACGGGCCGCGCTCATCCAGGCCTCGCGGGGGTGGAGGGTCTCGTTGATGCCCAGCTCGCGCTGCTCCCGGCCGAACCGCCTGCCGGCGCCGAAGGCCAGGTAGCGCGGCCAGGCGGGCATCGGCTCGCCGAGGAGCACGAACCGTCCCCGCGGCCGCAGCACCCGGCGGGCCTCGCGGAAGGTTTGCTCCAGATCCCACGAGTGGTGGACGCAGGCGGTGGCCCAGACCAGGTCGGCGACGCCGCCGGCCAGCGGCAGGCGGTTCATGTCGGCCCGCAACCGGGCGAGCCGCTCGTGGCCGGCCCGGGGCGCGAGAGCCAGGTGGTCGGTGATGTCCACGGCGACGACCCGGCAGCCGGCGTCCAGCAGGGGGCCGGTGGCCAGACAGTGGTCGGCGCCCAGCTCCACAGCGACGCAGCCCGGCTCCGGGGGGCGCCGGGCGAGCATCTGGCGGGTGTGCCGACGGGTGGCGAACGACTCCCGGAAGCTCGGGAACTCGTCGAGCCGGGGGTCCCCGGGGGCCACCTCCTCGCGGTCGAGCTCGCGCACCAGGGTGGCGATCCGCAGCCCCACCTCGGGGTCGTGGCTGTCCAGCGAGGCCACTGCGGCGATCTCGCGCTCCACCGCCGGGTGGGGGTCGCCCAGGAAGTCGTAGACGCCGTCGCGGGCGGGGTAGCGGGCGCCGCAGGCGCCGCAGGCGCAGCCGCCGCCCTCGGTCCGGACGTCGTCCGCGTCGCATCGGACGCAGCGGAGGAGGGGCAGCAGCCAGGGTCTCAAGCCCCCGCAGTGTAGCAACGGCGGCCGCCCCCCTCGGCGGGAAGGATCGGTCTCGATCGGCTGTTGTCGGGAGTGCCGGCGGACGTGGCCGCCGGATCTTCTCTCCGAGCCGCGGCCCGCGCTGGGCTAAACTGCCTCCTCATGGACCTGACCCCCTCGAACCGTCCCGTCGCCCGCATCCTCGACGACGCCGTCGCCGGCATCCGGATCTCCGCCGGCGACGCGTGGACCCTGCTCGAGAAGGGCGACCTGATCGACCTCGGCCTGGCCGCCCAGGAGGTGCGCAACCGGCACAACGACCCGACCGTGGCCTCCTACAACATCGACCGCAACGTCAACTACACCAACGTCTGCGTCTACAAGTGCCGCTTCTGCGCCTTCTACCGCGAGCCGGGCGACCCGGAGGGGTATCTGCTGTCCAACGAGGAGATCGGCCGGAAGATCGAGGAGACCCTGGCTCTGAACGGCACCGGCGTCCTCATGCAGGGGGGCGTCCACCCCGACCTGCCGATCGGCTACTACGAGGAGCTCCTCTCCTGGCTCAAGGAGCGGTATCCGGAGGTCCACCTGCACGCCTTCTCGCCGCCCGAGGTCAAGTTCATCGCCCGGAAGGAGAGGCTCTCCTTCCACGAGGTGATCCGGCGGCTCAAGGCGGCGGGGCTCCAGTCGATCCCCGGCGGCGGCGCGGAGCTGCTCTCCGACGAGATCCGCAAGGAGGTCCTGGCCTACCCGAAGTGCTCCGCGGAGGAGTGGATCGACATCATGCGGCAGGCCCACGCCAACGGCCTGCGGACCTCGGCGACCATGATGTACGGAATGGGCGAGGGGCTCGCGGAGCGGGTGGAGCACTTCCAGCGGGTGCGCGATCTGCAGGACGAGACGGGGGGCTTCACCGCCTTCATCTCCTGGACCTTCCAGCACGATCACACCGAGATGGAGGAGGTGCCGGAGACCTTCGCCCACGAGTACCTCACCACTCTGGCGGTCTCGCGGCTCTTTCTGGACAACGTCACCCACTTCCAGACGAGCTGGGTGACCCAGGGCAAGAAGATCGGCCAGCTCGGGCTGCAGTTCGGGGCCGACGACATGGGCTCCATCATGATCGAGGAGAACGTGGTCTCGGCGGCCGGCACCGCCTACCGGATGAGCCAGGACGAGATGGAGCACCTGATCGCCTCGGCCGGCTTCGAGCCGCGCCAGCGCACCAATCTCTACGAGCGCTTCGTCACCCGCGAGGACACCGCGGCGCTGGCCGAGCGCTACCGGGGCGCCCTCACCCGGGAGAACCGCGACCTCGCCTCGCCGCTGCCCGTCGTCGGCTGAGGGCGCCGCGGCGCGCCCGCCGGTAGACTCCCGCCCGGCAACGTGGCAGACGAACGGGCGGGTCTCCGCTTCCTCATCAACCCCTCCTCGGGCGGGCGGCGCCGGCGCCGTCGGCTGCGGGACGCCATCGAGCGGGCGTCGGCGCGCGACGGGGCCGGGGTGGAGCGCTCGACCAGCGGCGCCGACCTCACCGCCCGCGCCCGCCGCGCGGTGGAGGAGGGCGTGGCGCGGCTGGTGGTGGCGGGGGGCGACGGCACGGTGCACCTGGCGGTGCAGGCGGTGGCCGGGAGCGGGGTGGAGCTGGCCATCCTGCCCACCGGTCGGGGCGACGACTTCGCGCTCTCGGCCGGCATCCCGCGTCGCCCGGCGGACGCCCTCGGCCTGGCCCTCGAGGGGGAGGCGCGGCCCCTCGACCTCGGCTGGGTGCGGTGGGGCGGCGGCAGCGCCCGTTTCGCCGCCTACGCCGGAGTCGGCTTCGACAGCGCCGCCGCCGAGGTCGCCAACCGACAGCCTCGCTGGCTCCCGACCGGTCTGACCTACGTGCTGGCGGTGCTGCGCACCCTCGTCGGCTTTCGCGCGCCGGAGATCCGGCTCACCCACGACGGCGGAGAGTGGCGCGGCCGCGTCATGTTCGCGACCGCCTGCAACGCCCCGCGCTTCGGCGGCGGCATGCGGATCGCCCCCGAGGCGCGGCTGGCCGACGGGCGGCTCGACCTCGTGGTGGTCCGCGAGGTCGGGCGGCTGGAGCTGCTACGGGTCTTCCCCCGGGTCTTCTCCGGCAGCCACCTGGGGCACCCCGCGGTCACGGTCTTTCGCACCCGCCGGGCGCGGGTCGAGGTGGAGCCGCCGGCGCTCCTGGGGAGCGACGGCGAGCTCCTGGACCGGGTCGGTGCGATCGAGGTGGGGGTCGAGCCGGGGGCTCTGCGCCTCGTCGCCCCCTCCGGAGCCCCCGCGGCCGCCGGTGCGCCGGGGGCCTAGACGTCGAACTCGACGCCCTGGGCCAGCGGCAGCTCCTCGCCCCAGTTGATCGTGCAGGTCTGCCGCCGCATGTAGGCCTTCCACGAGTCGGAGCCGGCCTCGCGGCCGCCTCCGGTCTCCTTCTCGCCGCCGAACGCGCCGCCGATCTCCGCCCCCGAGGTGCCGATGTTCACGTTGGCGATGCCGCAGTCGCTGCCGGTGGCCGCCAGGAAGCGCTCGGCGCTGCGCATGTTGAGGGTGAAGATCGCCGACGAGAGGCCCTGCGGGACGCCGTTGTGGAGGGCGATCGCCTCCTCCAGGTCGTCGAACTCGAACAGGTAGAGGATGGGGGCGAAGGTCTCCTCGCAGGTGATCGGCATGTCGCCCGTCGCCTCGACCAGGGTGGGCTCGACGAAGAAACCGGGCCGGTCGATGCGGCCACCGCCGGCGAGCACGCGCCCGCCCTGCTCGCGGATGGTGTCGAGGGCGGCCATCATGTCGCTTACGGCGCCGCCGTCCACCAGCGGCCCCATCAGGGTGCCGGGGTCGAGCGGGTCGCCGATGGTGATCGAGCCGTAGGCCTGGACCAGCCTCCGCTTCATCTCGGCGGCGATCCCCTTCTGCAGGAAGAGACGGCGCAGGCTGGTGCACCGCTGCCCGGCGGTGCCGACGGCGGCGAAGAGCACGGCGCGCAGGGTCAGATCGGGATCGGCGTCGTCCATGACCACGATGCCGTTGTTGCCGCCCAGTTCCAGGATGGTGCGTCCGAGTCGCTCCGCCACCGTGCGGCCCACGGCACGCCCCATGGCCACGGATCCGGTGGCCGAGACCAGGGGGATCCGCGGGTCGGCGGACAGGGGCTGGCCCACGGCGCGGCGGTCGCCGATGGCCAGGTTGAAGACCGGGGGCGCGCCGTTGGCGGCCAGCACCCGCTCGGCGATCCGGGTCACCGCGTAGGCGGTCAGCGGCGTCTTGGCGGAGGGCTTCCAGATCATCGAGTCGCCGCACACGGCCGCCACGGTGGAGTTCCAGGCCCACACCGCGACGGGGAAGTTGAAGGCGGTGATGATCCCCACCGGACCGAGCGGGTGCCACTGCTCGTACATCCGGTGCTGGGGCCGCTCCGAGTGAATGGAGAGGCCGTAGAGCTGTCGCGACAGCCCGACGGCCAGATCGGCCATGTCGATCATCTCCTGCACCTCGCCCAGCCCTTCGCTGGCGATCTTTCCCATCTCCAGGGTGACCAGCCTCCCCAGCGGCTCCTTGAGACGCCGCAGCTCGACGGCGAGCTGCCGCACCACCTCGCCGCGGCGGGGAGCGGGCCAGGTCCGCCACTCGCGGAAAGCCTCGACGCTGATGGCGGCGACCTCCTCGTAGTCGTCGGCGCCCGCGGTGGTGACGGCGGCGATCAGCTCGCCGGTGGTGGGGTCGATCGATTCGAGACGCGGCCCCGAGCCCTCGCGCCAGACACCGGCGAAGACGCCGGGGTTGGTGGGCTCGATCCCGAGGGCGGAGAGGGTCTCGGCGGTGTCGCGGTCGCTCATCACGGTCATCGGAGTCGTCTCCCGGTCGATGTTTGTCGGGTGGCCGGCCGGTCGTCAGACCGTGGCGGCCAGGGCCCGGCGCAGTCGCGCGAGGCCCTCGTCGGCCTCGGCCGCGGTCAGGCTGAGCGGCGGGCGGAAGCGGATCGCCCGGTGACCCGACGGCAGGCCCAGGACGCCGTCGTCGATCATCCGCTGCAGCACCCGGTCGCGGGTCGGCTTGTCGGGCAGGTCGAAGGCCAGGAACATTCCGCGCCCGCGGCTGTTGGAGACGCGGTCGGGCATCTCGGCCTCGAGCGCCCGCAGTCCGCGCTTCAGGTGGTCGCCCACCCGTCTGGCGTTGGTCAGCAGCTCCTCCCGCTCGATGATCTCTACGTATCTGCGGCAGCGGACCATGTCCACCAGACTGCCGCCCCAGGTCGAGTTGATGCGGCTGGAGACCCGGAACACCGACTCCACCTCGTCCACCCGCTCCGTCGCGCAGATGCCGCACACCTGGGTCTTCTTGCCGAAGGCGAAGATGTCGGGAGCCACGCCGAGGGCCTCGAACGCCCACCAGCTCCCGGTGGTGCCGAAGCCGGTCTGCACCTCGTCGTAGACCAGCAGGAACTCGGCCTCGTCGGCCAGCTTGCGCAGACGGGCGAGAAACTGCGGCCGGAAGTG
>JAWWBN010000169.1:0-8369 GCA_033720955.1 Thermoanaerobaculia bacterium | reverse complement strand
GCGGTGCGCTCCGGCTGCCGCGAGGGTAGGCGGCGAGGCCGGCTCCGGCCGCGGGAATGTCGTGCGACGGCCCGTCGAAGACACGAACCGGCCGGCAGGGGCGTCGGGACGGGGTCGCCCCGGCTGGCGGGCCGGAAAGGTGTCGAGGGGGAGGGCCCGGCCGGCGGTGGGATCCGGCGCCGGCGGGAGATCGGCTACGCCCCGTCCAGCCGGTGGATCCGCATCAGGTTGGTGAGGGGCCGCTCGGGGATGGGGTCGCCCATCAGCAGCACGATGCACTCGCCCGGCTTGGTTCCGGCGGTGGCCCGCAGCCGCTCGGCCACGAGCTGGACCACGTCGTCGAGATGCTCGACCTCCTCGTCGATCAGCATGGGGCGGATACCCCAGAGAAGCTGGACCCGCCGCGCCACCCGGGGCTCGTTGGTGAACACCCAGATAGTGGCCGTGGGCCGGTAGCGGGCGATCATGCGGGCGGTGAAGCCGCCCTGGCTGAAGGCCACGATCTGCTTCACCCCGAGATGACCGGCGGCGTAGACCGCGCTGGCCGACACCACGTCGGCGACCTCGAAGGCGCTGCCGCGCGCCCAGCTCGCCACCGCCTCGCCGCCCGGCTCCAGGAGGCCCGTCCGCACCGAGCTCGAGATCTCCGACGAGCGGCCGCCGCCCGCCTTGCGCAGGTACGCCTCGGCCTCGGTGACGATGCGGGCCATGGTGCGCACCGCCTCGACGGGATGGTCGCCGATCGCGGTCTCGCCGGAGAGCATCAGCGCGTCGGCGCCGTCGAAGACCGCGTTGGCCACGTCGGAGGACTCGGCGCGGCTGGGGCGGGGCTTCTCGATCATCGACTCGAGCATCTGGGTGGCCACGATGACCGGCTTGCCGAAGCGCAGACCGGCGTCGATGATCTTCTTTTGCAGCACCGGGACCCGGTGGAGCGGCACCTCCACGCCCAGATCCCCCCGCGCCACCATCAGCGCGTCGGCGGCGCGGGCGATCCCCTCGATGCGCTTCACCGCGCGGCCGCGCTCCAGCTTGGCGATGATCGGCAGGTCGCCGCCCAGCTCCCGCACCAGGGTGCGCAGCGCCGAGATGTCGTCGGGGCCGCCCACGTAGCTCGCCGCCAGGTAGTCCACCCCCTCGCGAATGGCCAGGGCGACGTCGGCCCGGTCCTTGTCCGAGATGGTGAAGGGCGCGTCGCTGTCCGGCAGGTTGATCCCCTTCCTGGTGGAGACCAGGCCGCCGGTGACGACCCGCGCCCGAACCGCGGAGCCCCGCTTCGACTCCACCTTGAGCTCCACCAGGCCGTTGTCGACGAGGATCCGCTCTCCGGCCTTCAGGTGGGCCAGAAGCTCGGCGCTCTCGAGCGGCAGGTCGGCCTGCGGCTTGTCCACGGCCAGGGTCACGCGCTCTCCGCGCTTGAGCCGCCGGGGCCCGTCGGGCAGGGCGCCCAGCCGGAAGCGGGGCCCCATCAGGTCCATGAAGATCGGAACGTGGCGGCCCAGGGCCTCCTCGACCCGCCGGACCCGCCGCACCGCCTCGCGGTGGCTCTCGTGGTCGCCGTGGGAGAGGTTGAGGCGGACGACGTCCACTCCGAGCCGCAGGAGCTTCTCGAGCTTGCGATGCGAGGAGCTGGCGGGCCCCAGCGTGGCGATGATCTTGGCGCGGCGCTTCATGGGGTGGGGCAGTATAGCGGCGCTCTGGCGGCGCCGGTCCGATGGGGGTAGGCTTGGGGACAGACCGGCGCCCATGAGCCCCGACCTGGAAGTGATCAAGCTGCTGGCCGAGGCGGTGGCCCTGGGCCTCCTGGTGGGGTCGGAGCGCTACCGCGGCCGGCAGCCCGGCGAGAAGAAGTCGGCCGGCGTCCGCACCTTCGTGATCGTGAGCCTGCTGGGGGCGATCTGCGGGCTCTTCGCCGTTCCGGCCTACACCACCGTCACCTTCGCGGCGGTCGCGCTCCTGGTCGGCGTGGGGTACTACCGCTCCCCGTCCGGCAGTCTGGGCCTCACCACCGAGTTCGCCGCGCTGCTGGTCTTCTGGATCGGCTACCTGCTCGCCTCGCGGGAGATGGTCGCCATCGGGCTGGGCATCGTGCTCACCATCTTCCTCGCCGCCAAGCGGCCGCTGCACGACTTCGTCAAGCAGCAGATCAGCGAGACCGAGTTCGAGGCGACCCTCAAGTTCCTCGCCGTGGTGCTGGTGGTCTACCCGGTCCTTCCCGATCGGGAGATGGGCCCATTCGGCTTCTTCAACCCGCGCCACGTCTGGGGCCTGGTGATCCTGGTCTCCACCATCAGCTACGTGGGCTACTTCCTGATGCGCTGGCTGGGGCGCCGCCGTGGCCTGATGCTGGCCAGCGTGGTGGGCGGCGTCGTCTCCACCGCCGCGGTCACCATGTCGCTGGCCGAGCGCTCGCGCGTCGTGCCCTCGGCCAGCCGGCTCATCGGCGCGGTCGCGGTGCTGGCCAACGCCGTCCAGGGACCCCGTCTTCTCCTCCTGCTCTGGGTGGTGAACCGCTCCCTGGCGGAGGAGCTGGCGATTCCGCTTCTGGGGATGGCGGCCGCCGGGCTGGCCGGAGGGCTGGTGCTGGGCTGGCGGGCGCGCAGCGACCTCGAGGTGGAGTTTCCGCTCCGCAACCCCTACTCGCTGGGTCCGGCTCTCAAGTTCGGCGCCTTCTTCGTGGCCATCCTGCTGCTGGTCGGGATGGCCGGCCGGTGGCTGGGGGAGGAGGGCGTGCTGATCGCCGGCGGCGTGGCCGGCCTGGGCAGCGCCAGCGCCGCCGCCCTGTCGGTGGCGAGGCTCCTGGCCACCGACTCCCTCTCCCAGCCGGTCGCGGCCGGCGCGGTGCTCATCGCGATCGCGGCCAACTCCCTCACGAAGGGGATCCTGGCGCTGCTCAACGGCACGCGTCGGATGGCGCTCTGGCTGACCGGCGGGCTGGCGACGATGCTGGCCGCGGCCGCCCTGCTCCTTCTGCTCGGATGACGCGGCGGGGGAGGGAAAGTCCCCGCTGGGGCGGACGGGCCCGGCCGTCGGCGGGCTCGATCCCCTAGAATTCCCTCCCATGTTCGACGGCCTCCAGGACCGGCTGCAATCCGTCTTCACGCGTCTGAAGGGCGAGGGGCGGGTCTCCGAGGCGGTGCTCAAGAGCGCCGTCAAGGAGATCCGCATGGCCCTGCTGGAGGCCGACGTCCACTTCAAGGTCGTGCGAGGCTTCGTGAAGCGGGTGGAGGAGCAGGCGATCGGCCAGCGCGTCATCGAGAGCCTCACCCCGGCCCAGCAGGTGGTCAAGATCGTCCGGGACGAGCTGGAGCGGGTGCTCGGCGAGGAGGCCGAGGAGCTGAAGCTGGCGTCGGGGCGCCAGGTCATCCTCCTCTGCGGTCTCCAGGGCTCCGGCAAGACCACCACCGCCGGCAAGCTGGCCCTGAAGCTCCGGGCCCGCGGCCGGCACCCCCTGTTGGCGGCCGCCGACCTGCAGCGGGCGGCGGCGGTGGAGCAGCTCGTCCAGGTGGGCGAGGCGGTCGGGGTGGCGGTGGTGACGCCGGAGAAGGGCGACGACCCCCTGGGTGTGGCCCGGCGGGCGGTGGCCCGAGCCAAGGAGCTGGGGCTCGACACCGTGATCGTGGACACCGCCGGCCGTCTCCACGTGGACGAGGAGCTGATGGACGAGGTGGCGGGGCTGTGCGAGGCCCTCGCCCCGGCCGAGACCCTCTTCGTGGCCGACGCCATGACCGGCCAGGACGCCGTGCGCAGCGCCAAGGCGTTCGCCGATCGGCTGCCCCTGACGGGGGTGATCCTCACCAAGCTGGACGGCGACACCCGGGGCGGCGCGGCCCTCTCGGTGCGCAGCGTCGCCGAGGTGCCGGTGCGCTACGTCGGGGTGGGCGAGAAGGCCGAGGATCTGGAGCTCTTCCAGCCGGCGCGGATGGCCTCGCGCATTCTGGGCATGGGCGACGTCCTCACCCTGATCGAGAAGGCCGAGGCCGGTCTCGACACCGAGGAGAGCCGGCGCATGGCCGAGCGCCTGGCGCGCCGCGAGTTCGACCTCGACGACCTGGCCCGTCAGATTCGGCAGATGCGCAAGCTGGGGCCGCTGTCGGAGGTCATGAAGCTGCTGCCGCGGGGCGGTGCCTTCCGCGGCTTCGACCCGTCCATGGTGGACGAGAGCCAGCTCAAGCGGATCGAGGCGATGGTCAACTCCATGACTCCGCTGGAGCGCCGCCGGCCCCGCGTTCTGGACGGCAGCCGCAAGCGGCGCGTCGCCAGGGGCTCCGGCACCACCGTCCAGGAGGTCAACCAGCTCCTCAAGCAGTACCGGGGAATGCGCAAGATGATGAAGCGGTTGAAGGGCGGCTGGCTCGAGAAGGCGTTCGGGCGATCTTGATGTGCTATCATCGCCGGCCGGCCGGGGTGCGCGCCCCGGTCGTTTGATTCCCGGAGGTATCACCCATGCTCGCGATTCGACTGCGCCGGATGGGGAACCGCAACAGCCCGTTCTACCGGGTGGTGGTTTCCGACTCGCGGCGCGTTCCCCGCTCCTCGGCGATCGAGGAGCTGGGCCACTACCACCCCAGCGGCACCCTGAAGGGCGTCGACATCGACCTCGAGCGGCTCAACTACTGGGTCGACAGGGGGGCCAAGCCCTCGCCCACGGTGCTTCGCCTGGTGAAGCAGCAGGCGAAGGGCGGATTGGCCCAGACCGAGGCGGTGGAGACTCCCGCCGCCGAGGCCGTGACGGCCGAGGAGCCGACCGCCGAAGCGCAGGCCGCGGCCGCGGAGACCGAGGCCGACAGCTCGACCGAGGCCGAGACCGGCGAGAGCGAAGCCGTCGAGACCGAGACGGAGACCGAGACGGAGGCGGAGGGCTCGTGAGCGTCCGCGACCAGCTCGAGGAGGTCGTCCGCCTGATGGTGGACGAGCCGGAGCAGGTCGAGCTCGAGGAGCTCTCCGACCGGGAGGGCACCACCTTCCGGCTCACGGTGGCCGACGGCGACCTGGGCAAGGTGATCGGTCGTCAGGGCCGCACGGCGAGGGCGCTGCGGACGGTGCTCTCCACGCGCGAGGTGCACGGCGAGGGGCCGTACAGCCTCGAGATCGTAGACTGATCCCAGAAGTCCACTGCCCCCCGCGTCCGGCTCCCCGCCGGCGCCCCTCTCCCATGCCCCCCCCGCCGGCTCCCGATCGCGTCCTCGTCGGCCGAGTGCGTCGCGCGCACGGCGTGCGCGGCGAGCTGCTGGTGGAGCCGCTCTCCGACGTGCCCGGGCGGTTCGACCCCGGGTCGGAGCTGCTGCTGGTGACGCCCGACGGCTCCAGCCGTCGCGCCCGGGTCGCCGCCACTCGGGCCCACCGGCTGGGACTGCTGATCACCCTCGAGGGGTGCGCCGACCGCGACGCCGCCGAAGAGCTGCGCGGCGCCACTCTCGAGGTGCCGGGGGCGAGCGTGCCGCCGGCGCCCGAGGGGGCGTTCTACCACCACGAGCTGGTCGGCTGTCTCTGCCACGACCGGCGGCTGGGAGAGCTCGGCCGGGTGGAGGAGGTGGTGGAGGACGGCGGCGGTCTGCTGCTCGAGGTGGCGACCGGGGGGCGCCGGCTGCTGGTGCCGTTCGTCCGCAGCTATCTGCGGCGGATCGACCCGGTGGCCGGCCGGATCGAGATGGATCTGCCCGAAGGGCTGCTCGAGTCATGCGCTTCGACGTGATCACCATCTTTCCGGAGCTCTTCGAGCCCTTCCTCTCCACCAGCTTGGTGGGCCGGGCCATCGCGGAGGGCCGCCTGGAGGTGTGTCTGCACGATCTTCGCGACTTCACCGACGACCCCCACCGCTCGGTGGACGACGAGCCCTACGGCGGCGGCGGGGGCATGGTGATGTGCGCGCCTCCCTGGATCCGCGCGGTGGAGGAGATCGACGCCGGCCGCGGCGCCCACCGGGTCCTGCTGTCGCCCCAGGGGCGGAGGCTGGACGAGGAGGGGGTGCGCGAGCTGGCCCGCCGGCCCGAGCTGATCCTGCTCTGCGGCCGCTACGAGGGGATCGACGAGCGGGTGCGGCAGCGGGTGGTGGACGAGGAGCTGTCGATCGGCGACTACGTGCTCTCCGGGGGGGAGCTGCCGGCGATGGTGGTCATCGAGGCGGTCTCGCGTCAGATCCCCGGCGTGGTGGGCCTGCCCGAGTCGGTGGAGCGCGACAGCTTCCGCCGCGGGCTGCTGGACCACCCCCACTACACCCGGCCGCGAGAGGTGGACGGACTGACCGTGCCGGAGGTCCTGCTCTCCGGCGATCACGCCGAGATCGAGCGCTGGCGGCGCCGCGAGGCGCGCGCGGCGACGGCCCGCAAGAGGCCCGATCTCCTGGCGGACGGCGAAGACGAAACGAGTGATACCATAGACGCTCCGCGATCGGCGGAGAGGAAGTCGAGGAACCGATGAACCAACTCGAGCAAGTGGAGAGCGCCACCCTGCGCTCCGACATCCCAGAGTTCCGCCCCGGCGACACCGTGCGGGTGCACGTGCGGGTGCGCGAGGGCGAGAAAGAGCGAATCCAGGTCTTCGAGGGCGTCGTCATCGCGCGCCGCGGAGGCGGCAGCCGTGCCAGCTTCACCGTCCGCAAGATGTCCGCGGGCATCGGGGTGGAGCGCGTGTTCCCGCTGCACACGCCGGTGATCGACCACATCGAGGTGGTGCGACGCGGCCGGGTCCGGCGGGCCAAGCTCTACTACCTGCGCAACCTCCGTGGCAAGGCCGCCCGCATCGAGGAGCGCCGCGAGGACCGCGCCGGAGCCGGGTCCGGCGGGTAGGAGAGCCCGGCCTTCGGAAGGGTGCGCGGACCTGGGGCGGGCATGCGACACCTGTTCGCGGAGGCGTTCCGGCTGCAGCTCCTCCAGGGGCTGGAGGAGCGGCTCCTCTGGCAGGGCTTCGCGCGGGTGGCCGGGGTGGACGAGGTGGGACGGGGCTGTCTGGCCGGCCCGGTGGTCGCGGCGGCGCTGATCCCCCGGCCCGGTCGGCTCGTGCCCGGGGTGGACGACAGCAAACGGCTGTCGCCCGAGCGCCGCGCCGCGCTGGCGGAGCGGCTGCGCGAGAGCTCTCTCGCCGTCGCCGTCGTGGCGGTCGAGCCGCCGGTGATCGACCGGGTCAACATCCTGGAGGCCACGCGGCGGGCCATGCGGGCGGCCCTGGCCCGGCTCGACCCGGCGCCCGACTGCGCCCTGGTCGACGCCGTGCAGCTCGCGGGAGCGCCCTGTCCCTGCTTCGCCGTCGTGCGCGCCGACTCGCTGAGCTACGCCGTGGCCGCGGCTTCGATCGTGGCCAAGGTGGAGCGCGACCGGATGATGACGGAGCTCGACCGTCGCTACCCCCACTACGGCTTCTCCCGCAACATGGGCTACGGCGCCCCCGAGCATCTGTCGGCCCTCGCCGAGTACGGCCCCTGCCCCTCCCACCGGCTGACCTTCCGGTCGGTTCTGCCCCGGGTCGCGGAGGCGTGAGGCGATGACGATCCGACGGCAGAAGACGGTCCAGGCGGCCGAGAAGCTCGTCCAGAAGGGACGGCTCGAAGCGGCCATCGGCGAGTACCGGAAGGTCCTCAACGACGCCCCGAACGACACCCGCACCCTGAACCGCGTGGGCGACCTCTACCTCCGGTTGGGGCGCCTGGACGAGGCGGTGGATCTCTTCGGCCGCGCCGCCTCGCACTTCTCGCGCGAGGGCTTCTACGTCAAGGCGATCGCCATCTACAAGAAGGTCATCCGCGTCGACCCGACCCGGATCGAGATCTATGAGGCGCTGGCCGACCTCTACCGCCAGCAGGGGCTGCTGAACGAGGCGCGGGCCCAGTACCAGGTGGTGGCCGACTATCACGCGCAGAGCGGGGACACCCTGGCGGTGATCAGCATCCAGCGCAAGATCGTGGAGCTGGATCCGCAGGACCCGGCAGCGCGGCTGGCCCTGGCCGATCTCTGTCTGCAGGCCGACCGCCGCCCCGAGGCCGTCGCGCAGTACCTCGAGATCGCCGAGCTGATGGTGGAGCACGAGCGGTACGGCGAGGCCGTGCGCTTCTACGGGCGAGCCCTGGACCTGGACCCCTCCGACCTCTCCTTCCTCACCGACGCCGTGCTGGAGCTCAAGGACCGCGGCCAGGCGGTGGTGGCGGAGGAGCTTCTGGCCAAGGCCGAGGAGGTCAACCCCGAGGCGAGCCGGGTGCGTCGGATGACGGGTCTGAAGGACGCGTCCGAGGCCGCAGCGCCGGCGGAGGTGCCCGCGCCGGAGCCGGAAGCCCAGACGCCGCCGCCGGCCGCGCCGCCGTCCGAGGTGGAGAGCGCCGTCCCGGTGGTGGACCGGACCGCGGAGGCGCCGCCGGCGGCGGCGGCCGAGGAGCCGGC
>JAWWBN010000168.1:0-8414 GCA_033720955.1 Thermoanaerobaculia bacterium | reverse complement strand
TGAGGCGCGTCGTCGAAAAGTCGGCCGAGCTGGACGTGCCGATCCTGATCGAGGGGGAGACGGGGACGGGCAAGGACCTGGTCGCGCAGGCGATCCACGCGCACAGCGGCCGGGCCGGCGGCCCGATCGTGACCGTGAACTGCGCGGCCGTGGCGCAGACCCTGCTGGAGAGCGAGCTCTTCGGCCACGTCAAGGGGGCGTTCAGCGGCGCGACGGCCGACCGCACCGGCCTGGCGCAGAGCGCCGAGGGGGGCACCCTCTTCCTCGACGAGATCGGCGAGATGCCGACGTCGATGCAGGTGAAGCTGCTGCGCGCGCTGCAGGAGAAGCGGGTGCGCAAGGTGGGCGGCAACCGGGAGGAGCCGGTGGACGCGCGGATCATCGCCGCCACCAACCGGGACCTGCAGCAGATGGTGCAGGAGGGGCTCTTCCGCGAGGATCTCTTCTACCGCATCAACGTGATCCCCATCGACCTGCCCCCCTTGCGCCGCCGCCGCGAGGACGTGCCCCTGCTGGTGGACTACTTCCTGCTCAAGTGCAGCCGGGAGATGGGCGTCGAGCCCAAGCGGGTCACCGTCGAGGCGATGAAGCTCCTCGAGGGCTACGACTGGCCCGGCAACGTGCGGGAGCTCGAGAACGTGATCGAGCGCGCCCTGGCGCTCTCGGCGGGGGAGAACCTCAGCGCCGAGGACCTGCCCGAGCAGGTGCGCACCGGAAGGCCGCAGCCGAGCGACACGGTCCAGCTTCCGGCCGAGGGGCTCGCGCTCGAGCCCTATCTGGACGACATCCGCCGCCAGCTCATGGCCGAGGCGCTCGACCGCTGCGACGGCGTGCAGACCCAGGCCGCCGACCTGGTCGGCATGAGCTTCCGCTCCTTCCGCTACTACGCCAAGAAGCTCGGGCTCACGGGCGGCGGCGAGACCGAGGTCGACGGCTAGCGCGGCGGCCGGTCGTCGTCGGAGGGGTCACGGTAGATCCGGGCGAGCGCCCGGCGCTCCGCGGGAGAGGGCCCCGCAGGCGCCCCGGGGGCCAGCTCGGCCCACATCAGGGAGGTCGCGTCGCCACCGTGGGCCAGCCCCAGGGAGTGCCCCAGCTCGTGCGCCAGCAGCCGGGAGGGCAGCTCGGCCCCGCCGGCGAACAGGCAGGAGGCGCCGTCGTTGACCACCGTGTCGGCCTCCAGGATCTCCAGATAGCGGCGGCCGCCGTACGACAGCTTGCGCCCGGGGCTGGTGCGCTCGCAGGCCTGTCCCCGGCCGTTGTCGAACCAGATGCCGGTGACGGAGACGAGGCCGCCCGTCCGGCACCCGAAGGCGCCCGAGACCAGGTCGTTCGGATCGCCGAAGAGGACCGTGTTGAGCCCGTCGTGGGCGCCCATCCCCGCGGCCGAGCCGCTGCGCGGCGAGCGCCGCAGCCGGAGGCCCACCCCCGCGTCCCGCTCCCACGACCGCCGCGCCCGGTCGAACGCGCGCCGCTCGCCGGTGCCGCGGGCGGGACCCGCCCGCAGGTGCCAGGAGACCCCCTCGCCGCGGTCGAAGTCGGACCAGCGGAAAGCGAGCTGCGTGCAGGCGTCGCGCAGCAGGGGGGGCTCGTCGAAGCGCTCGGCGCCGGCGAAGCCGGCGAGGAAGTAGGAGGGCTCGGCGGGACGCCCCGCGGCCGCCTCGCCGATCCACTCGGCAAAGCCGTGGAAGTCGCGCAGCGGCTCGGCGCCCTCCGCCTCCTCCCCGGCGGCCGGCGCCAGCTCGGAGGCCTCCGAGAGCGCCCGCACCGCCACCCGGTGGCCGCCCGACTGGCGCTCGTGGAACGCTCCCAGCATCAGGTGGAGCACGCCGTAGGTGCCGTCGCTGCGGGGGGCCAGGAAGAGGAGCAGCCGCTCGCCCTCGCGGAAGACCGGCGCCCCGGAGATCTTGAGCCCCACCCCGTCCGGCCCGATGCCGCCCGGCACCCGGACGACCACGGTGCCGCCGGCGACGTAGCCCTTGAGGACCCTCTCGATCTGGACGAAGTAGTCGGTCGAGGGGGGCCCGTTGATGGGCGACGGCTCGACCGCCGCCACGCTCGCCTGGGCCACCACCGAAGCCTGCTCGACCAGGGTCTCGTCCGCGGGCAGCACGTAGGTGGTGGCCGCCGCCGGCGCCGCCAGCAGCAGAACCGCCCCGAGGACCGCAGCGCCGACCCTCGTCATCCGCTCTCCCCCGTCGCCGCCTTCTTGGCCGGCGCCGTCTTCGCCTCCGAGCTCCCCGAGCCGGCGTCGGCGGGCGCCTCCTTCTTCTCCTTCTTCTCGTTCTCGCCCCCGTCGGAGCCCTTGCCGGCGTAGTCGGTGACGTACCAGCCGGTGCCCTTGAACTGGAAGGCGGGCGCCGAGACCAGCCGCGACAGCGGCCCCTCGCACTCCGGGCACTCGGTCAGCGGAAGGTCCTGGATGCGCTGGATGACCTCCAGCCGCTCGCCGCAGGACCCGCATTCGTACTCGTAGATCGGCATCAGACGGTGAAGGCGTCTCCGCTGGTCTTGAGCCGGATCTTCACCGGCCCGGAGGGCGGATCGGGGGCGCTCCGGCGCTGCACCAGCCTCAACACATCGAGAGCATAGAGGATTCTGGCGTTTTCCGCAGGCACCAGCGGTCCGGAGGAGCAGAGCTCGTAGAGCGTCCTCTTGCCGTCGACCTGCCGCAGCATCTGCAGCTCGTCGGCGTCGAGGCCGATCTCGATCAGCTCCTCCCACTCGAAACGGGGCCGGAGGATGGTCTCGCGGCGCCCGAGACGGGCCACCAGCGATTTGGCGTCCGGAGTGCGCCGGATCCCCTTCAGGATGACCCGCCGCAGCGGAAGCTGGATCCGCACCATGTCCTCCGCCGGCAGGGCGTCCTGGCCGATGGCGAAGCTGACCTCGCCCCGCCGCCAGTCGAAGAGGCTCCACACGATCTCCTCGATATGGTCGCGAATGGCGCGCAGCGTCTCCAATGGGGTGAGCAGCCCCTTCTGCACCAGCAGGGAGCCGAAGCGGGTGTCCGAGGATTGACGCAGACGCGAGACCTCCTCGAGATCGGCGTCGCTGAGCTGGCCGGTTCGGCGCAGATGCTCCCCCAGGCTGTCCGCCCGATCGGTGGAGGAGGCGTGGACCACGTGACCGTCCCGCAGCCAGATCCTCTTGACGGTCTCCTCGTGCCGAGCCTTCACCAGCCCTGCCATGCGGAAGCGGTCGATGCTCGAGAGCATCTCCGGCAGGGTCGTCTCGCTCAGCCTGCCGCGGTACTGGTAGTTGGAGCTCATCGAGATGGCTGCCCTGCGCCCCCGCGAGTCGAGCGCGGAAGTATAGCATCGCACGGAGCCGCCCGATGTTGACGCCCGAGGAAGCCTGGGAGCGGATCGCCGAGCGCGCCACCTCCCTCGAGAGCCGCGAGGTCGCCCGTCGCGACGCGCTCGGGAGGGCGCTCTCGGCGCCCCTCGCAGCCACCGTGGACGTGCCCGCGGCCGACGTCTCGGCGATGGACGGCTACACCCTCGCCGGGGCCGCTGCCGCCGGCGACGAGCTGCCCGTGGCCGGGGTGGTGGCGGCCGGCGACGCGCCCGGCTTCGCCCTCCCGGCGGGCGCGGCGGCCAGGATCATGACGGGCGCGCCCGTGCCGTCGGGCGCCGACACGGTGGTCCCGGTGGAGCTCACCGACGGCGGCCGAGAGACGGTCCGTTTCACCGCCGACACACCTCGGGGCGTCAACATCCGCCGCCGCGGCGAGGTGCTGCGCCGGGGCGACCCGCTGCTGCCGCCGGGGCATCTCCTGACGCCGGGGGCGTTGGCCCTGGCCGCCACCCACGGGCTGGCCACGCTGCCGGTCCACCGCCGGCCGCGGGTCGCCGTGCTCACCACCGGCGACGAGGTCGTGGCCCCCGACCGGGTTCCCGCGCCGGGCCAGCTCCGCGACAGCCACACCGACTTCCTGCTGGCCGCGTGCCGGCTGGCGGGCGTGGAGGCCGAGCCGCTGGGTATCGCCCCGGACGAGCCGGCGGAGCTCGCGGCACGGGTGCGCTCCGGTCTGGCGGCGGACGTGCTCCTGGTCTGCGGCGGCGTCTCGATGGGGGAGTTCGACCTGGTCGAGGGCGTCCTGGCCGAGGCGGGCTGCGAGGTCCTCTTCGACGCGGTGGCCCTGACTCCCGGCAAGCCCCTGGTGACCGCCCGCTCGGCGCGGGGATGGGTCTTCGGGCTGCCCGGCAACCCGGCTTCGGTGATGGTCTGCTTCTGGCTCTTCGTGCGCCCCCTGCTGGACCTCCTCCAGGGGCGCCCGGGACGTTGCTGGGGAGACGCGACCGAGGGCGTGCTGGCCGGCGCCCTCCCCGGCGCCAAGGATCGCGACCGCTTCCTCGCCGCCGAGGTGGCCCTGGGGGAGGGCCGCCCGCGGGTCACGCCGGTGGTGCCCAAGGGGTCGCACGACGTGGCCGCGTACGCGCGCGGCACCGCCCTGGTGCGCATCCGTCCGGGCGCTCCACCGGCGCCGCCCGGGGCGTCGTGCGAGGTGATGATCGTCGCCGGCTGAGCCCGCCGCCCGCTCCGGGTCCGGCTACGAGCCGCCCAGCATCGAGCGCCGCTTGTAGCCCTCCGGAGGCTCGAACTCCCCCGGATCGAGGGTGCGCCGGAGGGCCGAGCGCAGGGTCGACTCGCTCTCCAGCTCTCCGCCCTCGAAGCTGCGGGTCACCACCGGGAAGCCGCCGACCCGGGCAAAGGCGTCGGCCGGATTGTCCGCTGCGCCGAAGAGAGACCTGTCCATCGACTCTTCGAGCGACTCCCGTAGCCGAGCCGAGAGCTTCGCCATCTCGACGAAGGTGTCGCGCACCTCGGCGCCGCCCTCCACGTTGCTCCAGTCGGTGACCCAGAGCTCCTGCGTCTTCTGGCCGCCGACGAAGACGTCGTATTTCACGCAGGGGTAGCCCGCGACCGTGGCCTGGTGCCCGCTGTCGCGGTACTCGGTGGCCGGGAGGGAGGCCTCCTCCCTGGAGCCCATCTGCTGCTTCAGCATCTGCTCCATCCGCGCCCGCATCGCGGGGTCGTCGATCTGCTCGAGCTGCTTCTGCACCTGCTCCATCATCGCGGCCATCTGACCGCCGATCTGGCTGCCCAGGCGGTCGACCGTCTCCGCGTCGATCACCAGGTAGCTCTTGTCGTCGTGGTCCACCACCACCATCTCGCCGCTGCCGCCCCGGAAGATCGCCTCGCCCCGCGAGCTGTCTCTCGCCCCCGGCACGGTCTCCATCTTCAGGTTCGCGCCTTCGACCGACATCTCGGTGGTCTCCGGCTCGCGGGCCGGTCCGGAGTGGTAGGTCGTCTCCACCTGGAAGACGACGCCGGCCGCCAGCGGGCCGGCGGAGAGCGCGGCGACGAGCGAGGCCGCGAGCAGGAACGCTCTGAATCTCGGCATGGAAACCCCTCCCCTTGTCGTTCCGACCGTCCCGTCCAGGGAGGGTCGCGAGTGCCCGATGATCGACCGGTGCCCTCCCCCTGTCAAGCGCCGCCGCGGCCCCCTCTTCGTGCTAGGGTCTGCCGCTCGGAGAGCGGTCCAACAGATTTCGAGGAGCGAGATGGCGGTCGTCGACAGCAGGAAGGGCGTGATCGGAATCCTGACCGGGGGCGGCGACGTCCCGGGTCTCAACCCGGCGATCCGCGCCGTCACCATTCGCGCCCGGCGCGACGGCTACAGCGTGGTCGGCATCCGACGGGGGTGGGCCGGGCTGATCGACATGCACCCCGACGCCGACGACGCCGGCGAGCACTACCAGGTGCTGACCCAGGAGGTGGTCAACAAGGCGGGACGCACCGGCGGCACCTTCCTGCACAGCTCGCGCACCCACCCGGGCCGGGTGAAGAGGGAGAGGGTGCCGCCGCACCTGCGCGACCGCTACACCGAGGAGATCAACGACCTGACGCCCACCGTGCTCGAGAATCTCGACTGGCTGGGCATCGACTACCTGATCCCCATCGGCGGCGACGACACCCTGAGCTATGGCGTGCGGCTCTACCAGGAGGGGGTCAAGATCGTCGCGATCCCCAAGACCATGGACAACGACGTGCCGGGGACCGACTACTGCATCGGCTTCTCCACCTGCGTCACCCGCACCATCGAGATGACGAACCGGCTCCGGACCTCCGCCGGCTCCCACGAGCGCTTTCTGGTGATCGAGGTCTTCGGCCGCTACGCCGGGTTCACCGCGCTCCTGCCCACGATGGCCGGGGCCGCCCACCGCTGCGTGATCCCGGAGCACCGCTTCAGCGTCGAGCGGCTGACGGAGCTGCTGTCGGAGGACCGGCGGCAGAACCCGAGCCGCTACGCGGTGGTGCTGGTCTCCGAGGGGGCGATGTTCGAGGGCGGCGAGATGGTCTTCGAGGACCACGCCCGCGACGCCTACGGCCACGCCAAGCTGGGCGGCATCGGCGAGCAGGTCGGGGCGCGGCTCAAGAAGCTGTCGCCCCACTACAACAACGGCCGCACCGTGAACATCGTCTACCAGAAGCTGGGCTACCTCACCCGCTCGGGCGACCCCGACGCGGTCGACTCCATCGTCCCCATGGCCTACGGAAACCTGGCCCTGGACCTGATCCTGGACGGCATCCACGGCCGCCTGGTGGTGCTCAAGAACGGGCGCTACGACAACGTGCCGGTGGACGTCGTCACCTCCACCAAGAAGCAGCTCGACGTGAAGCGCCACTACAGCCTCGAGCGGCTCCGGCCCGTCTATCGCAGCTTCGAGATGCTGCCGCTGTTCATCATGACCGGCGACTCCTAGCGCGGTCGGCGGGAGAGGTCCGATGAGAGCCGGCCGGGCGCGTCCGCTGGAAGCGCTGGCCCGGTCCGGCTGGGCGCTGGCGGCCTGGGTCGGTCTCGCCACCGTTGCGGCGCCGGGTCTCCTCGGCCTCGGCCACGACAACTCCCCCGAGGTCTTCTTCGTCCGCGACGACACGGCCCTCGCCGACTACCGGAGCTTCACCAGCCGATTCTCCGACTTCGGCGCCCTGCGGGTGGTCGCCGAGGGCCCGGGGCTGTGGACGCGGGAGGGCCTCGCCTGGCTGGGACGGGTGGAGCGGCGGGCTCCGGGCGTCCGCGGCGTCGTCGCCGCCTCGGGGCCGTCGGGCGCCCACCCCTCCGAGACCGGCGGCTGGCCGCCGGCCGACCCGCTCGCCGAGCGCGACCGCCTGGCCGCCGAGCCGCTGGCGCGCGACATGGGCTGGATCGCGTCCGGCGGCGAAGCCGCCTCCCTGCTGCTGGCCGTCCGGCGGCTCGCCCCCGGCGAGCGGCGCCGGCTCCTCGCCGAGCTCGACGACCTCCTGGCCGACCGGCCCCCGGAGGTCGAGGCGCGGGTGGTGGGGATCGCCGCGGTCAACCGAGCCCTGGATCGCGCCGTGGGAGCGACCCTGGCGATTCTCTTCCCCCTGGTCGTGGCGCTGGGAGCGGCGGCGATCGCCCTCGCGCTGCGCTCGGGCCGCGACACCGCGCTGCCGCTTCTGGTAGCCGCCCTCACCCAGACCGTGATCTTCGGCACCATGGGGCATCTGGGCGTGGCCTTCAGCATCGTCACCTCGATCCTGCCGCTGCTCCTCTTCGTGCTGGCCCTCGCGACGGTCCTCCACCTGCTCCTGGCGGTGCGGGAGGAGCGGCGCGCCGGCCTCGCGCCCGAGGCCGCCGTCGCGGCCGCCTACCGGCGGAAGGCCTGGCCCGTGCTCTGGACCGGCTTGACCACCGGGATCGGTTTCGGCTCGCTGGCGATCAGCGACTCGCCGCCGGTGCGGGCGCTGGGTCTGTGGGCGGCGTTCGGGATCGCGGTGCTCCTGGCCGCAGCCTTCACCCTCTGCCCGGCGCTCCTCGCCCGCAGCCGGCCGCCCCGGCCCGCCCCTCGCACCCCCTTCGAGCGCCGCGGGCGCCGTCTGGGCGCGACGGCCGCCGGCCTGGCCACCCGGCGTCCCGCGGCCGTCCACCTCCTCTTCCTCCTGACGCTGCTGGGCGCCCTGGCGGGTGTGCCGCGGCTGGAGGTCGAGACCGGGGTGCTCGAGTACTTCCGCCCCGGCCACCCGGCGCGAGCCGGTCTGGAGGCGCTCGAGGCGAAGGGCGTCGGCGCCGTCTCCGCGGAGCTCCTCATCACCCTGCCCGGCGGCAGCTTCGAGTCCGCCGCGGCCGGCGGGAGGCTGGGTCGGCTCGGCGACCGTCTGCGCGCCGCGCCGTCCGCCCTGGGGGTGGTCACCGCGGCCGATCTGCCCTCCGCCGACCCCGAGCTGGCGCGCCGCGCCCGCCCTCTCCTGCTGGCCGACGGGGGCGCCACCACCCGGGTGGTGATCTTCCTGCCGTTCGCCGGCTTCACCCGGCTGGAGCCCCTCTTCGCGGAGGCACGTGCCGCCGCCGCGGCGGCGTTCCCCGAGGCGACGGTCACGCTCACCGG
>JAWWBN010000167.1:0-8471 GCA_033720955.1 Thermoanaerobaculia bacterium | reverse complement strand
GGCTCGAGGCGACCGACTACTACATCTACCAGGAGACGTCCGACGTCGAGGTCATCAACGAGACGAGGATGTTCGTGCGCTACGCCAGCGCGCTCGCGGATGCGAAGGTGAGGATCTCATGCTCCAACGTCGTGTGAGCGGGGGCAGCGCTGCGCGACGCGCAACGTCGCTCTGGACCCTCCTCCTCCTGGGAGTGGCCACCGTGGCGTCAGGGGACTCCGGCGTCGGGCCGGCGGGGGACGCCCCTCCGCCTCCGGGGGAGGAGAGCGCAGCCTGGCGGGCGCTCGCCTGGCCCGATCCGCCGGGCGACGGGGTCGACCGGATCGGGCTGACCGTCGAGGGCCCGACCCTGCTGACGCGCCCTGCGCCTCCACCGACCGGCGCCGATCTCCTCGTCGCCTGGGAGGTGAGGAGCGCAGGAAGCGTAGACGTCTGGGCGTGGGAGGTGAAGGCGGGCCGGTGGATCCGCCGTGCCG
This sequence comes from Thermoanaerobaculia bacterium, assembly GCA_033720955.1. GTDB lineage: Bacteria > Acidobacteriota > Thermoanaerobaculia > Multivoradales > JAHEKO01 > JAWWBN01. The sequence goes on along the minus strand of JAWWBN010000167.1, from coordinate 7,995 downwards.
ACTTCTCGGCCTTCGACACGGGAAGGCACTCCCACGTCGCCTTCCTCCCTTCCGACGGCCCCGCGCCGATCTCCCTGGTCCGCTGGCCTCGGGCCGACCTGTACGAGCCCGACCCCATGGACCCTCCCGCCGACGAGGAGGATCTCGAGGACATCCAACCGCCGCCGGATCCCCCGCTCTCCGCTTTCCGCCTGTCGGAGGACGAACAGCCCCCCCGGTTCGAGGACTGTCGCGAGCGGGCGACGCGCGAGGTCCACGCCAAGGGAATCGTCCGCCGCGCGATCGGCGTCGCGGGGCTGGATGCCGAGACGGCCGAGAGCCTGCTGAGAGAGCTCCGATGGAGCGTCCGAGTGGACGCGGAGGAGAACGCCAAGAGCCTGCTGGCGTGGAAGCTCGTGGGGATCGAGCTCTACTCCTCCTGCCCCCCGGGCTGCCCCGACGTCTACCTTCGCACCGGACCGGTGTGGACGCGGTACAACGTCGACGAGTCGTACAGCCGCGTCGTGACCCCGCCCCATCCCGACGACCCGCAGGTGACGCTCACGGGCTGGCACAACGAGACGGAGGCCAAGGTGGAGGTCGAGATCTCCTGCTCGGCCCGGTTCTAGGCAGGGCCCGCCCCGGAGGCGGCCTCAGGCCCGCTCGAGGTAGCTGCCGTTCTCGGTGAGGACCCGGATCTTGTCGCCGGTCTTGATGAAGGGCGGCACCTGGACCACCTTGCCGGTCTCGATGGTGGCGTCCTTGGTGACGTTGGTGGCGGTGTTGCCCATGTTCGGGTTGTCGATGGTCTCGACCACCTCGAAGACCATCTTCTGCGGTAGCTGGACACCCACGGGAGTGCCCTCGAACAGGGTCACCTCCACCTCGGCGGTCTCGATCAGGAAGCCGGCGTCGTCGCCCAGCAGGTCGCCCGGGATGTGGATCTGGTCGTAGGTCTGGAGGTCCATGAAGACGTAGTCCTCGGCTTGCTGGTAGAGGTACTGCATCGTCTTCACGCTGACGTCGGCCGTCTCCATCTTGGTGCCGGCGCGCACCGTGTGGTCGATCACCTTGCCGGAGACGATCCCCTTCAGCTTGAAGCGCACGAAGGCGCCCCCCTTCCCGGGCTTGTGGTGGGCCCTCTCGAGGACGGTGTAGGGGTCACCGTCCAGCAGGAGCTTGGTGCCCGAGCGGGCGGCGTTGGCGTCGATCGATCCCATCGCGTCTCCTCCTTCGCGGGCGTCCAACCGGCGCCCGGAAGGGGGCAGCTTAGCGGATCGCGTCGCCGGACGGCCACCCGGCGGGCTCCCTGCGGACCAGCTCGAGCTCGGTCCGGCCCACGCGGATCCGGTCGCCCACCCGGAGGCTCGCCCGCCGTGCCGGGCGGCCGTTCACCCTGACCCGGGCGCTCCCGAAGCAGACCAGCTCCACTCGGTCGGCCCGCGGCTGCACGCGGGCGTGGACCGGGCGCACCGACCAGCCCCGGGCCGCCAGGTCCACCCCCTGGCCGCGGCCGATCACCACGCCCCGGTCCACCGCCGCCTCCTGGCCGTCGCCGGCGAGCGCCAGCCGCGAGAACCGCGGCACCGTCGTGAGGAGCATGGTCTCCGACATCCCCGGTTGCGGTCGCTGCGACTCGAGGTGGAGGCGGAACTTGCCGACCTCGATCCGGTCCGTGGGTCCCAGCGGCACGCTCGTCACCCGGGTGCCGTTCAGCCGGGTGCCGTTCGCGCTCTCCAGGTCCTCCACCAGAAAGCGGCCGCGGCTCCAGGCGACGCGCGCGTGGCGACGGCTCACCGCCAGGTTGTCCAGGAAGATCTCGCAGCGCGGGTCGCGGCCGATGACCACCTCCGGCGGCGTGAACGGCCGGTGCAGCACCTCGCGCCCCTCCCCCATTGTCACGACGACAGTGGTCGGTGGCGGCGGCCGGTCGACCGCCGCGAGGTCGGCGAGCTCGGCCCCGGCGTCGGCGTCGGCCGGAACCTCCAGGTCGCGGAAGACCTCCAGAACCCCGGCGGGAGCCCCGGGGCGGAAGATCACCGCCAGGAGGCGCTCGGTCAGGTCGCCCTCCTCGGGCCCCGGATCCTCGGCCGGGTCGCCGAAGTAGAGCCGGTTCGGACGGCCGTCGTCGAGAGCCAGAAAGCTCCGCACCCCGCCGCGCTGGAAGGCGAGCACCGCCTCCCGCCGCTCCTCGGAGAGCGCGTGGAGCACCCGGGCCGGGTCCACTAGGTCGGTGGACGACCGCAGCTCCGGCTCGTGGCAGAGATGGACCGCCAGCATGCGGGTGAGGGTCTCGTCGCCGGCCACCAGCCGGCAGCGCGCCGCCTCGAGCTGCCGCGCGCGGGCCGGCAGCTCGCGCAGGGGCAGCCGGCGCCACGCCCTCTCCACGACGAGCCCGGCCCGGACGGGGGCGGCGTCCCGCACCAGGCAGAGAAGCCGTTGCCCCGCCGCCTCGATCTCCAGCCAGCCGTGGGGGCAGCGCCCCGCGCCGAGCTGCCGGTCCAGCTTGGCGAACAGCCCGTCGTCGAACGCCGTCTCCTCGACCACATCGCCGGGGGGCAGCGTCAGCCCTTCGCGGTCCGGGCCCGCCCGGCTCCAGCCATTCCCCTGCATCCCGATCCTCCTCGAGGTCCGGCGGGCATGATACCCGACTCCACCGCGGCCGCGGGATATCGTGGAGCTCCTACGACGGGAGCCAATCCTGTCGCCACGGCCGTCCGTAGACTGCAACCAGAGACTCGGTGCCATGAGGATCCGCCCCGCTCGACTGCTGCCGCTGCTCCTCCTCCTCGGCCCCGGAACGGCGGCGGCCGACGAGCCGCCGCCCGGGGTCGAGCAGCTCCTCCCTCGCGGCGCCCTCGCGGCGGTCTTCGACCCGGGCCTCGTTCCGGCCGACCGCGCCGAGATTCCCGAGGACGCCTGGGTCCTCGGGGTGGAGGTCGCCGGTCAGGCCCGCGCCTACAGCCTGAACCTGCTGAACCGGCACGAGGTGGTCAACGACCGGATCGGAGAGCGCGCCTACGCGGCCGTCTGGTGACCGCTGGCCAACACGGCCGTAGTCTACGACCGCACCATCGACGACCGGGAGCTCACCTTCGAGGCCTCGGGGGCCCTCTGGAACGCCACCCTGGTGATGCGCGACCGGGAGACCGACAGTTGGTGGTCCATCATCTCCTCCGACGCCATCGGCGGCCCCCTCGCGGGCGCCGACCTGGTCGAGCTGCCGGTATCCGAGACGACGACCTGGGGCGATTGGCGGGCCCGCCACCCGGACACCCTCGTGCTCTCGGTGGACGGGCGCGAGCACGAGCCGCGCGACCCGTACGCCGACTACCTCGCCAACCAGGAGACCTTCCGGGGTGTCGAGATCGACGACCGCAGGCTGCCGCCCAAGGAGCCCGTCTTCGCCTTCCTCCTGGGCGGCCGCGCCCACGCGGTGCCGCACGCGGCGGCCCGCGGCGCGCGGCTGATCCCGCTCGAGGCCGGGCGCCGGCTGCTCGTGCACCGCCCCGTGGAGGCGTCGCTGCGCGTCTCGACCCGCGCCTACCTGGTGGACCCCGACGTCGACGGCACGGCCGACCAGCTCCTCCTCGCCGCCCGCGCCGGGGCCGACGGCATCCGGCCGCTGCCCGGGATCGACACCTTCTGGTACGGCTGGGCCGCGATCCATCGCGACACGCGCCTGCTCCCCTGAGTCCGGCCGCCTGCTACGCTCACCGGCATGAGCGCCGCGGACACCCCGCCCCCGCGTCGCGGCGGCGTCTGGCCGCTGGCCGTGGCGCTGGTGACCGTCACGGCCATCGGCGCCGGCTCGCTGTTGTACGTCTTCCACAAGGTCAGCCAGGCGCCCGGCGCCGCCCTGGAGGGCGGCCGCCAGGTCCTGACCGACCTGCGCAAGGTCGCCGAGGCCTTCCGCACCTCCACCGTCACCACCAGCTTTCTCAGCTACGCCACCCGGGTCTCGGGGGTCAGCCGGCTCCAGTTCGCCGAGCTCCAGCAGGTCGAGGTCTTCGAGCGTACCGACGAGGCGAGCATCTTCTGGGGCCAGCTCGACCTGCCCGACCTGGTGGTCGAGGCGCGTGCCCCCGTGACCACCACCTACTACCTCGACCTCGACGCCGAGTGGGAGATGCGTCTCACGGGCGACCGGATCGAGGTCGTGGCGCCGGAGATCCGCTTCAACGAGCCGGCGGTGGACGCCTCGCGGATCGAGTACCGGGTGCGCGCGGGGAGCATCCTCCGCGACAGCGAGACCGCCATCGAGCGGCTGCGCCAGGGGATCACGTGGATGGCGCGGCGGCGCGCGCGGGAGAACATCCCCCTGGTGCGCGAGACCGGCCGCCGCCAGACCGAGCGGTTCGTGGCGACGTGGCTCGCCACCCGGTTCGAGGACGGTGGCGACTACACCGTGCGGGTGCGCTTCCGGGACGAAGAGCCCGAGCCCCAACGGCGGATCGAGCTGCCGGCGCGCGAGTGAGCGGCGGGCCGTACGCCGCGCAGGCCCCGAGGCGCCGTCGGGCCTAGGGCCCGATCTCCCGCAGCCCGAACGAGTAGGGCCAGAGCGCCTCGGGCACGCGCACGGAGCCGTCGGGCCGCTGATGCTGCTCGAGCACCGCGGGAAAGACCCGGCTCGTGGCCAGCGCCGAGCCGTTGAGGGTGTGGACGAAGCGGGTGCCTTTGCCCTCCCTCGGCCGGTAGCGGATGGCGGCGCGTCGAGCCTGGTAGTCGCCGGCCCAGGAGACCGAGGAGACCTCCTTGTAGCCGCCCACCGAGGGCAGCCAGACCTCCACGTCGAGGGTCTTGCGCATGGCGGCGCTCGCGTCGCCGGCGGCCAGGAGCGAGGTGCGGTGGTGGAGCTCCAGCTTGGCCACCATCGCCTCCACGTGGGTCACCATCTCCTCCAGCGCCGCCGCCGCGTCCCCGGCCTCGACGAACTGGAAGATCTCCACCTTGTTGAACTGGTGGCCCCTCACCGTTCCCCGCTCGTCCGAGTGGGGCCCGGCCTTCTCGCGGCGGTAGCAGGGGGTGAAGGCGAAGAGCTTCGCCGGCAGATCGTCGGCCTCGAAGATCTCGTCGGCGTAGGCACCCGCGATGGCGGTCTCCGAGGTGGGGATCAGGAACAGGCCCCGGGGCTCGGTGGTGTGGTAGACGTCCTCGGTGAACTTGGGGAACTGGCCCGCCGCCACCCCCGCGGCCGGCAGCACCAGGTGGGGGGGCAGCAGCATGGTGTAGCCCGCCCGCAGGTTCTCGGCGATGAAGAAGTTCAGCAGGGCCCACTCGAGCTGCGCTCCCGCCCCGGTGTAGATCCAGAACCCGGAGCCGCCCAGCTCGACGCCGCGCTCGAAGTCCACCAGACCGAGCCGCTCGGCGACCTCCCAGTGGGGGATCGGCTCCGCCAGCTCCGGCGGCTCCCCCCAGGAGCGCAGCACCCGGTTGGCCTCCTTCCCGCCCGCCACCACGTCCTCCGCGGGCAGGTTCGGCAGCTCCCGAAGGAGATCGTTCAACCGCTCCTCGACCTCTCGCAGCCGTCCCTCCGCCTCGGCGGGGTCGGGCAGATCGGTGGGGCGCTCGACAGCCCGCCCGGCCCGGATGGCCTCGCCGTACTCCCGCGAGCGTCGCTTGCGCTCGGCGCGTGCCTCCTCGACCTCCTGGATGAGCGACCGCCGCCGCACGTCGAGCTCGGCGATCTCGTCGAGCTGCCGGGTGACCTCCGCCTCCTCCATTCGCTTGCGGAGCGCCTCGGCCACGGCCTCGCGCTGGGTGCGGATGCTCTCGATCGACAGCACGGTCTCTCCTTCCCCGGACGGCGAGGGATCTTAGCGGAAGCGGCGCCCCGCCCGCGGGCCCGGCCGGCGCCGGGGCAGCGCTACCCGCGCCTGCCGCGGCCGCCGACGAGCCGGCGGTAGCGGCGCAGGTTCTGGATGGCCAGCGGCTCCTTGCCCAGACGCTCGTAGAGCGAGGCCAGATTGAAGTAGGCGTCGGCGAAGCCGGGGTCGGCAGCGACGGCCTGGCGATAGGCCTCGATGGCCTCCCAGGGACGCCCCCGGTCCTGACGGACCACCCCGAGGTCGAAGAGCGCGGTGGGGTCGCCGGGGCGCAGCTCCAGTGCCGCGAGGTAGGCCTCCTCGGCCTCTTCCAGACGGCCCGAGGCGTGGACCAGGCGCCCCAGGTTGAGACGGGCGTCGGCGTGGTCCGGGTCCAGCTCGAGCGCCCTGCGGTAGGCCCGCTCGGCCTCGTCCGGCACGGTGGCCTCGAGCTCCCAACCGAGCCCGTACCACTGCTCCGCCGACAGGTCGTCGCTGGCGCGGGCCCTCTCCGCGGCGCGGTGGGCGAGCGGCGCCGCGCGCACGGCGATCTCGGCCACAGCGAAGTCGAAGACCCGTTGACCCGACTCCGGGTTCCAGGTCTCGGTGCCGTCGCGCACCACGATCTCGCTGCCCGCGGCGGCGATCCGCACCGCCGCGAGCGAGCGCCCCCCGGGGAGCTGCTCGGCCAGCCGGCCCAGGGCCCGTCGGATCCGCCGGGGGGGAATGCCCGCCGCCTCGAGCTCCTGGGCCGCGCGCAGCACCACCAGGTCCTGGAAGGTGAACCGGAGCTCGCCGTCTGGGCCGCGGCCCGGGCTCAGGAAGCCCGACCGCACCCACGAGCGCAGCCGGGTCTCGGGCAGGTCCAGCAGCCGTGCGACGTCGGCGCCGGCGTAGCCCAGGCGGATCGGCGCCCTGGCCTCCCCCGGCCTCGTCATCTCAGCCTCGAAGGACAGGACGCCCTGCATCGTTCTCCTCCGGGGCCCCCCGGCCCGCGCGCTCGGCTGGGTCCGCGGTCCGCATGCCGGTCCCGCCGCCCTACTTGCCGCTCGCCTTCTTGGCGGCGCCCTTCTTCTTCGCCGCCGGCTGCCGCGCCGAGCGCTTCGCCGGCTTTCGCTGGGTGGGCTTGCCCGGTGCCTCCCCGAGGCTCTTCTTGAGCGCCTCCATCAGGTCGATGATCTGGGCCTTGGGCTCCTCCTGCGGCGCCGCGACGATCTCCTCGCCCTGGACCTTCTTCTCCACCAGCTCCCAGACCCGCTGCCGCACCTCGTCCTCGTACTTTTCCGGGTGGAACTCCTCGCTGGCCGTCTGCTCCACGAGCTGCTTGGCCAGCTCGAGCTCCGGGGGCTTGACCTCGGCCTCGTCGATGGGCACCTCGGAGAAGGCGCGGATCTCGTCGGCGTAGCGGAGCTGCTGCATGATGAGACCGTTCTCGAACGGCCTCAGGAGAACCAGGTAGTCCTTGCCCCGCGCGGCGTAGCGGCCCAGGGCGGCGCGCCCGCTGTCGAGCATCGTCTGCGCCAGCAGCCGGTAGGGCTTGGCGCCCCCCTTGTCGGGGCCCAGGTAGTACGACTTCTCGAAGTAGATCGGGTCCACCTTGTCGAGGGGCACGAACTCGGAGATCTCGACCGCGTTGGTGGGCTCCGGCTCCAACGCCTTGAGCTCCTCGTCGGAGAACAGGACGAACTGGCCGCGGGCGAACTCGTACCCCTTGGTCAGCTCGTCCCGCTCCACCAGCTCGTCGTCGGTGGGACAGTAGTAGCGGTACTTGACCCGCGAGCCGCAGCTCTTGTGGACCATGTTGAAGGAGACCGGCTTCTGGGCGCCCCCGGTGGAGTAGAGCTTCACCGGGATGGCCACGAGGCCGAAGGAGATGGTGCCGGAGGCGACTGGGCGTGGAGGCATAGCGGACCGAGCATACCACAGGAACCCCTAAGTCACGATCATCATTGAAGAAGCGGCTCCCGGCGCGGCCGGGACCGGGCCCCCGGCGCCGGTGGGGCCCGGGAGCCCGCCCTACCCCGCGGCGCGGTGCGGCTCGGGGGATGGGCGGGGTAGCCTGACCGTGTTCCATGTCGGACCGAGGAGGTCGGTGTGAGCGCGGATGAGCCGGGCGCCGGCGCCGTCGAGCTGCGCATCGAGGACCTGACCCGGCGTCTCGACCGGTTGGAGGCGCGTCTCACGGTCCTCGAGTCCTGGTCCATCGGCGGGC
>JAWWBN010000166.1:0-8581 GCA_033720955.1 Thermoanaerobaculia bacterium | reverse complement strand
TGCCGTCTCTTTGATTGCCTGTGCAGGATGTGTTCAGGAGTTGCCACGTCAAAGAAATGCTCCTATAACCACAGCCGCAGGTACGCCTATAGCCTTCATCACCATGACACCTGCTGCTGCTTCTGCGCCCCGGCCGCTCGCTGCTCTTCCGGCTTCTCACCCGTCTCTTTCATGGCCCGCTGCCCGACGGCGTGGTGCTCGACCTGCATCCGTTCGCCCTCGCCGCGTGGGTCGGGCTGTTCGCCACCGCCCTGAACCTGCTGCCCGTGGGACAGCTCGACGGCGGGCACATCCTCTACGCCTGGGTCGGACGTCTCCAGCGCCGGCTTTCGATCTTCTTCTGGCTGGCGCTCGCGCTCTTCGGCTTCGTCTGGCTCGGCTGGCTCTTCTGGTGCCTGCTGCTGCTGCTGATGGGACTGCGGCATCCCCCGGTGGTCGAGGGCGGCGGCCTCGACCGGCGCCGGCGACGGGTGGCGGCAGCCTGCTTCGGGCTGCTCGTCCTCTGCTTCATCCCGGTGCCCCTGGACTTCATCGTCCTGGAGGCCGAGGCCGGGGCCCCGAGTCTCCTGGCCCGGGCTCCCGCCGCGCCCTCAGAGGTCCAGCACGAAGGTGACCGGCCCGTCGTTGACCAGCTCCACCTGCATCAGAGCCCCGAACCGACCCCGCTGCACCTCGAAGCCCCGCTCCGCGAGGCCCTCAGCCAGCGCCTCGACCAGCGGCCGCGCCCGCTCGGGAGGCGCCGCGCGGTCGAACGAGGGCCGGCGGCCGCGCTCCAGCGAGGCCGCCAGGGTGAACTGGGAGACCACCAGGAAAGCGGCGCCCACCGCGGCGGCGTCGAGGTTCATGCGGCCCGCGGCGTCGGCGTAGATCCGTAGCCGCGCCACCTTCTCCACCGCCCGGGCGACGGTCTCCCGGTCGTCGCCACGCTCGACGCCGGCCAGGATCAGCGCTCCGGCGCCGATCCGCGCCACCTCCTCGCCCGACACCCGCACCGCCGCGCCGCTCACTCGCTGCAAGATCAGCCGCACCGTTGCCGTCCTTTCCCGGGAGCGCCGGCCGCGCCGGCGGGCGGGTATCATAGCCACCCCCCGCGGCCGCCGCGGACGCACCCAACCGAGCAAGGAGCAGATCGCGATGGTGAACAAGGTCTTTCTGATCGGCAATCTGGGCCGTGACCCCGAGGTGCGGACCACCCCTTCGGGTCAGCCGGTGGCCAACTTCAGCCTGGCCACCAACCGCCGCTGGCGCGACCGCGACGGCAACCGCCAGGAGCAGACCGAGTGGCACAACATCGTCTGCTGGGGGCGCCAGGCCGAGGTCGCAGGGCAGTATCTGAGCCGCGGCCGCCAGATCTTCGTCGAGGGGCGGCTGCAGACCCGCTCCTGGGAAGACAAGCAGAGCGGCGAGAAGCGCTACCGCACCGAGGTCATCTGCGAGAACTTCCAGATGCTCGGCCAGCGCGGCGACGGAGGGCCCTCGGGCCCGGCCGCGGGCGGCAGCGGCTTCCCCTCCGAGGCGCCCGACGTCGGGCCCGACGACGACGACATCCCCTTCTAGCTGCGGCCCGGCGCGGGTCAGCCGCCGCCCAGGCGGCTCTTGAGGCTGTGGAGCAGATTCAGCGCCGCCAGGGGCGCCAGACGCTCGACGTCCACCTCGGCGAGGATGGCCGCCACCACCTCCTCGGGCGGCGCGAAGAGCTGGAGCTGGTCGGTGGACGACCCCGGGAGCGATCCCTTCGCCAGCCGCGGCCGCCCGGCGAGGTCGTACTCCTGCGCCTCCAGGTTGGCCAGGATCTCCGCGGCGCGCCGCACCACCGGCTCCGGGATGCCGGCCAGCCGGGCCACCTGCAGGCCGTACGACTTGTCGGCGCTGCCGGGGACCACCCGCCGCAGGAAGATGATCTCGTCGTTGAACTCCTTGACCTCCAGGGTGCGGTTCACCACCCCCGGCAGCAGGGCGGACAGCTCGGTCAGCTCGTGATAGTGGGTGGCGAACACCGTCTTGGGGCAGGCCCCCTGGTGCAGGTGCTCGACGATGGCCCAGGCCAGGGAGAGGCCGTCGAAGGTGGCGGTGCCCCGGCCCACCTCGTCCAGGATGACCAGGCTCTCGGGAGTCGCCTGGCGCAGGATGTTGGCCGTCTCCACCATCTCTACCATGAAGGTCGACTCGCCGCGGGTCAGGTCGTCGCTGGCGCCGACGCGGGTGAAGATGCGGTCCACCACCCCCAGGCGGGCGGCGTCGGCGGGCACGAAGGAGCCGGCCTGCGCCATCAGGGAGATGAGGGCGACCTGCCGCAGGTAGGTCGACTTGCCGCCCATGTTGGGGCCGGTCAGCACCACGATCGGACCGTTCTCGGCGTCCAGCGCGACGTCGTTGGGGACGAAGGGCTCCGAGTGGAGCCGCTCCACCACCGGATGCCGGCCGGCCTCCACGTGGATCGGGTCGCCGGCGGGCTCGATGACCGGCCGGCAGTAGCGGTACCGTCCCGCCGCCTCCGCGAAGGCCGCCAGCACGTCCACGGCCGCCAGGGCCCGAGCCAGCGCCAGCAGCCGCTCCGCCTGCGCCGCGATGGACCCGCGCACCTCGGCGAAGAGCTCCTCCTCGCGGCTCACGCGGCGCTCCTCGGCGGTCAGGATGCGCTCCTCCAGCTCCTTCAGCTCGGGCGTCACGTAGCGCTCGGCGTTGACCAGGGTCTGCTTGCGCTCGTACTCCTCCGGCACCCGGTCCTGGTTCGCCTTGGTGACCTCGAGGTAGTAGCCGAACACCTTGTTGAACCGCACCTTGAGCGAGCCGATGCCGGTGCGCTCCCTCTCCCGCGTCTCGAGGTCCAGGATGTGCCGCTTGCCGTCGCGCGCCAGGGAGCGCAGCCCGTCCAGCTCCTCGCACACGCCGTCGGCGATCACCTCGCCGTCGCGAGCCTGGGCGGCCGGGGTCGGGTGGAGCCGGCGCTCGAGCGACTCGGCGAGATCGGCCACCGGGTCCGCCGCCGCGAGCTCGCCCAGCAGCGGCGAGCGCAGCCCGTCGAGCTCCGCCTGCACCGTCGGCACCCGCACCAGGGCATCGCGCAGCGCCGCCGCCTCCCGCGGGCCCAGCCGGCCCACCGCCGCGCGACCCACCAGTCTCTCGGGGTCGCCGGCGCCGCGCAGCTCGTCCCGCAGACGGGAGCGCCGCGGCTCGTGCTCCAGCAGGTCGGCCACCGCCTCCAGCCGGCGCTCGATGGCCGCCGGCTCGCTCAGCGGCCGGCGCAGCCAGTCGCGCAGCAGTCGGCCGCCTCCCGGGCTCACCGTGCGGTCGAGGACCGCGAGCAGGGTGCGCTCGCGGCCCCCCTCGCGGAGGTTGCGGAAGAGCTCGAGGTTGGCCTGGGTGGTGGCGTCGAGCACCATGGCGTCGGCGGCCCCGCGCAGGGTGAGCTCCCGGACGTGGACCAGGTCGTTGCGCTGGGTCCCCTGGGCATAGCGCAGCGCCAGCGCCGCGGCCCGCACCGCCGCCTCCCCCGCCTGGACGCCGAAGCCGCGGAGTGTGGCCACCCCGAACTGCCGCTCCAGGGTCTCCGCGGCGCGCTTGCGGTCGAGCCACTCGCTCTCCTCCACCTCGGTGCGGCAGACCTCGCTGCCGGCGAGCCACTCGGCGACCGGGGCCGGCAGCTCCTCCCCGGCCGGCACCAGCACCTCCCTCGGCCGCAGCACCGCCAGGTCCTCGGCCGCGTCGCCCGGCCCCGGCCAGCGCCGGGCGAAGAAGCGCCCCGTCGAGACGTCGAGAAACGCGCCGGCTCCCGATCCGTCCTCCTCCCAGACCAGCGTGGCCAGCAGGTTCTCCTCGTCGCTGGGGAGGAGCTCGGGCTCGTTGAGGGTGCCCGGGGTGACCACCCGGGTGACCTCGCGACGCACCAGCCCCTTGGCCTCCCTGGGATCCTCCACCTGATCGCAGATCGCCACCCGGAAGCCCGCCTGGATCAGCTTGCCCAGGTAGAGTTCGAGGGCGTGGTGCGGCACTCCGCACATCGGCGCCTCGCTCTCCCGCCCGCGATGCCGTGCCGTCAGCGCGATCTCCAGCACCGGCGCCGCCCGCTCGGCGTCCTCGAAGAACGCCTCGTAGAAGTCGCCCATTCGATACAGCAGGATGGCGCCCGGATGCTCCCGCTTCACCTCCAGATAGTGGCGGAGCATCGGCGTGAGCTGGGCGGCCCGGGCCATCGAAAGTGAGTATAGCCAGCGTTTCCGGACCCGTTCTGTGCATCGACAGCGGCTCGCCCCGCGTGAGCGTGGCGCTGCTCTCCTCGGGCGACCCCGTCCGGCAGGCGACCGCGGGGCCCCGCACCTCCTCCAGCGCGCTGCTCGGCATGATCGACGGGCTCCTGGCCGACGCCGGCCTAGCCCCGCCCGAGCTGGGGGCGGTGGCGGCCCTGGCCGGCCCCGGCAGCTTCACCGGGCTGCGGGTCGGTCTCTCCACCGCCCTGGGCCTGCACCAGGCGCTCGGGCTGCCCGCCGCCGCGCTGCCGACCCTGGAGGTGCTGGCGGCCGCCTACGACGGACCGCCGGCCGACACCGTCGTCGCGGTGGTGGACGCCCTGCGGGGCGAGTGGTTCGCCCAGCTCTTCGCCGGCGGTCCGGCGGCCGAGCTGCGCCGACCGCGAGCCGATCCCGCCGTGGTCGGGCCGCAGGAGATCGCGGCCCACGCCCCCTGCCGGGTGGTGGGCTTCGGCGCCGCGGCGCTGGCCGACCTGCCGGGATGGCCCGTCGCCGCGGAGCCGTGGCAACCGCCCCCATTGGCCGCGACCGGCGCCCGCCTGGCCGCCGCCGGGGCCGGGCGGTGGGACGCCGCCGCCCTCACCCGGCCGCTCTATCTGCGCGGCTCTCCGGCCCAGCCGCCGGGGCGGGCTTGAAGCCCACCATGCCGTAGTCCTGGTACCCGAAGAGCAGCCGGTCGAGCGCGTCGCGCAGGGCGTTCACCTGCTGGACCATCCGCGCCAGCTCCGGCCCGAGACCCTCGGCCGAGAGCTCGGGCAGCCGCTCCTCCTCCGCGAACGGCTGCAGATCGATCCGCCGCACCGGCTCGAAGCCCGCCCGCCGGAAGATGTGCCGCAGCGTGTCGGGGTGGACCGGCCGCCGGTGGGTGGGGTCGATCCAGAAGTTGCGCGCCGCCACCGTGAGGGAGAGCGGGCTCGGCGTCTCCAGGGCGAGCACCCCGCCCTCCGCCAGCCCCCGCCACGCCAGCCGCACCAGCCGGTCAAGCGACTCCGGCGGCAGATGCTCGATGACGTGGAAGGAGACGATGCCCCCCAGCCCCCCGGGCGGCAGAGCCGCCAGGATCTCGAACAGCTCCCCCACCTCCGCCTCGAGACCCTTCTCGCGGCAGATCGCCACCATCTCGGCGTTGGCGTCCACGCCGCGGCAGGGGACGCCGGCGCGCGCCAGCACCTCCAGCGCCTCGCCGCGGCCGCAGCCCAGGTCCAGCACCTCGCCGCGACCGGAGAGGATCTCCAGGTAGGGGTCGATCCGGCGCTCGATCTCCGCCTCGCTGCCGCGGAAGATCTCCTCCAGGGCCAGGTAGTCCTGCTCGCGGGCGGTCGTCGCCAGGGCGTCGGCACCCGGCCGCTTGGCAGCCGCCAGGAGGGCCTCGAGCTCGGACCAGAGCCTGCGGCTCTGCCGCCGGTAGTCGTCGATCTTCTGGTCCAACCGGCCGAAGAGGGCGTCGAGGTGCCGCCGCAGATCGTCGAAGCCCTCGTTCTCGAGCCCCTCCAGGTTGTCCAGACGGTCGTTGTGGGACTGCAGGTACTCGAGGTGGTGGTCACGCACCGCCCGCAGGTCGGCCAGCACCGCCTCCTGGACCTGCCTCAGCTCCTCGGCCTGGGTCTCGCGGTTGCGCCGCACGTCTCGAGTGAGCTCGGACTGCACCTGCTGCAGGTCGGCGCCCAGCCGCGGCAGCTCCGGCTCCAGGCTCCCCAGGCGGTGCAGCAGATCCTCGACCCGCTCGGTCAGGCGGCGCTCCCGCTCCCGCGCCTCGGCGAGGTCCCGCGCCAGGCGCAGGTTGTAGCTGCTCTGCTCCTGCCAGAGATCCCGCTGGGCGCCCAGGCTGGCGCGGCGCACCCAGCGCTTGAGCAGACGCTTGAGCCGCGCCCAAGGCCCCGGGGAGCCCCCGCCGTCCTCCGGCAGCGGCGGCTGCGGGTCGAAGGCTCTCCAGCGCTCGCCCCAGGCCGGCAGCCCCGGCGGCTCGGCGTCGGCGGCCCCGGGCGCGGCGGCGGCGGGCTGCGGCTCGGCGTCGGGCTCGGGCATGGAAGAGCGGTCGCGGGCTCGGTCGACCGGGCCGTCAGCCTACCACGCGAGCGGGCCGGGGCTCGGCCTCCCGCACCTCGACGACCCCCTCGGCGAGCGGCGCTCCGCCGATCGACTCGAACCAGACGGTGCCCCCCAGCACCAGGTCCACCGTCATCCGGTAGCGCCCGGGGCGGCGGGGCCAGCGGACCCGGAGCGTGCCCTCCAGCAGCTCCCGGTGGCTCACCACGCCGGGGAGGCGGCTCACCCGCCCCACGACGAGCTCGCCGCCCGCCAGCGGCTCGAGCCGGTAGCGCAGGTGCACCGGCACGTCGGCCCGCGACGCCCACGGCCGCCGCCCGCGGTTCAGCACCCGCACCGGCAGCCGGGTCTCGGCTCCCGCCGCCGCCGTCTCAGGCAGCTCCAGCGCCACCGTCTGGTGGGCGAAGAACTTGGGCGCCGGCCGGTAGGGCCCGAGGAAGCGCACCTCGGCGGAGGCGGGGCCCCCGCCCACGGCGTCGAGGCCCAGGCGGAAGACCCAGGCCCGCCAGCGCTCGCCGCCGCTCCACGGGAAGGGGTGACGGCGCCAGGCCGGCGACGCCTCCACCTCCACCAGGCCGCGGGCCAGGTGCTCGCCGGGGGGAGCGGCGAGAGCCACCACCCGTCTCGACCCCCAGTCGGAGATCACCAGCTCGGCCGCGGGCACGTCGGCCTGGACGATGAAGCGCAGCACTCCGTGGTCGCGGCCCGAGACGAGCATGAGCTCGGCCGGCGGCCTCTCGGAGAAGAGATGGAAGCCCAGCGGCTCGACCTCGGCCCAGGGGTCGGCGAAGAGCAGCCGCTCGTCCGACCAGTAGCGCTCCCGCGGGCCGTCGAGCGCCTCGGCGGTCGACTCCAGCGGCAGCAGCCGGAAGAGCCCGGCGTAGGCGTGGAGCTGGCTGGAGCGCTCGTGGGGAGCCGCGCTGGCCACCGAGACCAGGGCCGACCCCGCCACCACCGCGGCGATCCCCCACGCCGGCGCCAAAGCCCTCAGCGACGGCGGCCGGCGCACCGCCGCCAGCAGGGCCGGGTAGGCGACCAGGAAGTACCGGTTGCCCACGAAGGTGCCGCCCCCGAAGTAGTTGCGGGGCAGCCAGACCAGGTAGAAGAGGGCCAGCGCCGCGGCCCCGCCCAGCAGCGCCAGCGTCGCCCGGTCGGGCCGCCGCAGGGCCGCCAGGGTCAGCCAGAGGGCCGCCGGGAAGTAGAAGAGCAGCCCGGTGTGGCGGCCGACCAGGAAGTAGAGGCTCGAGTAGGCGCTCAGGGAGGGCTCGAGGACCGGCGCCCAGGTCATGCGCACCGTCTTGCGCTGCTCGTCGAACTGGGCCAGGGCCTCGGCCGCCTCCTCCGTCTCGCCCGCCGGCAGCCCGATCTGCGGGTTGAAGCTGGCGCGCACCGCCTTGTACGGGTTGGCGGCCCCGGTGAGGGCGGCGTTCAGCAGGAGCGAGCCGCCGAGGCCTACCAGGGCCGCCAGCAGCAGCGCCGCCGCCCGCCGCCGACGTCCGCCCAGGGCCAGCGCCGCCGCCGTGGCCGCCGCCAGGAGCCCGTTGGGGAAGCGCAGCGAGGTGAGGAGGCCCAGGCAGAGGCCGCCGCACGCCACCGCCAGGCCGCCGTCCAGAGGCCGGACCGGGTCTCCCGCCGCCCTCCGCCCGCCCGCCAGGGCCAGCGCCATCCCCGCCAGGGCCAGCGAGAGCTGGACCAGGTCGGCGGTGCGCCAGGTGAGGTAGCAGAGCGCCACCGAGGGCACCAGGAAGGTCGCCAGGAGGAGCGCCGCCTGTCCCCGGGTGGCGCCGCGCCGCACCAGCGCCCACCCCAGGGCCACGGCCACGCCCAGGACGAGCAGGTTGGTCAGCGGATAGCCCGCCTCGCCGGCCAGGGCCACCAGCGGAGCCGCGGCCAGCGGGTAGAGGGCCGGCTTGGAGTAGCCGATCCTCCCGTCCGCGGCGCGCTGCAGGATCAACGTCTCGGAGCGGTCCGAGGCGCGGCGGGCGTCGCGCTCGTCGAAGCGCAGGTCGCCGTCCGCGAGGACGCTCTCCACCATCGCGCGATAGGTGGGCTCGTCGCCCCGGGGCCCGCGCTGCTCCGGAGCCAGGAGGGCCAGGGCGACGAGCACCGCGAGCCCCGCGACGGCCAGCAGCAGCCCGGACCGCAGGGGGCTCGACAGGGCGCCGCGCCGGAGCTCGTCCCCGCCGTTCATTCCGCGGGAGTCTACCCGGCGCCGGGTTGGTCGCCCGTCGAGGCGGGTGGTAGATTCTCTTCACGGACTCGGAATGAGCCGAACCCCCCGCAACCCC
>JAWWBN010000165.1:0-8649 GCA_033720955.1 Thermoanaerobaculia bacterium | reverse complement strand
CTCAGCAGCAGCACCGGCAGGACCAGGAAGTAGAAGCCCATCAGCAGGATGCCGAAGATCTCCCGCAGGAACCAGTGGGCGGGCAGCCCGACCCCCAGCAGCTAGATCCAGATCACCTCGGACAGATCGACGTTGACCAGCGGCTCGATCTTGTTGACGTCCCAGAACTCGTAGGGCCCGAAGAAGTTCCAGTTGGGGCCGCGCAGGAAGGTGCCGATGACGATGAGCTGCACCCAGAGCACCACGAACCCGAAGAGGAAGAGCCAGATCTCGCTCTTGCGCTCGGAGAAGGTGTAGTAGCCGTTGCCCTTCGGGTTGGTGTCGATGTAGGGGATGGCCATCAGGCCCAGGATGATCAGCCCCGGCAGCACCACGCCCGCCATCCAGGGGTCGAAGTAGACCAGCATCTCCTGGAGGCCCAGGAAGTACCAGGGCGCCTTGGACGGGTTGGGCGCCACCGCCGTGTTGGCCGGCTCCTCCAGCGGCGCCTTGAGCACCACCGACCAGACCACCAGGCCGACGGTGAGGAGCACCATGCAGATGAACTCGGAGAAGACCAGATCGGGCCAGGTGAAGATCTTGTCCTCCGACTCCGTCTCCTCGAAGGTCGGCTCCCCCTGGCCGCGGCGGCGGTCGTTCTCGAGCGCCTTGTGCATCGCGAACCACCAGAAGAAGGTCACCAGGTAGACCAGCATCACGATCGGGATGTTGTCCGGCTTGGCGACCACGGCCCGGAAGTTCGG
Source organism: Thermoanaerobaculia bacterium (assembly GCA_033720955.1). Lineage (GTDB taxonomy): Bacteria > Acidobacteriota > Thermoanaerobaculia > Multivoradales > JAHEKO01 > JAWWBN01. The sequence continues at coordinate 7,906 of JAWWBN010000165.1, read as the reverse complement.
GTCGAACATGCTGGCGATCAGGAAGACGGTGATGCCGATGTGCAGCGCCCAGCCGCCGGGCTTGCTCCACAGCCACTTCCACCTCACCGCCAGCGCGAACAGGACGATCGACGCGGTGAAGGACCACCACGGGTAGGAGAGGGTGTTGATGGCCTGCTTGATCGCGTCCATCGCTCGCGCTACATCGGGCCCGAGATGCCGCCGTCCTTGCGCACGCGCCAGAAGTGCACGGCCATCAGGAAGGCGGCGACGAAGGGAATGGCGACGCAGTGCAGGACGTAGAAGCGGATCAGGGTGCCGCCGCCGATGGTGCGCCCGGCGATCAGCGCGAAGCGGGCGTCGCTGCCGACGTGGATCAGCTTGGTGCCGCCCAAGGTGAGGAGGGCCGCTCCCGGGCCCTCGTATCCCAGGAGGGGGGTCGCCCGGGCCATGTTCGAGCCCACGGTGATCGCCCAGATGGCGAGCTGGTCCCACGGCAGCAGGTAGCCGGTGAAAGAGAGCAGCAGCGTCAGCACGAGCAGGATCACGCCGACGTTCCAGTTGAACTCGCGCGGCGGCTTGTAGGAGCCGGTCATGAAGACGCGGAACATGTGGAGCCAGACCGCGATGACCATGGCGTGGGCGCCCCAGCGGTGGAGCTCGCGCATGATGCCGAAGGCGGCCGCCTCGCGCAGGTCCACCATGTCGAAGTAGGCGTACTCGACGGTGGGCCGGTAGTAGAACATCAGCAGGATGCCGGTGATCGTCTCCACCAGGAAGAGGAAGAACGAGGTGCCTCCCATGCACCAGGTGTAGCTCATCCTCAGACCCGACTTCTTGACCTTGATCGGGTGCAGGTGGAGCACGACGTTGCCCAGCATGGCCAGGGCGCGCTTCCGGTTGTCCGTCGGCAGCCCGACCCGGAAGATGGACCGCCAGATCTGGGACTTGACGATCGACTTCTGCAGGTTCTTGAGGAACTCGATCACCGGCTCACCCTTCCCCGCCGCATCGGCGCCTCACGAGAGCTGGATGAAGCTGGCCGGGTCGTCCCACTGGCCGAGCTCCCACTGGAAGATCCGCGACTTGTCGACCACGATCTGCCCGTCGTCGGGGTCGATCTCGATCGCCGCGCGCTCGAGGGGCCGGGGCGTCGGCCCCTCGAAGTTGACTCCGGACTTGTAGTAGCCGCTGCCGTGGCAGGGGCACTTGAACTTGTTCTGCGCCTCCAGCCAGTTCGGCGGGCAGCCGAGGTGGGTGCAGATGGCGATCAGCGCGTAGAGCTTGCCGTCGTTGTTGACGATCCAGACGCCGTTGGACTCCTTGAAGCGCTCGTCCACCACCCCTTCGGGGAAATCCTCGGGCGGCCCCACCTTGAAGCTGGTGGGCGGCTCGTAGAGGACGTTGGGGAACAGGAAGCGCCCCATCGCCGTGACGCAGCCGCCGATCGCCGCGGTGAAGCCCACCCAGGCCACCGCGGCCCAGGAGAAGAAGCCCCGACGGGAGACCTCGGAGGCCGAGCGGGCCTCAGAGGCGGCCGGCGGCGTGGATGGATCCGGCTTCGCTGTCGTCTCCTCGCTCATCCCTCGCTCCGGGACGGCCACGGGCGCCGTCATCGCTCGGCAGGCTCGCGGACCTTTTACTGCGAACCCCCGGAGGGTGTCAAGGAGCGGCGGCGGAGCCGCCCGGCGGCGCCCCTACTGGAGCGAGCGCATGTACTGGACGATCAGCCGCATCTGCTCGTCGGTGAGGGCCGGGTTGCCTCCCTTGGGCGGCATGTCCACGCCTCGCGTGTTGTCGGGATGGGTGACCGGCCGCCCCACCCTGAGGAACTCGACCAGCTCCTCGTCCGAGTTGCTGCGCACGAACTCGTTGTCGTGCAGACCCTTGCCCAGCCGGGGCATGCCCTGGGCGTCGGCGCCGTGACAGGTGGCGCAGGTCTTCTGGAACTCCTGCTTGCCCCGAGCGATCGCCTGGGGATCGCCGCCGCCCCCCCCGCCGCAGGCGGCGGCCAGCAGGGTCACGACCGCGGCCAGGGCCAGGATCGGAAGGTGGAACCAGGTGGGCGGGCGGAAACGGGTCATCGCGACTCCTCGCAGATCTTGGATTCGTGGTCGGCGCGGGACCGGGCCCCGCCCCGGCATGCTCCTGCGCCCGGGGGCGCCGCCTCAACACCCGTTGGCGTGGGCCGCCCGACTCGGTTGGGGGGGTCGGCTCCGGCGGCGGGGCCTCGATCGCCTCGCGCACCTCGATCGCCGCCTGGCGCACCTTGAGGCTCGGGTCGTCGCGCTCCAGCCGCGCGAGCAGCGGCAGCGCCTCGCTGCCGCGCACCGCCCCCAGAGCCGCGATGGCGCCGATCATCGTCTCCTGCTGCTGCTCCGCGGTGATCCCTTCCACCTGGCTCGTCAGCCGCCGGTCCAGCATCCGCTCCAGCACCGGCACCGAGGCGTCGCTGCCCATCCGCGCCACGGCGATGGCGGCGTTCCAGCGCACGTCGGCCACCGGATCCTCCAGCAGCGGCAGCAGCCGCTCCAGGCCGGCCGGAGAGGCGATCTGACCCACCGCGAAGGCGGCCGTCTTGCGGATCCCCGGGTCGGGGTCCGCCAGTGCCGGCTCCACGATCGGCAGGGCGTCGGGGTCGCCGATCGCCCCCATCGCCCACAGGATGTAGATCCGCGTTTGCGAGTCGGCCTCCCGGAGACCCTCGACCAGGGTCGGCAGCGCCTCCCGGTCGCCGGTGTGTCCGAGCACCAGGGCCAGGTAGCCGCGGATCTCCACGTCCTTCGACTCGAGGAAGAGCCGCCGCACCTCCTCCTTGAGCCCGGGCTCGTCGTCGAGGGCGTCGGGATCGGCCACCAGGACCTTGGAGAGCTCGTAGGCGGCCTGGGCCCGGCGGGGACGCAGGCCGGAGCGCAGGTCGTTGACGAAGTCGCCGGTGGTGCTGCGGTCGTAGGCGACCCAGCCGAAGCCGACGAAGACCGCGACGCAGGCCACCACCACCAGCAGCGGCACCAGGAAGAGACCGGCGAAGGAGCGCAGAACGCCCTGCGGCTCGCTCGCCGCCGGCGCCTCGGCGTCGGCCCCGCGCGGCTCCTCGCCCCCACCTCCGCCGGTCTCGTGCAGCTCGTCCCCCATGGCCGTCGAGCATACCCAAAGGGAGAGCTCCGCGGCTCGGGGTTGACAGGGCGGGCGGAGCGGATACGCTTACCCGGTCCGGCTTGTGAAAATCTTCACAAGCTCCGCTTGCGGGGCCGTCCGAGGCTCCGATATCTTCCCTCGACGACCCCGCAGCCCGATGCAGATCTTCCACCGCAGCACCAATCTGATCGCCCGCCTGAGCATCTACGGCGGCGTCTTCCTGATCGCCGGCACTCTCGGCCTGGCGCTGCTGCTGACGCGCTCCTCCTACAACACGGGCAAGGGGATCGTGATCGCGCAGCCGATCCCCTTCAGCCACGACCACCACACCGCCGGTCTGGGGATCAGTTGCCTCTACTGCCACACCTCTGTCGAGGAGGCCGCCTACGCTGGCATTCCCGCCACCTCGACCTGCATGAACTGCCACAAGCTGATCTGGAACGACAGCCCCATGCTGGAGCCGGTGCGCGCCAGCTACCGCGAGGGCAGGCCGATGGAGTGGATCAGGGTCCACGACCTGCCGGACTACGTCTACTTCAACCATTCGATCCACGTGGCCAAGGGCTTCGGCTGCTCGACCTGCCACGGGCGGATCGACCAGATGAAGCTCGTCTACAAGGCGGAGACGATGCAGATGGAGTGGTGCCTGACCTGCCACCGCGAGCCCGAGCGCTTCGTGCGTCCGGTGAGCGAGATCTACAACATGGCCTGGAAGGCCGAGGACCAGGCGGCGCTGGGCGCGCGGCTCTCCGAGGAGTACGCGCTGCGCAGCCTGATCACCTGCTCCACCTGCCACCGATGAGCGGCCCCGGGCATCTCGACCTCGCGCAGGTCCGCGCCCGGCTGGCCGAGGGCAGCGGCCGCCGCTTCTGGCGCAGCCTCGACGAGCTCGCCGGCAGCGAGGCGTTCGAGGAGCTCCTCCACCGCGAGTTCCCCCGTCACGCGGCCGAGCTTCCCGACGGGGTCGATCGGCGCCGTTTCCTCCAGCTCGCCGCCGGCTCGCTGGCCTTCGGCGGCCTGACCGCCTGCACCCGGCAGCCGCGCGAGAAGATCGTCCCCTACGTCGAGCAGCCGGAGCAGATCGTGCCCGGCGAGCCGCTCTTCTACGCGACGGCCATGACCCAGGGCGGCTACGCCGTGCCGCTCCTGGCGGAGAGCCTGATGGGCCGGCCGACCAAGGTGGAGGGCAACCCCGACCATCCGGACGGCACCCGGGGCAGCGATCGCTTCGCGCAGGCCTCCCTGCTGCAGATGTACGACCCCGACCGCTCGCGCGTCGTCCGCGAGCTGCGGCGCATCCGGACCTACTCGGCCTTCCTGGCCGACACCCGGTCCGCCCTGCGCGCCCTGGAGACCCTGGGCGACGTGCGGCTGCGCGTCCTCACCGGCACGGTGACCTCGCCGCTCCTGGCCGCGACCCTGGGGAGGCTCCTGGAGCGCTACCCCGCCGCCCGCTGGCACCGCTGGGAGCCGGTCTGCCGCGACGCGGTGGTCCGGGGCGCCACCGCCGCTTTCGCGCGGCCGGTGGACCCCGTCTACGACCTGGCCGCCGCGACCACGGTGCTCTCGCTGGACTCGGACTTCCTGACCTCGGGGCCGCGGGCGCTGGCCCACGCCGCCGACTTCATGCGGCTCCGCCGACCGCGCGCCGAGGGCTCGATGAACCGGCTCTACGCCGCCGAGAGCGCCCCCACCTCCACCGGCACGGTGGCCGACCACCGGCTGCCCCTGCCGCCCGCGCTGGTCGGCAAGCTGACGGCGGCGGTGGCGGCCGCGCTGGGGGTCCCCGGGGTGACGACGCCGCCGGAGCTGGCCCAGGGGCACCTGGCGGAGTGGGTGGCCGCCGTCGCCGCCGACCTGAAGCGCGACGGCCGGCGCGGGCTGGTCATCGCCGGCGACCCGGCCCCGCCCGAGGTCCACGTCCTCGCCCACGCGATGAACGCCGCCCTCGGCGCCGTGGGCACCACGGTCCGCTACGTCGAGCCGGTGGAGGCCGATCCCGTGCCGCACCTCGACTCGCTGCGGGAGCTGACCACCGCGATGGCCGCCGGCGAGGTCGACGTGCTCCTGGTGGTGGGCGGCAACCCCGTCTACGACGCCCCCGCGGACCTGGGCTTCGCGGAGGCGATGCTCAAGGTCGGCCGCCGCGTCCGGCTGGGCCTCTACGACGACGAGACCTCGGAGCTCTGCCAGTGGCACCTGCCGATGGCGCACTACCTGGAGAGCTGGGGCGACGCCCGCACGCCGGAGGGCACCGTCACCCTGACCCAGCCGCTGATCGAGCCCCTCCACGGCGGCAAGACCGCCGCCGAGGTGGTGGCGGCCCTGATCGACGACGAGCCGCGCCCGGCCGACGAGCTGCTGCGCGCCCACTGGGAGGGGCGCGGCGGGTTCGACGGCCCCTTCGACAAGTTCTGGCGCCGCTGTCTGCACGACGGCTTCGTCCCGGGCACCGCCTCGCCGGAGACGGCGCCGGTGCTCGACCCGGCCGCCGCCGGCGCCGCCGCGGCGGGGCGGGCCGCGCGCGGGGGGGGCGGCGGCGACGCCGAGCTGGTCTTCCGGCCCGACCCCACGGTCTGGGACGGCCGCTACGGCAACAACGGCTGGCTCCAGGAGTGCCCCAAGCCGCTGACCCTGCTCACCTGGGACAACGCCGCCCTGATGGGCCCGGCGATGGCGGCGCGGCTGGGCATCGAGAACGAGCAGGTCGTGCTCCTCCAGGCCGGGGGCCGGCAGCTCGAGGCGCCGGCCTGGGTGCTGCCCGGCCACCCCGACGGCGCCGTCACCCTCCACCTGGGCTACGGCCGGTGGAGGGCCGGCCGGGTGGGCTCGGGCACGGGGGTCAACGCCTTCCGGCTGCGCTCGGCCGACGGCCTGTGGAGCGCCGGCGCCGTCACCGTGGTGCCGACACCGCGTCGCGCCGAGCTCGCCTCCACCCAGCTCCACAACAACATCCCCCTCGAGAGCGAGGAGGCCGAGAAGCGCCACCTGGTGCGCACCGCGAGCCTCGAGCGGTTCCGCGAGACCCCCGACTTCGCCCAGCAGATGGGGCACGGCGAGGGACCGAGCCTCTTCCCCGACTGGGAGTATCCCGGCTACGCCTGGGGGCTCTCCATCGACCTGGGCGCCTGCACCGGCTGCAACGCCTGCGTCCTGGCCTGCCAGGCGGAGAACAACGTGCCGGTGGTGGGCAAGCAGCAGGTGCGCAGCGGCCGGGAGATGCAGTGGATCCGGATCGACCGCTACTTCGAGGGCGACCTCGAGGAGCCGACGGTGCACCACCAGCCGGTGATGTGCATGCACTGCGAGCGGGCCCCCTGCGAGATCGTCTGCCCGGTGGCGGCGACGGTGCACAGCCACGAGGGGCTCAACGACATGGTCTACAACCGCTGTGTCGGGACCCGCTACTGCTCGAACAACTGCCCGTACAAGGTGCGGCGGTTCAACTTCCTGAAGTACACCGACCACGAAGAGCCGCTGCTGAAGATGATGCGCAACCCGGAGGTGACCGTCCGGACCCGCGGCGTCATGGAGAAGTGCACCTACTGCGTGCAGCGGATCAACCGGTCGCGGATCATCGCCGAGCGCGAGGGGCGCGAGATCGAGGACGGCGAGATCGTCACCGCCTGTCAGCAGGCCTGCCCGACCTCGGCGATCGTCTTCGGCGACATCAACGACCCCGAGTCGGCGGTGTCGCGCGAGAAGGCCAGCCCGCGCAACTACGGCATCCTCGAGGAGCTCAACACGAAGCCGCGGACGACCTACCTGGCGAAGGTGACGAACCCGCACCCGGCGCTCGCCGGGTCCGATGCCCACCACGGTGAGGGCTCCCACGCATGACGCCGCCGAACGGCTCCTCCGGCGCCCCGCTGCGGCCGGCCATCGTCGCCCCCGGCCACACCGCCGGCTCGGTCACCGACAAGATCAGCTCCGTCGTCCTCACCCGCACCCCGCGCTGGTGGTACGCCGCCTTCGGCGTCTCCTTCGCGGTGGTCATGCTGCTCCTCTACGCCCTCACCAAGCTGGTCCTCGAGGGCACCGGCATCTGGGGCCTCAACATGCCGGTGGCCTGGGGTTTCGCCATTATCAACTTCGTCTGGTGGATCGGCATCGGGCACGCCGGCACCCTGATCTCGGCGATCCTCCTCCTGGTGCGCCAGCCCTGGCGCACCTCGATCAACCGCTTCGCCGAGGCGATGACCCTCTTCGCCGTGGCCTGCGCCGGGATCTTCCCGCTGATCCACGTCGGCCGGCCGTGGCTGGCCTACTGGCTGCTGCCCTACCCGAACACGATGCAGCTCTGGCCCCAGTTCCGCAGCCCGCTGATCTGGGACGTCTTCGCCGTCTCCACCTACGCCACGGTGTCGCTGCTCTTCTGGTACGTGGGCCTGATCCCCGACCTCGCGACCATCCGCGACCGGAGCGTCAAGAAGGTCCGCAAGGTGGTCTACGGCATCCTCGCCATGGGGTGGCGCGGCTCGGCGGCCCACTGGCACAACTACGAGACGGCCTACCTGCTGCTCGCCGGCCTGGCCACTCCGCTGGTGGTGTCGGTCCACACCGTGGTGAGCTTCGACTTCGCCGTCGGCCAGCTCCCCGGCTGGCACGCCACCATCTTCCCCCCCTACTTCGTCGCCGGAGCGATCTTCGCCGGCTTCGCCATGGTGATCACCCTGGCGGTGCCGCTGCGGGCGCTCTTCCGGCTGGACGACTTCATCACCATCCGCCACATCCAGAACATGGCCAAGATCATGCTGGCCACCGGTCTGATCGTCGGCTACGGCTATCT
>JAWWBN010000164.1:0-8769 GCA_033720955.1 Thermoanaerobaculia bacterium | reverse complement strand
GCTCGTTGCGCGCCTCGAGCGCCGCGCTCGCGATCTCGAGAAAGCCTGGAAAGTCGATCGTGGCTTCCGTGGTGGTCCGCGCAGGCTGGGCCGAAGCGGTTGCGGCGAGGGACGCCAGCAGGGCGAGGGCGGCGACGATCGGTCGGCTCATGGCGGGTCCTCCCTGCCGTCGAGCTCAGCAAACGGCGTGCCGCCGCCGAGCCTCGGAGAGCCGGGCTACGGACACGGCAGAGCACCGGTCCGGCCGCGGTAGACTGACGGCAGATGAGACCGCCAGCGGACTCCTCGTCCGAGGCCGCGTATCTGCAGCTCGACATCTACCGCGAGATGGCGGTCGAGCGGAAGCTCGCTCTGGTCGAGGACGCCAACCAGACGGCCCGCCTGCTGGCCCTGGCGGGACTCAGGCAACGCCATCCGGAGGAGCCACCGGAACGCCTGCGCCGCAGGCTCTTCGACCTCGTTCTCGGGCCGGAGCTTGCGGAGCGCGTGTACGGACCGCTGGAATGACCCCGGAACAGCCGGAAGCGCTCCGGGTCGCGCTCGAGGTCATCGGCTGTCTCGAAGAGCTGGGCATCGCCTACCACCTGGGCGGCTCGTACGCCAGCTCGGTCCACGGGGTTCCGAGACAGACCCAGGACGTCGATCTGGTGGTCGACCTCGACGAATCCTCGGTGGTCGATCTGCTGGGCCGCCTGCCGGAGGGGTACTACCGCGACCCTGACTCGGCCCGCGAAGCCGTGCGCCGTCGAGCCAGCTTCAACCTGATCCACCTCGCCACCGGCGTCAAGCTCGATCTGTTCGTCGCGGGACGAGAGCCTTTCGACCGGGAGGAGCTTGCCCGAAGTCTCGAGATTCATCTGCCCTCGGCGCCCGACCGTCCTCTGCGGGTCAAGTCGGCCGAGGACACCATCCTGCGCAAGCTCGAGTGGTTCCGCCGGGGCGGCGAGGTGTCCGATCGCCAGTGGGGCGACGTCCTGGGCGTTCTTCGAGCCCAGGAGAAGACCCTCGACTTCGGCTACCTCGAGCGGTGGGCGGGACGGCTCGGCGTCGCCGACCTGCTCGAGCGGGCGCGGCGGGGCCTCGACCCGCGATCGCGAACCTGATCGGGGCTCGAATGCCTGCGACCCGAGGCGGACGGCGAGGGCCCGCCGCCCATCCGGGAATCCCGACCGACGCCGATGCCGCGATCCGGGTGCCCGGAGGCGGGGGCGAGGGCCGCCGGGAGGCGGCGGCCTCCGCTAGACGCCGAAGTAGCGGGCGTCGGGGTGGTGGAAGACCACCGCCGAGACGCTCGCCTCCGGCTCCATCATCTCGCCGTCGGTCAGCGTGACCCCGATCTCCTCCGGCGCCAGCAGCTCGAAGAGCTGGCGCTGGCCCTCCAGGTCGGGGCAGGCCGGGTAGCCGAAGCTGTACCGCTTGCCGCGGTAGCGGGCCGCCAGGCGGTCGCGAACGGTGGTGCCGTCGGGATCGGGGAAGCCCCAGGCGGCCCGCAGCCGCGCGTGGACCAGCTCGGCCGCCGCCTCCGCGGTCTCGAGGGCCAGGGCGGCGAAGGCGTGGCTCTCCAGGTAGCGGCCGGCCTCCTTCCACGCCTCGACCCGGCGTCGCACCCCGGTCCCGGCCGTGGTCACGAAGAGGGCGAGATGATCGTCGCCCTCCAGGTAGTCGGCCAGACAGAGGCCGTCCTTGCCGCGCTGCCGCGGCAGCTCCCACTGGGCGCGCGGAGGACCACCGTTGCGCGACGGCAGCACGATGCGGTTGCCCTCGGCACGGGCCGGGAAGAACTGCCAGACCGCCTTGGCCGTCAGGGCGCCGTCGCGAGCCAGGTCCTTCAGACGCTCCACGACCCTCTCGAGCTGCGCCAGCTTGGGGTCCCCCTCGCGCGCCAGACGCGGCACCGAGCCCTTGAGACCCAGGTGCTTGCCGTAGAGCATCTGCGGGTTCAGCAGCTCCCAGACCTCGTCCAGGTCCAGCTCCTCCACGTGCCGCTCGAGATCGGGAGGCGGGGGCGGCGCGATCCCCGACCGCACCCGGCTGCTGCGGCGGGTGCCGGCCTCCTCCAGCGGGCCCCGAGGGCGCTGGTCCGCCGCCGCCCGGTCCCGCTCGGTCTGCTCGGCCACCTCGCGCTCGAGCTCGGGCCGCCGCTGCGGGTCGCAGAGACGCTCCACCAGCTCCAGCCCGTGCATGGCGTCCTTGGCGTAGGTGCACAACGAGCCGTAGGCGGGGGCGATCTTCAGGTGGGTGAAGCGCCGCGACAGGGCCGCACCGCCCACCAGCAGCGGCACCTCGATCCCCACCGAGCGCAGGTCGCCGGCGGAGAGCACCATCTGCTGGGCGCTCTTGACCAGCAGCCCGGAGAGCCCGATCACGTCGGGCCGGTGCTCGCGCGCCGCCTGGATGAGCCGCTCCGAGGGCACGCGGATGCCCAGGTTGATCACCTCGAAGCCGTTGTTGGCGAGCACGATCTCCACCAGGTTCTTGCCGATGTCGTGGACGTCGCCCTTCACCGTGGCCAGGAGCAGCCGCCCCTTGCCCCGCGAGTCGGCCTTCTCCATGTGCGGCTCGAGATAGGCCACCGCCGCCTTCATCACCTCGGCGCTCTGCAGCACCTCGGCCACGATCAGCTCGTTGCCGTTGAAGAGCCGCCCGACCTCGGCCATGCCGGCCATCAGCGGGCCGTTGATGACGTCGAGCGCCGACGGCCAGCGCGGGTCTGCCAGGGCCGCGTCGAGGTCGCCCTCGAGGCCCTCCTTGGTGCCCTCGATGACCGCCCGCGCGATGCGCTCGTCCAGAGGTAGCTCGGCCCGCTCGGCGCCGGTCAGCACCGACTTCTTGCCGCGGAAGTGCTCGGTGTACTCGGCCACCGCCCGCTCCCCCGCCGCCACGTCGCCGGGCTCGAGGTAGATCAGCCGCTCGGCCAGCTCGCGCTCCGCCTCGCCGATCTCGGCGTACCGGGCCAGCTTCTGGGTGTTCACGATGGCGGCGTCGAGCCCCGCCTGGGTGGCGTGGTAGAGGAAGACCGAGTTGAGCACCTCGCGGCCGGAGGCCGGCAGACCGAAGCTGACGTTCGACACCCCGAGGATGGTACGGGTGTCGGGGTACTCCGCCTTGAGCCGACGCACCCCCTCGATGGTCCTCGCCGCCGAGCCCAGGTAGGTCTCGTCGCCGGTGGCGCAGGGGAAGACCAGGGCGTCCCACCAGATGTCCTCCGGCGCCAGCCCGAGCTCCTCGGTGAGCAGCCGGAAGGCGCGGTCGGCCACCTCCAGCTTGCGCTCGACGGTCACCGCCATGCCGCGCTCGTCGATGGCGCCCACCACCAGGGCGGCGCCGTACTTCCTGGCCAGGCCCGCCACCCGCTCCACCCGCTCCTCGCCGTCCTCCAGGTTGACCGAGTTCAGCACGCTCTTGCCCTGGCAGTAGGTGAGCGCCCGCTCCATCACCTCCGGGTCGGTGGTGTCGATCATCAGGGGCACCTTGACCAGCTTGACGAGCTGGTCGAGGAAGGTCTCGACGTCGGTCCGCTCGTCGCGGTCGGGGTCCTGCATGCAGACGTCGAGCACCTGGCCGCCGCCCCTGACCTGGGCGCGCCCCACCTCGGCGGCGCTCTCCCACTCCCCCGCCTGGATCAGCCGCTTGAACTTGCGGCTGCCGAGCACGTTGGTGCGCTCCCCCACCAGCAGCGGCCGGTTGTCGGCGGTGAGCTCCACCGCCTCGATGCCGGAGATCAGCGACCGGCTGTGGGGCTTGACGACCTGCGCCGGCCGGCCCTCCACCAGGTCGGCCAGGGCGGTGATATGGGCCGGGGTGGTGCCGCAGCAGCCCCCCACCAGCCCCAGCCAGCCGTTGTCGAGAAAGCGCCCCAGGACGTCGCGGAAGTGCTGCGGTCCCTGGTGATACTCGCCCTCCTCGTCGGGCAGGCCGGCGTTGGGCACGCAGGCCACCCGGGTGCGGGCCAGCTCGGCCAGAGTCCGCACGTGCTCGGTCATCAGCTCCGGCCCGGTGGCGCAGTTGAGCCCCAGGTAGAGCAGATCGGCGTGCAGCAGGGAGACGGCGAGGGCCTCGGCGTCCTGACCCGCCAGCATGGTGCCGGTGGTCTCGATCGTCGCCGACACGGCCACGGGCAGCCGCCATCCCGCGTCGGCGAAGGCGGCCTCGATCCCCAGCAGCCCCGCCTTGACGTTGCGGGTGTCCTGACAGGTCTCGAGCAGCAGGTAGTCGGCGCCCCCCGCCATCAGCCCCGCCGCCTGCACCCGGAAGTGCCCCACCAGCTCGTCGAAGGTCACCCCGCCGGTGACCGAGATCGCCTTGGTGGTGGGGCCCATCGAGCCGCAGACGAAGCGCGGCCGGCCGGGGCGGTCGAGCTCGGCGCACGCCTCCCGCGCCAGCGCCGCCGCCGCCAGGTTCAGCTCGAAGGCGCGGTCGGCCAGGCCGTACTCGGCCAGCACCAGCGGCGTGCCGCCGAAGGAGTTGGTCTCGACCACGTCGGCGCCCGCCTCCAGGTAGGTGCGGTGCAGACGCCGCACCACGTCGGGGCGGGTGGCGCAGAGGTTCTCGTTGCAGCCCTCGAGCTCCTCGCCGCCGAAGTCCTCGGCGGTCAGGTTCTCGCCCTGGAGCGCGGTGCCGGTCGCCCCGTCGAGCACCAGGACCCGCTCCTCGAGCGCCTCGAGCAACGCCTGGGTGCGCTCCGCCGTGTCCGCCCGCGGCTGGGGCCGCGGCGTGGCCGCTCTCTCTTCCGTCTTCTTCATCATCGAAAAACCCGCTTCGTGTCGTCCACGAGAGCGGGTTTCGGCTGCCGGACAGTTGGTTGCCGCTACCGCGACCGCATCCTCGCCGGTTGAGGCGAGAGGCACCTTGGGTGTCCGTCCCAGGTTGCCGCGCCCGGCTGCCGCCGGACCGCTCTCAATGCTGGGGGCGAGCGTAGCGAAGGAGCCGGGGCCGTGTCAAACGCCTAGGTCCGCGCCAGGGGACGGAGCCGGTTGCCGTCCAGCAGACCCAGGTCGGTGAGCCGCGTCATCAGCCGCTTGATCGCCCCGGCGCTCTGCATGACGTAGAAGTGGATCGACGGCGCGCCCCCCTCCACCAGCTCCTGCACCTGGCGGACGGCCCACTCGACGCCGATGTCGGTCACGTTGGCCTTCGGCGAGGCCGTCACCTCGTCCGCGAGCTCGGGGGGGATCTCGCAGTGGAAGGTGCGGGGGATGGAGCGGAGCTGGCGCTTGTGGGTGAGGATCTTCAGACCGGGGATGATCGGCACCTCGATCCCCGCCTCCCGGCAGCGCCGCTCGTAGTCGAAGAAGTGCCGGTTGGAGAAGAACATCTGGGTGACCACGTAGTCGGCCCCGGCGTCCACCTTGGCGCGGGTGTGGAGGATGTCCGTCTCGAGGTTGGGGGCCTCGAAGTGCTTCTCGGGATAGCCGCCGACCCCGATCGAGAAGCCCGTCGGGTGGGCGTCGAGGAGGTCCTCGAGATAGACGCCGCGATTCATGTTGGCGATCTGACGCACCAGGTCCACCGCGTAGACGTTGGCCGTGCGGCCGGCCATGAGCGGCTTCTTGTAGCCCGAGTCGTCGCCCTGCACGGCCAGGACGTTGTCGATGCCCAGGTAGTTGAGCTCGATCAGGAAGTCCTCGGTCTCCTGCCGGGTGAAGCCGTGACAGAGGACGTGCGGCACCGCGTCCACCTGGTACTTGTTCTGGAGCAGCGCGCAGACCCCCAGGGTCCCGGGCCGCTTGCGCTTGATCTTCATCTCGATGCCTTCCGGGGTCTCCTCGTAGTGGACCTCGGCCGGATGGCTGGTGATGTCGATGAAGGGCGGCTCGTACTCCATCAGGTCGTCGATCAGCGCCAGCAGCTTGGGCAGGCTGGCCCCGCGCAGCGGAGGGATGATCTCGAAGCTGATGAAGGGGCGCTCGGCGCGCTCGAGGTGCTCGGTGACTTTCATTCTGGACCCCGGAGAGGGCGCTCCAAAGCGCGGATTATAGCCCCGGACCGCCCGGAGCGGCCCTGTCCGGCGCCCCGCCGGGGCCGGAGAGGCGCCGCAGCGCGAGGAGCGCGAGGCCGCCCGCCGCCGCGCCGGCTACGGAGGCCACCACATCGATCCCCTCCCAGCCGCGGCCGGGAACCAGCTCCTGGAGCGCCTCGGTCGCCACGGCGTAGACGACCGCGCCCGCCGTCCCCAGCGCCGCGGCCCGGCGGAGGGTGCGCGGTCCCACCTCCAGCGAGCGGCCGGCCAGGAGCGCCAGCACCGCGATCACCGCAGCGTGGCCGATCTCCTCCAGCGCCTCGATCTGCTCGTCGGCCGACCCGAAGGAGTCGCTCGGCACCAGCAGGAGCACGGTGCAGAAGACCGTCCAGAGGGCCAGCGGCAGGTGCCGGGTGGCTATGATCGCCACCTCAGTCGCTGGAGTGCGCCGGGCCACGCCGGCAGCTTATGACAAAGCTCCCCACGCGAGTCGCCGTCGCCCTGGTCGTCCTGCTCCTGGGCGCCCTGGCCGTCGCCGAGCACCTGCGGCTGGAGCGCCGGCTGGCGCGGCTCGAGAGCCTGGCGCGCGAGCTGGGCGTGGCCGAGGAGCACCCGGAGGCGCTGTCGGATCTGCGCCGCGCGCAGGGGCGCGCCCGCTCCGCCCTGCGACTGGCGCGGCTCCTGCTGGCGGTGGAGCTCGACCGCGGCCTGCGGCCGGACGCCGACGAGCCCATCGACTCCTCCCTGGGTCTCGCCCGTCTGGAGGCGGCCCGGGAGCTGGCCGCCCGGGCGCTCGATGAGCAGCCGTCGAGCTGGCAGGGCTGGATGGTGCTGGGCGGCGCCCGGTTCCTGGAGCTCAGCCGGCGACGCGACCCGCGGCTCGCCTCCGAGCGCGCCTACTGGCAGGAGCCGCTCGAGAGGGCGCGGCGCCTGGCCCCCGCCCAGCCGGAGCCGACCCGTCTGCTGGCCGCCGCCCACCTCAGCGAGTGGTCGCGGCTGGACGACGCCGAGCGCGAGGCGGCCGTCGAGGTCATCGCCGAGGCGCTGGTCCACCCCACCAGCTTCGACCTGCTCATCGAGCTCTGGCTGCGGGTGGCGCCGTCGCGGCGGGCCGCCTTCGCCCTGGTACCCCAGCTCCCCGAGCGCTGGCGCTCGGTCATGACCTGGTACCAGCGCGAGGAGGACTGGGAGCGTTGGTGCCAGGCGCGGGAGAGCTGGCTCGACGCCTTGGAGGCCACCGCGCGGGAGCGCCTCGCGGCCCCCGAGACCGATCCCAAGGTGCGCGCCGAGGGCCGCACGGCGCGGCGGATCCTGGGGGTCGTGGCGGCCATGCCTCCCTCCACCCGTCTGGCTCCCTGGATCGCCGAGGCGCTGGGCCGGCTGCCCGCCGGCGAGGCGATCCCCCCCAATCCGGGCAGCTTCGGACCCTGGCTGGACTGGGCACTCGAGCTCTGTGCCCTCGACGCCTGCCCCGTCCCGCCCGAGCTGTTGCGTCGGCTCGCGGAGGCCGCCGGGCAGCTCGCCCCGGTGGATCGGGTCCGGCTGGCGCTGGCCCTGGGCGACCCGGCCGAGGCGGCCCGGCTGGCCGAGCGGCACCGGGCGGAGGACCCGGAGGGGTGGCGGTCCTACCGCGAGCTCACCCGGGCGGCAAGCGAGCTCGCGCAGCCCGGGACACGCTGGCCCCCGCCGGGCTGGCGGCGCCGGGTCGGGGTCCACCGCCTGGGGCCGATCGCCACCGCGGCGGGCTCGGGGCTCGAGGTGACGATCGACCAGGCCCCCGGAGCGCCCGGCGCGGTCGTCGCGCGCTGGGACGGCGCCGAGGCCGGCTGCCATCCCGTCGTCTCCGGCGGCCGGCTCACCCTGGCTCTCCCGATTCCCGCCGGGACCCACCTGCTCGAGCTGATCGCCGACGCCCGTCTCGGACCCGCCGAAGTCCGCCTGCGGACGGAGAGCCGAGAAGCGCCCCGGTGACGACGACCAGCGCGACCCAGTTCCCCGGCAGGCTGGCGCCGAAGTCGGCCATCTCGTGGACGGCCACGGCGGCGAGCACCCCGGCCAGGGCGAGGACCGCGGCCCGCCCCTCGGTGTCGCCGGCGGCGGCGAGACGATAGAGGCGTCTGCCCACCCCGACGAGCGTCAGGGCGACGGCGACGGCGCCCACGGCGCCGGCCGTCACCAGCAGCTCGACGAGGTCGTTGTGGGCCCGCACCCACCGCACGCCCACCGTGGCCGGACTCTGCACCAGGGCGAAGGCCTCGAGGAAGGTGCCGAGCCCGGTCCCGGTCAGCGGGAACGAGCCCAGCAGCGTCAGAGAGTCGCGCCAGATGGCCCACCGCAGGGCGATGTTGCTGTCCGAGAGGTCGAAGACCGCGAGCCGCGCCAGCACCGGCCCATAGTGCGACGCGGCCACCAGAGCTCCGGAGGCCAGGGCGAGGGCGGCCGCCGCCAGGCCCAGGTGCTTGCGGCCGCCGCGGCTCCAGACCAGCACGAGAACCCCCTGCACCGCACAGCCGGCGCCCGCCGCCACGAGCGCCGCCCGGGAGCCGGTCAGCCCGAGGGCGAAGAGAAAGCCCAGCCACAGCCCGCCGCCCACGGCGGCGCCCACCACCGTCGCGTCCATCGAGAGCCGGCGGCGGTTGCGCAGAAACCACCAGGTGACGGCGGCCGCCAGGGTGACGCAGATCTCCAGGTAGAGGGCGCAGTGGTCGGGGTTGAAGAAGGTGCCGGAGAGACGGGGCCGGCCCTCCAGGTTCAGGCCGCGCAGGCCGTGCGCCGCCTGCACCCCGCCCCCCGCCAGCACGGCGCCCACG
>JAWWBN010000163.1:0-8852 GCA_033720955.1 Thermoanaerobaculia bacterium | reverse complement strand
TCTCCGAAGGGCATCGGCAGGTGGCACTCCTCCAGCCGGACCGGCAGGAGCTTCTTCCCGGCCAGGGCCGCCTCCGCGCGTACCCACTCGCTCCCCACCGAATGCCGCGACCAGAGGACGATCACCAGCCGGCTGGCCCGCACCTGCTCCTCGATCTCGTCGCGGAAGGAGCTGCCGCCGCGCATCGCCTCGGAGTCCAGCCAGACCGACCATCCGGACCGCTCCAGGAGCCGTCTCAGCCGGTCCGCCGTGTCGTGATCTTCCCGGGCATAGCTGATGAAGGTATCCGCCACCGTTCCCTCCGCGCCCCGCCTGTCACATGGATCGCGACCCTAGTATCGCATTGGTCTCGTGCCGGGAGCTCCGGGCTTCGGCCGGGGGCTCCGAGAGGGCGCGAGGCGCGGTCGAGGTCGCGGCTCAGGCCCCGGCGGCATCGTCGCTCCGCTCGGCGACGAGCTCGGCCCCGGCCAGGTCGGCGATCCTCCCGCGCACGGTGGCCACGAGATCTTCGAGGCCCTTGACTCCGTAGGCCGCGACCTCGATCGGCTCTCCATAGCGGACTTCGACAGGGCCGGGTCGATAGAGGAGGGAGCCCTTCGGGTTGAGTCGATCCGTGCCCTTCAGCCCGACCGGCACGATGGCGCGGCCGCTCTTGATCGCCAGCAGGAACCCGCCCCTCTTGAACGCCCGCAGCCGGCCGTCCGGCGAGCGCGTGCCCTCGGGGAAGACGAGGAGCGAGAGACCCTCGGACATCCGCCGGATCGCCTTCGCGAAGGTGGACCGAGCCTCGCTCCGGTTCTTGCGATCGACGCCGACGATGCCGGCCGCCCGCAGAGCCCATCCGAAGACCGGGATGCCGAAGAGGCTCTTCTTCGCCAGAAAGACGGCCGGGCTCGGCAGCGAGGTCAGCAGCACCGGGATATCCAGCATGCTCAGATGGTTGACCATGTAGACGCAGGTGGAGCCGGGATCCACCGAGGGAGCCACCTGGACGCGGAGCCGGGTGCCGGCGAAGAAGAGCCAGAGCGAGGTCCAGAAGCGTCCCACCGCGAGGGCGGCCCGGTTGCCGCCGAAGAGCGCGGCGATGAGGGTGACGATGGCCAGAGGGGGCGTCGCCAGCGCGATCCAGAGATTGCCGCTGACGGTGAAGAAGACCGTGCCGATCGCTTCTCGCACTGCGGACCGACTCGGCACTGGGCTACTGGAGAGCTGGCTGAGGAATCATTCGTCTGCCGGCCGGCTGGGTCCCACGACCTCGCGGGGGGTCCGCGCGGCCCCTGGCGCGGGACCGCGAGCCCCCGACGAACCCCCGAGCTTGGAGCCGTAGTCTACAACCCGCCTCGCCGCGGACCGCTAGAATCCCGCCGATGCTCAGGCTACGTGGCACCCCGGCCTCGCCCCGACGGCGGACCTTCGGCAGCCCGGACGCCGCATGACGGCCCCCGTCGCCCGCTTCTTTCACCACGCGGGGGCCATCGCCCTGCTGACCGCCCGCGGTCTCGCCGCCGCGGTGGCGCCCCCCTACGAGCTTCGCACCTGGTTCAAGGAGATGGAGCAGCTCGGGGTCCGCTCGCTCGGGGTGGCCGGCATCACCACGGTCTTCACCGGCATGGTGCTGGCCCTCCAGACCGCCTACAGCCTGCCGTCGATCGGCGTGAAGTTCTACATCGGGACCGTGGTGTCCAAGTCGATGGTGCGGGAGCTGGGGCCGGTGCTGACCGCCCTCATCGTGGGTGGTCGGATCGGCGCCGGGATGACCGCCGAGCTGGGCACGATGAAGGTCACCGACCAGATCGACGCCCTGCGCTCGATGGCCGCCGATCCGGTCAAGAAATTGGTGGCCCCCAAGCTGGTGGCTTCGCTGCTGATGCTCCCCGCGCTGACGGTGATCGGCGACTTCCTCGGCGTCTTCGGCGGCCTGGCGGTGGCCGTCTTCGAGCTCGACCTGCCGGCCGGCTTCTACCTCAACGACGTGCTCGACTCGCTCACGCTGGACGACGTCTTCAGCGGCCTGGGCAAGTCCTTCTTCTTCGCCTACTTCATCACCGTCATCGCCTGCTACAACGGCCTCAACGCCCGGGGCGGCGCCGACGGCGTGGGCCGCGCCACCACCGACACGGTCGTGGCGGCCTCGATCATGGTGCTGATCAGCGACTTCCTCCTGACCAAGATCTTCCACGTGCTCTTCTGATGCCCGCAGCCGACCCCATCCTCGAGATCCGCGACCTGACGAAGAGCTACGGGCCACGTCAGGTGCTCGCCGGGCTCTCCTTCGATCTCGCCCGGGGCGAGTGCCTGGTGATCCTGGGACGCTCCGGCTCCGGCAAGAGCGTGACCCTGCGGCAGCTCAACGGTCTCGAGAAGCCCGACCGCGGCACCGTCCGCTTCGACGGCGTGGACCTCACGGCCCTCTCCGAGCGCGACCTCTTCCCCTTCCGCCGCCGCATCGCGATGCTCTTCCAGGGCGGCGCCCTCTTCGACTCCATGACCGTCTACGAGAACATCGCCTTCCCGCTGCGCGAGCACACCGACTCGAGCGAGAAGGAGATCGTCGAGCGGGTGCGCGACCGCCTGGCGTTGGTGCGGCTCGAGGGTGTCGAGGATAAGATGCCCTCCGCGCTCTCGGGCGGAATGAGGAAGCGGGTCGCCCTGGCCCGCTCGCTGGCCCTCGACCCGGAAGTCATGTTGTACGACGAGCCCTCCACCGGCCTGGACCCGATCACCAGCGCCGTGATCGCCACCCTGATCCGCTCCACCCAGGAGAGGCTCGGGGTGACCTCGGTGGTGGTCACCCACGACATCCCGCTGACCCGGGTGGTCGCCGACCGCATCGGCTTTCTCGACAACGGCGTCTTCCGCTTCCTGGGCACGCTCGAAGAGGCCGAGCGGAGCGGCGACCCGGTTCTCTCCGGCTTCCTGTCAGGCCAGGAGGTGGACGACGATGCAGCGTGAGGTGAAGGTGGGGATCACGGTGGTGGCGGCCGTCGTGCTGCTGGCGCTCGGCGTCTTCACCATCGGCGACAGGGCCAACCTCTTCGCCCACAGCAATACCTACACCGTGCGCTTTCTCAACGTCGGCGGCCTGGCGGCGGGCAACCCGGTGCAGCTCAACGGCGTCAACGTGGGCCGGGTCGAAGAGATCTTCATGCCGGAGCGGATCGAGGAGGAGAAGCTCACGGTGCGGCTCACCGTGGACCGCCGCTACCAGGAGCGGGTGCGGCGGGACTCCCTGGCCCGAATCAAGACCCTGGGGCTCCTGGGGGACAAGTACATCGAGATCACCTCGGGCTCCCCCGGCCAGGAGAGGATCCCCGACGGCGGCGAGATCCCGGCGGCGCCGGCCACCGACGTGGACGAGCTCATCGCCTCGGGAGAGGACATGGTGGAGAACGTGGTGGCGATCTCCGTCTCGCTCCGCAACATCCTGGCCCGCATGGAGGCCGGCCAGGGCCTCCTGGGCGAGCTCACCACCGACACCGACGCGGGCCGACGCGCCAAGGAGGGGATCCTGGAGATCGTCGACTCGGTGCGCCGGGTGACCCGTCAGATCGAGACGGGCGACGGCACCCTGGCCGCCCTGGTCGCCGACGACACCCTGCTGCGGCGGGCCGAGGGGACGCTGGACCGCCTGGAGGCCCTGCTGGGCTCGATGGACGAGGGCGACGGCGCCCTCCCGGCGCTGATCCACGACGCCGCCACCCGCGAGCGGGTGCAGCAGACCGTCGCCGACCTGGGCGACGCGGCGTCGAGCTTCGCCGAGGTCTCGGCGCGGCTCAAGGAGGGCGACGGCCTGCTGCCCAAGCTGCTCTCCGACGAGGAGTTCTCGCGCCAGGTCACCGAGGACCTGCGCGAGCTGATCCAGAACCTGAACCGGCTGTCGGAGAAGCTCGAGCAGGGCGAGGGCACCCTGGGCCAGTTCATCAACGACCCGCAGGTCTACGAGGCGGTGGACGACATCCTGGTGGGGATCGACGAGTCGTGGCTGCTGCGCTGGCTGGTGCGCAACCGGCAGAAGGCGGGCATCAAGAAGCGCTTCGAGGAGGAGATCGAGGCCCAGGGGATCGAGCGGGACGAGGCGGCCGCCGCCGTCGGCGAGGACGGAGGATGAGCCGCCACATCCTCGTCACCGGGGGCGCCGGCTTCATCGGCTCCCACCTCACCCGCCGTCTGCTGGACCGCGGCGACCGGGTCACCATCCTCGACGACTTCAACGACTTCTACGACCCGGCGCGCAAGCGCGCCAACCTGGCGGCCCTGGGCGACCCGGAGGGGCTGCGGCTGGTCGAGGGCGACATCCGCGACGCGCCGCTGGTGGACGGGCTGTTCGCCGACACCCGCTTCGACGCGGTGGTCCACCTCGCCGCCCGTGCCGGGGTGCGCCCCAGCCTGGCCGAGCCCATCCTCTACGAGGACGTCAACTGCATCGGCACCCTGCGGCTGCTGGAAGCGGCCCGCCGCCACGGCCCCAAGACCTTCGTCTTCGGCTCTTCGTCGTCGGTCTACGGCATCAACCGCAAGGTGCCCTTCGCCGAGGACGACGAGGTCAACCAGCCGATCAGCCCCTACGCCACCACCAAGCGGGCCGGCGAGCTGCTCTGCTACAACTACCATCACCTCTACGGCTTCGACGTCGCCTGTCTGCGCTTCTTCACGGTGTACGGGCCGTCGCAGCGGCCGGAGATGGCGATCCACAAGTTCACCGACCTCCTGGCCCGCGGCCGCCCGATCCCGCTCTTCGGCGACGGCAGCTCGCGACGCGACTACACCTACGTCGACGACATCATCGACGGCACGGTGGCGGCCCTCGACTCGGCCTCCGGCTTCGAGATCTTCAACCTGGGGGGCTCGGAGACCACGCGGCTCTCGGACCTGGTCCGGTGGATCGCCGAAGCGCTTGCGGTGGAGCCGCGGATCGAGTATCTTCCCGACCAGCCTGGGGACGTGCCGATCACCTACGCGGACGTCTCCAAGGCCCACCGCCTGCTGGGCTACTCGCCCCAGGTGCCCATCCGCGAGGGCCTCCGGCGCTTCGCCCGTTGGTATCGGGACACGGCCTAGCCGCGACCTTCCGCCCCGCTTTTTTCCCTCAAGAGCCGAACAATGAAGATCTGCGTCGTGGGCAGCGGCTACGTCGGGCTCGTCACCGGGGCCTGCCTGGCCGACTTCGGCATGGTGGTCACCGGCGTGGACAAGGACGCCGGCAAGATCGAGTCGCTCAACAACTTCAAGATCCCCATCTACGAGCCCGGCCTCGAGAGCCTGGTGCGCAAGAACATGCAGGAGGGCCGGCTGCGGTTCACCACCGAGCTGCCGCCGGCCATCCGGGACGCCAGCGCGGTGTTCATCGCGGTCGGCACCCCTTCGCGGCCCGACGGGTCGGCCGACCTGACCTTCATCCGCCAGGTCGCGGAAGCCATCGGCGACCATCTCGACGGGTACACCGTCATCGTCACCAAGAGCACGGTGCCCACGGGAACCGGCCGGATGATCGAGGAGATCGTCCGCGAGCGCGCCGGCGAGGACGCCGACTTCGCGGTGGTCAGCAACCCGGAGTTCCTGCGCGAGGGATCGGCGATCGAGGACTTTCTCGGACCCGACCGGGTGGTCATCGGCAGCCAGGACCGGCGGGCGATCGACACCATGCTCGACATCTACTCGCCGCTGCGTCTGGCCGACGTGCCGTTCGTCATCTCCAACGTCGAGACCGCCGAGCTCATCAAGTACGCGTCCAACGCCTTCCTGGCCACCAAGATCTCCTTCATCAACGAGGTGGCCGCCCTGTCGGAGTCGCTGGGGGCCGACGTGGAGGTGGTCGCGCGCGGCATGGGCCTCGACAGCCGGATCGGTCCCAAGTTCCTCCACCCGGGACCCGGCTTCGGCGGCTCCTGCTTTCCCAAGGACGCCCGCGCCGCGGTGCGGATCGCGAAGGAGAACGGGCAGCGCTTCCGCATCATGGAGGCGGTGCTGGAGGTCAACGACGCCACCCGGAGCCGGATGGTCGACAAGATCGAGACCGCCTTCGGCTCCCTGGAGGGCAGGACGGTGGGGGTGCTGGGGCTGACCTTCAAGCCCGACACCGACGACATCCGCGAGTCGCCGGCCCTCGACATCGTGGACGGGCTCCTGGCGCGCGGAGCGCGGGTCCGCGCCTTCGACCCCGCCGCGATGGCCGCCCTGGCAGACCGCTGGGACGGGGTGGAGCTGTGCGAGTCGTCCTACGAGGCGGCCCGCGGCACCGACGGGCTGGTGATCGTCACCGAGTGGAACCAGTTCCGCGCCCTCGACCTGGCCGAGCTGAAGCGGCTCCTCGCGCAGCCGCTGATCGTCGATCTGCGGAACATCTACGAGCCGGCCAAGCTGGCCGCGGCGGGTTTCCGCTACGTCTCGGTCGGGCGGCCCGAGGGTCGGCCCGGGGAGGCGGCGTGAGCACCGCGGTCGTCACCGGCGGGGCGGGGTTTCTGGGCTCCCACCTCTGCGAGCGGCTGATCGCCGAGGGGATGCGGGTGATCTGCGTCGACAACCTGATCACCGGCAACGAGAAGAACCTGGCCGGGCTGGCCGACGAGCCGCGCTTCGAATTCCGCCGCCACGACGTGACGCGGCCCTTCGAGATCGCCGATCGGGTGGACTTCATCCTCCATTTCGCCTCTCCGGCGAGCCCCATCGACTACCTGGAGCTGCCCATCCAGACGCTCAAGGTGGGCTCGCTGGGCACCCACAACACCCTGGGCCTGGCCCGCGCCAAGGGGGCGCGCTACCTGCTCGCCTCGACCTCCGAGGTCTACGGCGACCCACTGGTCCATCCTCAGCCGGAGTCCTACTGGGGCAACGTGAACCCCATCGGACCCCGCGGGGTCTACGACGAGGCGAAGCGGTTCGCCGAGGCGATGGTGATGGCCTACCACCGGGTGCACGGGCTCGACACCCGGATCGTGCGGATCTTCAACACCTACGGGCCGCGGATGCGCCCCCACGACGGCCGGGTGGTGCCCACCTTCATCCACCAGGCTCTGGCGGGCGAGCCGCTCACCGTCTTCGGCGACGGCAGCCAGACCCGATCCTTCTGCTACGTCTCCGACCTGATCGAGGGGATCTGGCGGCTTCTCCAGAGCGATTTCACCGAGCCCGTCAACGTGGGCAACCCCACCGAGATGACGGTGCTGGAGTTCGCCCGCCAGGTGATCGAGTCGACGGGCAGCGCCAGCCGGATCGTCTTCGAGGACCTGCCCGTGGACGACCCGAAGATCCGCCAGCCCCGGATCGACCGCGCCCGCGAGGAGCTGGGGTGGGAGCCGGTGGTGGAGCTCGCCGAGGGCCTCGAGAAGACGATCGCCTACTTCCGCGAGCTCGAGAGCGAGCCGCTGAGGAGCCGTTGAGATGGACGACGACGCCCGCCGCCTGGCCTTCGCCCTGGAGAAGTACCCGCAGAGGGTCGAGGTGGCGCCGATCGGGCGGCTGGTGATGGAGAGCGCCCGCCAGAACGCCAAGCGGCCCGCCTACCTCAAGCTGGCGGTGCCCGACGAGGTGGTCAAGGCGCTGCGCGGTCGCCGGGAGGCCCAGGACGACTACCTGCTGGTGCGGATCCCGCGCGAGGTCAGAGAGCGCTCGGAGAGCCGCATCGTGCTCCCCGGCGAGATCGAGCCGGAGGTGCGATGAGCGACGCCGTGACCTGCCGCCGCTGTCTGCGCGAGGACGCCCCAGCGCTCGCCCGGCCGCCCCAGCCCGGTGAGCTGGGCCGCACCATCCAGGAGTCGGTGTGCGCCGACTGCTGGGCGGAGTGGGAGAAGGCCGAGGTGATGGTGATCAACGAGCTGCGGCTGAACTTCATGGATCCCAGGGCGCAGCAGATCCTGGCCGAGCAGATGCGGGAGTTCCTGGCGCTGCCGTCCGGCGCCCCGGAGTGAAGCCGGTGGCCGGGGGGGTAGAGCCGGGCGACGAGCCGGCCACCTCGCCGCCGCCCGGAGCGCTGCTGCGCTTCGGCCTGCTGGCCCTCCTGGTGCTCACCGGGGCGGCCCTGCTGCGCTTCACCCCGGCCGGCTCGCTGCTCGACCAGGAGCGTCTGGCCGCGGCCCTGGCCGAGCTCGAGAAGACCCCGTGGGCGGCCCCCATCCTGATCGGGCTGTGGACGGTGCTGTCGCCGCTGGGAATCCCGGTCTCCCCCCTGGTCTTCGCCGGCGGCGCGGTGTTTGGCACCTGGTGGGGAGCCCTCTACAGCTTCATCGGATCGGTCCTCGGGGCCACCACCAGCTACCTGGTCGCCCGCCGCCTCGGCCACGACCTGGCCGCCCACCTCTTCGGGCGCCTGGGCCTCACGGGGGTGGAGCGGCTGCTGGAGCGGCACGGCTTCTGGGCGCTGCTCCGGGTGCGGCTGGTGCCCGTCCCCTTCGTGGTGGTCAACTACGCCTCCGCCCTCGTGGGGCTGCCCTTCCGGTCGTTCCTGGGCGCCAGCGTCCTGGGCTTCGCGCCCACCCTGCTGGTCTACAGCTACTTCAGCCACGCCCTGGTGGACGTGGCGGCCAGCGAGCGCTCCGGCGTGATCACGAACCTGGTGGGCGCTCTGGCGGCGCTGCTGGCGCTGACCCTGGTTCCGTCGGTCGTCTCCCGCTGGCGCCGACGGCGCTCCGACTAGCGTCTCAGGTCGCGAGCGCCTGCTCCACCTCGGCCACGTCGACCATCAGGGCGCCGTCCACGGCGTGGCTCTCGGGATCGAACTCGAGCGGCGAGACGACGCGGCGAAAGACGCCGTTCAGCGCGCGGGCTCCCAGCCGCGGTTGACGCGCCGCCTCGCGGGCGATCCGCCGGACGGCGCCGGGCGAGAGCACCAGCGACAGCCCCAGGCTGGCGAAGTAGTC
>JAWWBN010000162.1:0-8883 GCA_033720955.1 Thermoanaerobaculia bacterium | reverse complement strand
CTCTCCGCCACCTGCTGCGACAGATGGCGGATGGTGCGGGTGCGGTCGGCGCCGCCGTGGTGGGGCACCGCCCGCACCGCCTCGCGGGCGAGCAGGAGGTTCCGCGCCGTCCAGCCGGGCTGCGACAGCAGCCGCACCAGCAGGGCGCGGCCGGCCTCCTCCTCGTCCTCCACCTGGACGCGCCCGCGGTAGCTCCGGGCCCGGCGGAGCACCCACCCGTCGTCCGCCTCGACGAGGAACCGCTCCATGGGCAGCTCGCGCAGCCGCTGATGCCGGCGGTCCTCGTCCCAGAGCTCTTCCCAGGAGAGGGCGGCGAAGATCGTTCCCACCGACCAGCCCAGCTCGGCCAGCCGCGCGCGCGCCGGGCTGTACTCGGCGTGCTGACGGCCGCCTCCCCGCCCGCGGCAGGCGTACGGCTCGGGCGGCAGGACCGATCCGTCGTTGCAGTACCAGCGCAAGCGGGTATAGGGTCCTCGCTCGGCGGCCTTCATGGCCGCCACCAAGGCCCGGGCCTCCTCGACCACCGCCGGCTCCGGCGACGTCAGCGCGGGGGCGGCGGCCCGGGCGCCGAGCGGCGCCACGATCCCCAGGAGGCCGGCAAGGAGATGAAATCGTGTCGAACGCGTCATCGGGGGCAATGATAGGTAGGCGCCGGCACCGGCACCACCGCGGGGTCCGCGCCGCCCCGATCGCGGCGGCCCTGGCCCTGGCAGCGCTCGCCGCGACCGGCGCCGCCGAGTCCGAGCTCGAGCTGCCGCCGGTCGCGGTGCCCGACGAGCTCTGGCAGCCGCTGCGCGAGTCGGTGGACCCCGAGCTCGACCGCGGTCTGCGCCGCGCCGTCGAGCAGCGCCCGGCGTGGAAGACCCTCGCTCAGCGCAAGAAGCTCGGCATCTGCCTGGTGGACCTGGCGGATCCGTCCCACCCCCGCTTCGCCCAGGTCAACGGCAACGCGATGATGTACGCCGCCAGCCTGCCCAAGATCGCCCTGCTGCTGGCAGCCTACGAGAGCTTCGAGGACGGGAGCCTGGAGGAGACCCCCGAGGTCCAAGCCGAGATGACGGCGATGATCCGCACCTCGAGCAACAGCGCCGCCACGGCGATCATCGACCGGGTCGGCTTCGAGAAGATCGCCAGCGTCGTCTCCGACCCGCGCTACCGCCTCTACGACCAGGGGCGCGGCGGCGGACTCTGGGTGGGCAAGCGATACGCCCAGGAGGGTCGCCGCCACCCCGACCCGCTGGCGGGGATCTCCCACGCCGCGACCGCCACCCAGGTCTGCCGCTTCTACTACCTCCTGGCCACCGGCCGCATGATCAGCCCCGAGCGCTCCCGCCAGATGCTCGGGCACCTGGCCGACCCGGGGCTGCACCACAAGTTCGTCGGAGTGATCGAGAAGCGCGCGCCGCTGGCCCGGCTCTTCCGCAAGTCGGGCACCTGGAAGCAGTGGCACTCCGACTCCGCCCTCGTATGGGGTCCGGTCTGGCGGCGCTACATCCTGGTGGCGATGGTGGAGAGCGAGCAGGGCGACGCGCTGCTCCGAGAGCTCGTCCCGGTGGCCGAGGGCCTGCTTCGCCCGCCCGACCTTCCCGCCCCCGTGCCGTGAGCTCCCAGCGGGACGGAGGGCGTCTCGTCGCCGGGGGCGGAGCCGGGTCCCGGCCGCACCTGCGACCGGAGGAGATCGACCACGGGCTGCGCATGCTGCTCCTGGACGGCGTCTCCACCCAGGTGATGGGCGCCCTCACCGGCGGCGCCCTGCTGGTCGGGTTCGCCCTGCTGCTCGGCGCCTCGAACAAGGTGATCGGCCTCATCGCCGCCGCCGGGCCGCTGACCCAACTGCTCCAGATCCCGGCCATCCTGCTGGTGGAGCGCACCCGACGCCGCAAGGCCCTGGCGATCGTCGCCTCCCTCGCCAGCCGCCTGTCGTGGGTGGCGATCGCCCTTATCCCCCTCGTCGTCCCGCCGGATCTGCGGATCCCGGTGCTCCTGGCGAGCCTGCTCTTCCACTTCGCCGGCGCGGCGGTTGCCAGCACCCCCTACAACTCGTGGAAGAGGGACCTGGTGCCCGACCCGCTCATGCCGCGGTACTTCGCCAAGCGGCTGACCTTCGCCACCGCCGTCGGCGCCGGAGTCGCCCTGCTGAGCGGCTTCGCCGTGGACTACGGCGAGCGGCTCTTCGGCGACCAGCTCACGGTCTTCAGCCCGCTCTTCCTCCTGGGCGCCGTCACCGGGCTCCTCGGCGTGGGATTCCTCGGCCGGATCCCCGAGCCCCGGATGCGAATCGAGCGCGAGCGCGGGCTGCGCGAGATCTTCAGCCAGCCGCTGCGCGACGAGAACTTCCGCAAGCTCCTGATCTTCCTCGGCAGTTGGAACTTCGCCGTCAACCTGGCGGCGCCCTTCTTCACCGTCTACCTGCTGTCGCGGCTCGGCCTTCCCATGGCGTGGGTGCTGGGGCTCTCGGTCGTCAGCCAGCTCGCCAACGTGCTCTTCTTCACCGTGTGGGGCGAGCTGGCCGGCCGGGTCGGCAACAAGCGGGTCCTCAGCCTGGCCGGGTCGCTCTTCGTGCTCACGATCGCCCTCTGGCCGTTCACCACCCTGCCGGAGCGCTACATCTTCACCGTGCCCCTGCTCGTGGCGATCCACCTGCTGGCGGGCATCTCCACCGCCGGGGTGAACCTCTGCGCCGGCAGCATCACCCTGAAGCTGGCGCCGCGCGGCGCGGCCACCGCCTTTCTCGCCACCAACTCCCTCGCCAGCGGGCTGGCGGCCACGGTCGCCGCGGCCCTCGCCGGGGTGGTGGCCGACCTCTTCGCCACCACCCGCCTGAGCCTCCAGCTTCACGGGTCGCGGGGCGGCGCCGACCACAAGCTGCTCACCGCCCTCGACCTCTCCGGCCTCGACTTCCTCTTCGCCCTGGCCGCACTCTTCGGGCTGTACTCGCTGCATCGCCTGCTGGCGGTGCGGGAGGAGGGCGAGATCGAGGAGGCCGACGCGCTGGTGCTCCTGGGCGAGGTGCGCCGCGCCGTGCGCGCCAGCCTCTCGACGGTGGCCGGCCTGCGGCGGCTGTCGGCCTTTCCCTACGACCTGCTGCTGCAGCGGCGCCGGCCTCCGGAAGAGGAGGAGGGCGAGCGCGGCGAGACGGCCGACCCGACCGGACGATGACCGCGGCGCACCCGGCGGCGGGAACCGGCCGTCTGCGGCGACTCGCGCCCTGGCTGGGGCTGGTCGCCTTCTCGGTGGCGGTCACGCTCCTCTACCGCGAGCTCGAGTCCATCTCCTACCACGAGCTGCGGTCGGCGCTCGCCTCCATGCCGCCACGCCGGGTGGCCGTCGCGCTGGGGCTCGTGGTGGCGGCCTACGCGGTGGTCACCGGCTACGACACCCTGGCCTTCCACTACCTGCGCCGGCGGCTCCCCTACCGCCAGATCGCCCTGCCCTCCTTCATCGCCTACGCCTTCTCGAACGCCCTCGGCTTCCCCCTCTTCACCGGCACCCCGATCCGCTTCCGCCTCTACACCGCGCTGGGGGTCCCGGCGCAGGAGATCACCAAGCTCGTCGCCTTCGGCTTCGTGAGCTTCAACCTCGGTCTGGCGACCCTGTCGGGAGTCGCCTTCGTCACCGAGGCCGAGGAGCTCGCCGCGCTGTTGTCCATCGGGCCGGCCGCCACCCGCGCGGCCGGCGTCGTGCTCCTGGCGCTCTTCGCCGCCTACCTCGCGGCGGGCGCCATGCGTCGCGAGCCGCTGCGCTTCGGTCCCGTCTCGGTCGATCCGCCGCGGCCGCCGGTCGTCCTCGGCCAGCTCGCGATCTCCGTCGCCGACTGGGGTCTCACCGCCGCGGTCCTCTTCGTTCTGCTCCCGGCGGACCGGCCCGACTTCTTGGCCTTTCTGGGCGTCTTCCTGGTCGCCCAGACAGCCGGCCTGGTGAGCCAGGTGCCCGGCGGCCTCGGCGTCTTCGACACCTTCGTGCTGGTGGCCCTCTCGCCGCGGGTGGAGGCGAGCGAGACCCTGGCCGCCCTGGTCGTCTTCCGCTCGCTCTACTACCTGCTCCCCCTCGTGGCCGGGGCGATCCTGCTCTCGGCCCAGGAGGTGCGACGCCAGCGCCCGCGGATCGATCGGCTGATGGAGGGGATCGGCCGCTGGGGTCCGGAGGTGGTGCCGCAGGTCCTGGCGCTGGGGACCTTCCTCGGGGGCGCGCTGCTCTTCCTGTCCGGCTCGCTGCCGCCGCCCGGCAGCCGCCTGGGCTGGCTGAACCGGCTGATCCCGCTGCCGGTGATCGAGGTCTCCCACCTGCTCGGGAGCCTGGCGGGCATGGGGCTGATCCTGCTCGCCCGGGGCCTGCAGCGGCGGGTGGACGCCGCCTACCACCTGACCCTGTGGCTCCTCGCCGCCGGCTTCGCCTTCGCCCTCCTGAGCGCCGGCAACTGGGTCGAGGCGTCGCTTCTGGCCCTGATGTTCGTGGCCCTCCTCCCCTGCCGGCGGGAGTTCTACCGTCGGGCGGCGCTGACGCGGCTGCGCTGGACCCCGGGCTGGGCGGCGCTGGTGGGGATCGTGCTGGTGGCGGCGGCCGCGCTGACTCTCTTCGCCCACCGCCAGGTGGAGTACTCCGACCGGCTCTGGTGGCAGTTCGCCCTCCCGGCCACCGCCCCCCGCGCCCTGCGGGCCCTGGTCGGAGGCGCCGGCCTGGTCTTCCTGGTCG
The DNA here is from genome assembly GCA_033720955.1 of Thermoanaerobaculia bacterium. Taxonomy (GTDB): domain Bacteria; phylum Acidobacteriota; class Thermoanaerobaculia; order Multivoradales; family JAHEKO01; genus JAWWBN01. The sequence goes on along the minus strand of JAWWBN010000162.1, from coordinate 4,191 downwards.
CCGTCCACCGTCTCCTGCGATCGACCCCGCCCGAGCCGGGGCCGCCCCAGCCCGACCAGCTCGAGGCGGCGTGGCAGGTCGCCCGCCAGGCTCCCATCACCACGCCCCAGCTCGTGCTGCTCGGGGACAAGCAGATCCTGTTCAACGAGGAGAGGACCGCCTTCCTGATGTACGCCGTCTCCCAGCGCACCTGGGTGGCGCTGGGAGAGCCGGTGGGTCCGCTGCAGGAGCGGCCGGAGCTCGCGTGGCGCTTCCGCGAGATGTGCGACCGGCACGAGGCGCGGACCGTCTTCTACCAGGTCCCGGGAGAGCGGATCGCCCTGTACGTCGACCTGGGTCTGACGCTGCTGCCGCTGGGGGAGTCCGGGCGGGTGCCGCTCGCCGGCTTCTCGCTGGAGGGGGGACGGCGCCGAGAGCTGCGGCAGGTGCGCCGCCGGGTGACGGAGAAGGAGGGGTGCCGCTTCGAGATCCTGCCGCCCGAGTCGGTGCCGGCCGCGCTGCCGGAGCTGCGAGCCGTCTCCGATGCCTGGCTGAGCGAGAAGCAGACCCGGGAGAAGGGCTTCTCGCTCGGCTTCTTCCGAGAGGAGTACCTGGTCCGCCAGCCCATCGCCGTGATCCGCCACGGAGAGAGGATCGTGGCCTTCGCCAACCTCCTGGCGAGCGGCGGCCGCGAGGAGCTGACGGTCGATCTGATGCGCTCGCTGCCGGAGGCGCCGTACGGCACGATGGACTTCATCTTCCTGGAGCTGATGCTGTGGGGCAGGGAGCAGGGCTACGCTCACTTCAGCCTCGGCATGGCGCCGCTCTCGGGACTGGGGGAGCGGGAGCTCGCGCCGCTCTGGAACCGGATCGGCGGCTTCATCTACCGCCACGGCGAGCACTTCTACAACTTCCAGGGCCTGCGGCAGTACAAGGAGAAGTTCGACCCCGTCTGGGAGACCCGCTACCTGGCGGCGCCCGGCGGCCTCGCCCTGCCCCGGGTGCTGGTGGACGTCGCCGCCCTGATCTCCGGCGGGCTCGCCGGCGTCGTCGCCAAGTAGGCGCCCGCGGCCGCCGCTCCGCTCAGTCGGGGCCGGGGCCGGTGCGGACCGCCTGCCCGCTCCGGGCGGCCGTCGCGACCCGGCGCTCCAGCAGGAGGTCGCGACGGGCGAGGAGGGCCTCGATCTGGGCCTCGCTCAGAAGCTCGCCCAGCTCCCGCCGCGCCCACGCCCGGTCCAGACCCAGGAGAGCCGCCTCGAGGGGCGGGTCGATCGCGGCGGACGGGTCGACCGTCTCCGGCAGATCGTGGGAGACGGGGAAGGCCTCCGAGTGGTCGATGAGGAACACCCCGTCGCCGCGCACCTCGCAGAGCACGTCGGAGTCCTCTCGCTCCGCGTTGCCGATCAACGCGTCGAAGAGCCTCCCCAGGGCGAGCCGCCGCGTCGTCTTCGAGCTCTTGGCGAGCTCCAGCCCGTGCACCTGGGCCGCCTCGCGGTCCACCGCCCCCTCGATCCAGTACTGGAGCGACCCGTCCTCGTCGCCCAGCCGGCGCACTACCGTGGCCGGCACCAGGCCGAGGCCGAGACGCCGGTCGAGTCGATAGGCCGCCACCTCGTGCTCGAAGCGGTCGGCCGGCGCCGCCCCCTCGGCCGGCGCCTCGACGCTCTTGAAGACGCCGCGCCCCCGGAAGCCGTTGCGCTCGAGGACCACCAGCCGGGGGCGGGTGCTGCCCCGACCGATCTCCCGGGTGTCCACTACCACGCCCTCGGCCAGCAGCCGGACCGTCTCCTCCTCGGTGGGCGGCGGCTCGCCCACCCGCCGGCTGCCCACGGGCAGCTCGCGGATCGGCCGCATCACCAGGCCGGAGCTGCTGTCCAGGACCAGCGCCTCGCCCCCCTCCACCACCAGCGCGAGGGGCCGGCGGCTCTCGAAGATGCCGTGGTCGAGGCGAAAGAGACGCCCGGCGAACCGCGAGGTGATTCGGTTGCCGCCGGTGAAGGAGTGCGCCACCACCATCGCCCGCGCGTCCAGGAGATCGAGCGACCGCTCCAGCCTGCCCACCTCGATGCGCTCGTCCTCGACCGAGTTTCCTCGGTACCAGAGCGGCCCGTCGGCGCCCAGGATCTCCTCGGCAGAGGTGTCGAGAAAGGCCTGCGCCCACTCGTCGATCCCGGGCAGACGCACGTTGGGCCTGCCCTCCTGATGGGCGAGGACGGCGTCCCGCGCTTCGGCGAACTGCATCGCCGGCCCCACGATCCCCTCCCTCTCCAGGACGTCGCGGGCCTCCACGTGGCGCTCCAGGGTGGAGAGGATCTTGCGGTTGATCTCGTCCACGCCGAGAGAGGCGAAGTGGGCGGTCAGACCGCCGTGCAGGTAGACCATGCCGTCGAGCTTGATGACGGTGGGCAGGCCCAGCAGCCAGCGCCCGTACCGGCCGTCGTGCCCGAAGAGCCGCTGCCGGGCGAAGTAGCCGCGCGGGAAGCGGCGCTGGAAGTCGAGCCGCGCCGCGCCCACGTCGAGCCGCCCCTTGCGGGTGGCCCAGAAGGCCGTCCACGCCGCGGCGCGCTCCCTGCGGCTCTCCTGGCGGGCCAGGCGGCGGTAGGTCTCCGGATGCACGTAGCGGGTGTCGCGCATCAGGTTCATCACCTCGTGGTTGCCGAGGAGAGCGTGGACCCGGCCCCCGGCGGCCCGGGCCTCGCCCTCCAGCCGCTGGAGCAGCTCGACGATCTCCAGGTCGCCGCTGCCCCGGTCGAGAAAGTCACCGGCCACCACCAGGTGGGCGGAGCCGCCGATCCACGCCAGCTCCCCGTCCACCAGACCCGCCGCGGCCAGCAGCTTGACGAGCTTCTCGTGGGCGCCGTGCAGGTCCCCCACCGCGACGACCCGAGAGACCCCCGTCCACTCCCAGAGAGAGCCGCGCTCGCCGACGGTCCCCTCCGCCCGGGCCGGCGGGGCGAGCGCCAGCAGCAGGAGGATCGCGGCCAGGGGGCGGGGCTTCATCGGGGTGCGCATCTACCCGGATCAACCGGGGACGCGGGGTTCCTATTTCGCGGTGGATCTCGCCCGGCCAGTCTACCCCTTCGGCGCCCGCGAGGTTGCGATAGGCTGCGGCCATGCGCCCGATCGTCTTCGTCCTGGGTCTGGCGGCCCTGACCGTCGCCGGCGCCCCCGCTCGGGAAGCGGCGGCCGACGACGGGCCCGCCCGCGTCCGGCACGCCCTCTTCGTGGTCGCCGAGGGGGTCTACAACAGCGAGCTGATGGCGCCCTACGACGTCCTCCAGCACAGCCTCTTCCGCGACCCGGACGACTACGTCGCCACCGCCATCGTGTCGGCCGACGGGGCGCCGGTGACCACCTTCGAGGGCATCGTGGTCCAGGCCCACCACTCCTTCGAAGACGCTCCCCGCGCCGACATCCTGGTGATCCCCAGCACCCGCGGGTCGATGGACGCCGATCTGGCCGACACCCGCTACATGGCCTACGTCAAGAGGGCGGCGGAGGCGGCCGAATGGGTGATCACCGTCTGCGACGGCGCCTTCCCGCTCGCCGCCACCGGTCTTCTCGACGGCCGCGTAGCCACCACCTTCCCCGCCGACCGCGAGCGGCTGGCGGAGATGTTCCCCGAGGTCGAGGTGCGCCACGACGTCCGCCTGGTGGTGGACGGCAAGTTCATCACCTCGGTCGGCGGCGGCATGAGCTACGAGCCCGCCTTCTACCTGGTCGAGCGGCTCTACGGCGCCGACCACGTCGCGGCAACGGCGCGGGGCCTGGTCTGGCCCTGGTCCCTCGCCGACGTGCCCCACCTCATCGCCCGATGAAAAAGATCTACGCGCTCCCGCTGGTCCTGGCCCTCGCCCTCCCCTCCGCGGCGCCGGCGGCGCCGCAGATCCACGACCCGCGCGCCCTGGCGGCCGACCCGGAGACCGCCCAGGAGCCCATCGCCCCACGGCTCGAGGGGCTGGGCAGCCACCACTTCGAGGTCTCCACCGACAGCGAGGCGTCGCAGCGCTTCTTCGACCAGGGTCTGCGTCTGACCTACGGCTTCAACCACTCCGAGGCGCTGCGGGCGTTCAAGGAGGCGGCCCGGCTGGACCCGGGCAACGCGATGGCCTACTGGGGCCAGGCGTTGGTCCTGGGCCCCAACCTGAACCTCCCCATGGTCCCGGACGTCGCCCCGGCGGCGCGCGCCGCCGGCGGCCGCCCGCGGGCGCG
>JAWWBN010000161.1:0-8901 GCA_033720955.1 Thermoanaerobaculia bacterium | reverse complement strand
GGGGGGGGCGAGGGACGCCGCCGCGCCGGTCATCGCCGAGGGCGCCGTGGCGATCGTCGGCGCCGAGCGCGCCGCGGTCGGCCCGGCGGAGGAGATCGCCGAGCGCTACCCCGGGGGGCGCGTCGTGGACGCCGGAGGCGGGTGGATCCTGCCGGGGCTGATCAACGCCCACACTCACGCCCCCATGACCCTCTTCCGCGGCCTCGCCGACGACCTGCCGCTCATGACCTGGCTGGAGGAGGTGATCTTCCCGGCCGAGGCGGAGTGGGTGGACGAGGAGTTCGTGCGCTGGGGCACCCGGCTGGCCTGCTGGGAGATGATCCGCGGCGGCGTCACCACCTTCGTGGACATGTACTACTACGAGGACGCCATCGCCGAGGAGGCGGAGGCGTGCGGCCTGCGGGCGGTGCTGGGCGAGACGCTGATCGACTTCCCCGCCCCCGACCACCCGACCTGGGAGGAGGCGGTGGCCTACACCAGGAGCTTTCTGGCGCGGTGGCGGGACCACCCCCGGGTGACCCCTGCGGTGGCGCCGCACTCCGTCTACACCGTCTCCGAGCCCCACCTACGCCAGGCGGCGGCGCTGGCCGCCGAGTACGACGCGCCGCTCCTGATCCACCTGGCCGAAGACGCCGCCGAGGTCGAGCGCACCGTCGCCGCCACCGGGCGGCGGCCGGTGGAATGGGCGGACGCGCTCGGCATCCTGGGCCCCGGGGTGATCGCCGCCCACATGGTCTGGCCCGACCCCGGCGAGATCGAGCTGCTCGCCCGGCGCGGGGTGGGCGTGGTCCACTGCCCGCAGTCGAACATGAAGGTCGCCGCCGGGGCCGCGCCGGTGGCGGCTCTCCTGGCCGCCGGGGTGCCGGTGGGTCTGGGCACGGACGGGGCGGCGTCGAACAACGACCTGGACCTGTGGCAGGAGATCGACACCGCCGCGAAGCTGGCCAAGCTGGTGCTCCGGGACCCCACCGCGTTGGACGCCCGCCGCGCCCTTTCTCTGGCCACGTCGGAGGGCGCCCGGGCCATCGGGCTGGGGGAGCGCATCGGCTCCCTCGAGCCGGGGAAGCGTGCCGACCTGATCGTGGTCGAGAGGGGAGCTCCCCACCTGACGCCGGAATTCGATCCCTATTCGGCTCTCGTCTACTCCGCGCGGGCCGACGATGTGAGCACGGTGCTGGTGGACGGGCGGGTGCTGATGGAGCGCCGGCGGCTGACGGAGCTCGATCCCGCCCCCATCGTCGCGGCGGTGGAGCGTATCCGCCGCCGACTCAGCGGCGCCGGACCGGGGTCGGGGTGAGCGCGGTCGGATCCCGCGGCCTGGCGGTCTCGGCCTCCAACCGGCGGCTGCTCGCCGCGGCGCGCGAGCGGCTGGAGGCCGCACCCCCCGGCCGCGGGGTGTGGGTGGTAGCCGCCACCCGGGGCGCCGCCCGCGATCTCCTGGCCGACCTGGCTCGCGCCGGCGACGGCCTCCTCGGGGCCCGCGGCGCGACCCTGGCAGAGCTGGCGGCGGAGCTCGCGGTCCCGGAGCTCGCCCGCCGCGGGCTCGCCCCCGTCAGCGCCCTCGGGGCGGAGGCGCTCGCCGCCCGCTCCGCCGCCGCCGCCCTGGACGCCGGGGAGCTGGCCTACTTCGACGAGGTGGCCTCGTTGCCCGGCTTCGCCGCTGCGCTGGCGCGCACCCTGGGCGAGCTCTCCCTCTGGGAGATCGCGGCCGAGGAGCTGGAGGGCGCCGGCGCCCCCGGCCGCGACCTGGCCCGTCTCCGGGCTCGCCGGCAGGAGAGTCTGGAGCGCTGGGGCCTGGCCGACCGGGCGCGGCTGCTGGAGCTGGCCGCCGCGGCCCTCGACGGGGGCGGCGGGGCGCCCGCCCCGCCGCCGCTCCTCTTTCTGGACGCCCCCCTGGCCACGCCGGCCGAAGAGCGCTTCTGCGCCCGTCTCGTCGCGTCGTCGTCGTGGGCGCACGCCCTCTGTCTGGCCCCCGACGAGGGGGCGGTGGCGGCGTGGCGGCGGTGCCTGGCCGCCCTCCCCCTGGACCTCGACGCGGCGACGCCCGGCGACGCCAGCCGGCTGGAGCGGGTGCGCCGCCACCTCTTCGACCCGGCCGAGCAGACCCCGGCGGAGTCGGACGACGGCAGCGTGACCTTCCTGGCGGCGCCGGGTGAGGGGCGCGAGTGCGTCGAGGTGGCCCGACGCATCCGCGCCCTGGCGGCTCGCGGCCGGCCCTTCGACTCGATGGCGGTGCTGCTCCGCGATCCGCTCTCCTACCTGCCGGTGGTGGAGGAGGCGCTCCAGCGGGCCGATCTACCGGCCTGGCACTCGAGCGGCGTCATCCGGCCCGACCCGGCGGGGCGAGCCTTCCTGGCGCTGCTGACCTGCGCCGCCGAGAACCTGTCGGCCTCGCGTTTCGCCGAGTACCTCTCCCTGGGCCAGGTGCCGCCGCTGGCCGAGGCGGGGGCGCCGCCGACGGCCGAGCCGGAGTACGTTCCGGCCGACGACCCCCAGCTCAGCTTCAAGTTCGTCGCCGAGGGTGAGCCGGGCGCCGACGCGGAGGAGCCGCGCGAGACCGACGCAGAGCCGGCGCCGGCCGGGTCGCTGGCGGCGCCCTTCCAGTGGGAGCGGCTGCTGGTGGACGCCGCGGTGGTGGGCGGCCGCGACCGCTGGGCGCGGCGGCTCGAGGGCCTGGAGGCCGAGCTGCTCCGCCGCGCCCGGCACGTCGCCGAGGAGGACGACACCCGCCGCCGCCAGCTCCTGGACCAGGTCGAGCGGATCCGCCATCTCAAGCGCTTCGCCCTGCCCCTGATCGAGGACCTCGCCGATCTGCCGGCGCGGGCCGAGTGGGGCGTCTGGCTGACCCGCCTGGAGCGGCTCGCGGCGCGGTCGCTGCGGCAGCCGGAGAGGGTGCTCTCCCTGCTGGCCGAGCTGGCGCCGATGTCGGAGCTGGGACCGGTGGGTCTCGACGAGGTGCGCCGCACCCTGAGCGCCCGGCTCACGGAGCTGCGCGGCGCGCCGCCCGGCAGCCGCCACGGCCGGGTGTTCGTGGGAACGGTCGCCGAGGCGCGGGGGCGCGAGTTCGAGGTGGTCTTCCTGCCCGGGCTGGCGGAGGGCAGCTTCCCGCGGCGAGCCGGCGAGGATCCGCTGCTGCTGGACCACCGGCGGGTGCGGCTGCCGGGTCCTCCGCCGACCCGCACCGAGAGGGCCGCCGAGGAGCGTCTGCTGCTGCGCATCGCGGCGGCCGCGGCGGCCGAGCGCCTGGTGGTCTCCTACCCCAGCCTGGATCCGCGGCTGGGACGGCCGCGGGTGCCCTCCTTCTACGCCCTCGACCTGCTGCGGGCGGCCGAGGGGGAGCTGCCCGACCTGGCGGCGCTGGAGCGGCGGGCGGTGACCGCCTCCGCCTCGGTGCTCGGCTTTCCGGCGGCGCGCGACCCGGAGCAGGCCATCGACGACGCCGAGTTCGACCTCTCGGTGCTCGAGCCCCTGCTGCGCTCCCCCGGCGAGGCGCCACGGGGGAGCGCCCGCTACCTGCTCGAGGTGAGCGCGCCGCTCCACCGCTCGCTGCGCGCCCGGGCGGAGCGCTGGCGGCGGCGCTTCTACCCGTCGGACGGGCTGGTGGAGCCGCAGGCGGAGGCGGCTCGGCTGCTGCGCGAGGAGCACCCGCGGCGGCGGGCCTACTCGCCCACGGCGCTCCAGGCCTACGCCGCCTGTCCCTACCGCTTCCTGCTGCACGGCGTGCACCGGCTGCGGCCGCGGGAGACCCCTTCGCCCCTGGAGCGGCTCGACCCGCTCACCCGCGGCAGCCTCTTCCACGAGGCGCAGTTCGACCTCCTCTCCCGGCTCCGTGAGGACGGCCTGCTGCCGGTGACCCGCGACAACCGCGACGAGGTGCTGGCGGCCGCGGCCGAGGTGCTCGACGTCGCCGCGCGTCGCTTCGAGGAGGAGCTGGCGCCGGCGATCCCGCGGGTGTGGAAGGTGGAGATGGACGACCTGCGCATCGACTTCCGAGGCTGGATCGACCAGATGGCCGCGGAGGGGGAGGGTTGGCGTCCGGTGCGCTTCGAGTGGAGCTTCGGCCTGCCCCCCGCCGAGGGGCGCGACGCGGGCAGCCGGGAGGAGCCGGCGGTGATCCTCGACGGCTACCGGGTGCGGGGTGCGGTGGACCTGATCGAGGAGCGCGAGGGGCGGCTGCGGGTCACCGACCACAAGACCGGCCGGGCGCGTCCGGAGCGCTCGCTGGCGGTGGGCGGAGGCGAGGTGCTGCAGCCGTTGCTCTACGCCCTGGCGGCCGAGGCGCTGCTCGAGCAGCCGGTGGAGGAGGGGAGGCTCTCGTACTGCACCCGCCGCGGCGGCTACCACGTGATCCCGGTGGCGCTCGGGGAGTATCAGAAGCTGCAGGTCGAACAGGTGCTGGCGATCGTGGGCGAGGCGGTGGAGGAGGGCTTCCTGCCGGCGGCGCCGCGCGAGGGCGCCTGCGCCTTCTGCGACTACCGGCCGGTCTGCGGGCCGCTGGAGGAGCGCCGGGTGGCGCGCAAGCCGCGGCGGCCGCTGGCCCGGCTGGAGGAGCTGCGCCGCCTCGACTGAGGCGGCGAGGAGGGCCATGACCGGCGACCGGAAGCGACGCGCCCCAGCCGACGAGCGGGCCCGCGAGCGGATCCGGACCTCCCTCGACGAAAGCCTCCTGGTGGAGGCGGCCGCCGGCACCGGCAAGACCACGGTGCTGGTGGACCGGGCGGTCAACGTGCTCAGGACGGGCCGCGGCCGGGTGGAGGGCATGGTGGCGGTGACCTTCACCCGCAAGGCGGCGGGCGAGATGCAGCTCCGCCTGCGGCAGCGGCTGGACGAGGCGCGGCGCGAAAGCCGCGATCCGCAGGAGCGCCGCCGGCTGGAGCGCGCGATCGAGCACCTCGAGGAGGCCCAGATCGGCACCATCCACTCGTTCTGCGCCGAGATCCTGCGCGAGCGTCCGGTGGAGGCGCGAATCGATCCCGGCTTCGAGGAGATGGACGAGGACGAGGCGCGCGCCCTCTACGAGCGGGTCTTCCGGCGCTGGGTCGAGCGGCGGCTGGACGAGATGCCCTCGGGGCTGCGGCGGGCGCTGAGCCGGCTGGGGATCTCCTCGCCCTTTGGCGGCGAGGGGCCGCTGGAGCGGCTGGCCATGGCGGGATGGGATCTGGCCCAGTGGCGGGACTTCCCGGCGCCCTGGCGGCGGGAGGCCTTCGACCGCGAGCACGCCGTGGACGACCTGGTGGACCGGGTGCTCGAGCTCGGGTCCTGGGGCCGCCGCGCCGCCAACCCTCGCGACTACCTGCGTCGGGCGCTCGAGCCGGTGGAGAGCCTGGCCGACTGGATCGCCCGCACCGAGCGCGCCGCCCAGGGACGGCGCGACTACGACGCCCTCGAGGCGCGGCTGATCCTCGATCTGCGCGGCTTCGCCCGCGACCGCCGCAAGGGGCGCGGCGCCGGCTTCGCGGAGGGAGTCACCCGAGCCGAGGCGCTGGAGAAGCGGGCCGAGCTGATCGAGCGGCGCGAGCAGTTCCAGCGCTGGGCGGAGGCCGATCTCGCCGCCAGCCTGGCCGCCGAGCTGGCCGAGGTGACCGCCGAGTACGAGGATCTCAAGCGGCGCACCGGGCGGCTGGACTTCCTCGACCTGCTCCTCTCGGCGCGCGACCTGGTGCGCTCGAGCCGGGAGGTGCGCGCCGGCCTCCAGGAGCGCTTCACCCACCTCTTCGTGGACGAGCTCCAGGACACCGACCCGCTGCAGATCGAGCTGATCCTGCTGCTGGCCGCCGACGAGCCCGACCAGGACGACTGGCGCGCGGCGCGCCCGGTTCCGGGCAAGCTGTTCGCGGTGGGCGACCCGAAGCAGTCGATCTACCGCTTCCGCCGCGCCGACGTGGTCCTCTACCAGGAGCTCAGGGAGCGGCTGGAGGAGGCCGGCGTGGGGATGGTCTACCTCTCCACCAGCTTCCGCTCGCAGCGGCCGATCCAGGAGGCGGTCAACGCCGCCTTCGCCCCGGCCCTGGAGCGCGACGAGCGCACCGGGCAGCCGGGCTACGTGGCGCTCGAGAAGCACCGGCCGGAGCCTTCGGAGCGGCCCTCGGTGGTGGCGCTGCCGGTGCCGCGGCCCTACGGTCCGTGGGGCCGGGTCAGCGGCCGTGCCATCGAGGAGTCGCTGCCGCCCGCGGTCGCCGCCTTCGTGGACTGGCTCACCCGGGAGAGCGGGTGGACGGTGGAGGAGGGGGGGCGCCAGGTGCCCGTGGAGCCGCGGCACGTCTGTCTCGAGTTCCGCCGCTTCGCCTCCTGGGGCCGCGACCTGGCGCAGGAGTACGCCGGCGAGCTCGAGACCCGCGGCGTCCCCTACGTGCTCGAGGGCGGCCGCTCGCTGCATCAGCGAGAGGAGGTCGAGACCCTCCGCACCGCCCTGGTGGCGATCGAGTGGCCCGACGACGAGCTGGCCGTCTTCGCCGCCCTGAAGGGGGCGCTCTTCGCCCTCCCCGACGACCTGCTGCTGCGCTTCCGGCTCGAGGCGGGCCGGCTGCACCCCTTCCGGCCGGCCCCCGAAGGCGTCGGCGCGGTCTTCGAGCCGATTCTCGAGGCGCTCGAACTCCTGGCCCGGCTGCACCGCGAGCGGAACCGGGTGCCGATCGCCGCCACCCTCCACCGCCTGCTCCAGGCGGGCCGGTCGCACGCCGCCTTCGCGGTGCGCCCGGCGGGCAGCCAGGCGCTGGCCAACGTGCAGCAGCTCCTCGACCGCGCCCGGACCTTCGAGCGCTCCGGCGGTCTCTCCTTCCGCGGCTTCGTCGAGCAGCTCCTGGCCGAGGCCGAGCGGCTCACCTCCCGACCGGCCCCGCCGATCGACGAGTCGGCCGCCGGGGTGCGGCTGATCACGGTGCACCGCGCCAAGGGCCTGCAGTACCCGGTGGTGGTCCTGGCCGACCCCACGGCGCGGCCCGCCAGCCGGGAGCCCAGCGGCTTCGTGGACGCCGGGGCCGGCCTCGCCGCCCGCCGGCTGCTGGGGCTCTCGCCGTGGGAGCTGGTGGAGAACGCCGAGCTCGAGACGGCGAGGGAGGAGGCCGAAGGGGCCCGCATCGCCTACGTCGCGGCCACCCGGGCACGGGACCTGCTGGTGGTCCCGGTGGTGGGCGACGAGAAGTGGCAGAGCGGCTGGACCTCCTGCCTGAATCCCGCCCTCTACCCGCCGCGCGAGCGGTGGCGGGAGGCGCGGCCGGCCCCCGGCTGTCCCGACTTCGGCCCCGCGTCGGTCCTGGAGCGCCCCGCCGAGCTGGACCGCGAGGGGGAGATCTCCGTGCAACCCGGTCTCCACCGCCCGGAGCGCGGCGATCACCAGGTGGTCTGGTGGGATCCGGCGGTCCTCGAGCTCGAGGTGCCGTCGCGCTTCGGCCTGGTCCAGGAGGAGATCCTGGCCGAGGGGGACGACCCCGGGGTGGCGCGCGCCGGTCTGGAGCGCTACCACCGCTGGCGCGAGGCGGGGGAGCGGCTGCGGGAGCTGGGCGCCCGGCCCGGCGTGCGGCTGACGGCGGTGACCGAGGTGGAGCGCGGACCCGAGCCCGAGCCGCCGCCCCCCCGGGTGGTGCGGCTGGAGCGGCCCGACGGCCGTCCGGCCGGGGCGCGCTTCGGCACCCTGGTCCACTCGGTGCTCCGCGACGCCCCCTTCGACGCGCGGCCCTCCCTCTTGGAGGAGCTCGCAGGCTTCCACTCCCGTCAGCTCGAGGCCGAGGAGGGCGAGGCCGCGGCCGCGGCCGTCGCGGTGGCCGCGGCGCTGGCCCACCCGGTGGTCGCCGCCGCCCGCGGCGCCGAGCGGGTGCACCGGGAGATGCCCTTCCTGCTGCGGCTCGACGAGGAGGGCTCGTTGCTGGAGGGGGTCGTCGACCTGGCCTACCGGCGCGAGGGCGGCTGGACGGTGGTGGACTTCAAGACCGACCTCGCCGGCGGGGAGCCGCCGCCCAGGTACGTACGGCAGCTCGGCTGGTACGTGCGGGCGGTCGAGAGGCTGACGGGCGAGCCCGCGGCGGGAGTGCTGGTGGGTGTCTGAGGCGCCGTCCCCGGCCGAGCTGGCGTCCGCGGTGGCCGCGGCGGCTCGGCGCCTCGCGCCCTGGGTGGTCGAGACCCCTCTCCTGCCCGCTCCCGACCTGTCGGAGCGGACCGGGGCTACGGTGGTCCTCAAGGCGGAGAACCTCCAGCACACCGGCTCCTTCAAGGTGCGCGGCGCCTTCCACCGGCTGCTGGCCCTGGGCGACGCGGAGCGCCGTCGCGGGGTGGTGGCCGCCTCCACCGGCAATCACGGGGCGGCGGTGGCCTACGCGGCGGGGCGGCTGGGGGTGGCGGCCGAGGTCTTCGTGCCCGCCGCCGCCCGTCCCGGGAAGGTGGCGGCCATCGAGCGTCACGGGCCCCGGGTGCGGCGGGTGGAGGGCGATCCGGTGTGCGCCGAGCTCGCCGCGCGGCGCCACGCCGAAGAGCGCGGGATGACCTACCTCTCCCCCTACAACGACCCGCTGGTGGTGGCCGGGCAGGGCACCGTGGGGGTGGAGATCGGCCGCACCCTTCCGCGGGTGGACGAGGTCTACGTGGCGGTGGGAGGGGGCGGGCTGATCTCCGGCGTCGCCGCCTGGCTGCGGGCGGAGCGTCCGGGCACCCGGGTGGTCGGCTGCTCGCCCGCCGCCTCCCCCGTGATGCAGGAGTCGGTGGCGGCGGGGGGGATCGTGGAGCTGACCGCCGAGGAGACCCTCTCGGACGCCACGGCCGGAGGGCTCGAGCCGGGCTCGATCACCCTCCCCCTCTGCGCCGAGCTGGTGGACGAGTGGGTCACGGTCGAAGAGGAGGAGATCCGGGAGGCGCTGGTCGACCTGACGCTCTCCTCCCGCACCCTGGTCGAGGGCTCGGCGGCGGTGGCGG
>JAWWBN010000160.1:0-9014 GCA_033720955.1 Thermoanaerobaculia bacterium | reverse complement strand
TGCTTGCCGTCGGAGACGAAGAACCCCAGCCGCTGCTCGGAGAGGGAGAGCTGCAGCACTTCGGCCACGTCCAGGGCCGAGATGCCCAGGTCGCGGGCCCGCTGGCGGTCGATCTCGACCCGGAGCTGGGGCTTGTCGAAGACCAGGTCCACGTCGGGGGTCAGGAGGGCCGGATGGGCCTCGGCGCGCTCCAGGAAGGCCGGCAGCACCTCCTGCAGCCGCGCCAGGGTGGGGGCCTGCAGCACGAACTGCACCGGCTGGCCGCGGCGGCGGCCCACCGCGATGGTGGGCTCCTGGGTGACGAAGGCGCGGGCGCCGGGGAAGGCGCGGAGACGCGTCGCCAGGTCGTCGGCGACCTCGCCCTGGGTGCGCTCCCGCTGGTCGGGGTCCACCAGCCAGAGACGGACGAAGGCGGAGTTGATCGAGGTGGAGGCGCCGAAGCCGGGCGAGGTGACGGTCATCAGCTCCTCGCGCTCCGGGTAGCTCGCCAGGATCATCTCGGTGACCGCCTCGACGTAGCGGTCCATGTACTCGTAGGTGGCCCCCTCGGGGGCCTTGAAGTTCGCGGCGACCCGGCTGCGGTCCTCGAGCGGCGCCAGCTCCGCCGGCAGGGTGGCCGAGTAGCCGGCGATGGCGCCCAGGCAGACCACGAGGACCGGCAGCGCCACCCAGCGGCGGCGGAGGAAGGCGTCGAGGCTCGCGGCGTAGGCCTCCGTGAGGCCACGGAAGAACGGCTCCGTTTTCTCGTAGAGCCAGGGATGGCGCTCGCGGCGCTTCAGCAGCCGGGTGGTGAGCATCGAGGTCAGGGTCAGCGCGACGAACGAGGAGATGATCACCGCCCCGGCCAGGGTGGCGCCGAACTCGCGGAAGAGACGTCCGGTCAGGCCGCCCATGAAGAAGATCGGCAGCAGCACCGCGACCAGGGCCAGGGTGGTGGCGATCACCGCGAAGAAGATCTCGCGCGTTCCCACCACCCCCGCCTGGCGCGGCTCGAGCCCGCGCTCGATCTTCGAGTAGACGTTCTCGAGCACCACGATGGCGTCGTCCACCACGAGGCCGATCGCCAGCACCAGCGCCAGCAGCGTCAGGACGTTGATCGAGAAGCCGGCGGCGTGCATCACGAAGAAGGCGCCCACCAGCGAGACCGGGATCACCGCCACCGGGATCAGGGTGGTGCGCCAGTCGCGCAGGAAGGCGAAGATCACCAGCACCACCAGCCCCAGCGCGAGGAAGATGGTCTGCTGCACCTCGGCGATGGAGCGGCGGATGAAGACCGAGCTGTCGAAGGCGTAGGAAAGCTCGATGTCGGGGGCCAGGTGGCGCTCGATCAGCGCCACCCGCCGCCGCACCTCGTCGGCGATCTCGACGTAGTTCGAGCCGGGCTGGGGCCGGATGGCCAACGCCACCATCGGCACCCCGTTGCGGCGCAGCACGGTGCGCTGGTTCTGGGGGCCGAGCTCGGCGCGGCCGACGTCGCGCAGACGCACGATGCCGCTGGGGTCCTCCTTGAGGATGAGGTCGTTGAACTCCTCGGGGGTCTCCAGACGGCTCATGGTGCGCACCGTGAGCTCGACGTCCCGGCCCTCGATACGGCCGGCCGGCAGCTCCACGTTCTCGCGCCGCACCGCGTCGCGCACGTCCATGGGCGAGAGGCCGTAGGAGGCCAGCTTCCGCGGGTCGAGCCACAGCCGCATGGCCTGGGTCTTGGAGCCCCAGATGTCCACCCGGGAGACCCCGGGGATCGTCTGCAGCCGCTCCACGAAGACGTCGTCGGCGAACCGCGTCAGCTCCAGCAGGTTGCGCTGGTCGCTGCCGATGGCCAGCGCCATCACCGGGTTGGCGTCGGCGTCGGCCTTGGAGATCGACGGCGGCTCGACGTCCGGCGGCAGGTTGCGCTGCGCCCGGAAGACCCGGTCGCGCACGTCGTTGGCGGCGCGCTCGAGGTCGGCTCCGAGGTCGAACTCCACCTGGATCGTAGAGCGGCCCTCGCGGGAGACCGAGGTCAGGGTGCGGATGCCGTCGATGCCGTTGATCGACTCCTCCAGCGGCTCGGTGATCTGCGACTCGATCACCTCGCCGCTGGCGCCCCGATAGTCGGTGACGACGGTGATCAGGGGCGCGTCCACCGAGGGGAACTCCCGCACCCCCAGGTTGCGGAAGCCGAGGGCGCCGAAGAGCAGGATCGCGAGCGACATCACGATCGCCAGGACCGGCCGGCGGATGGAGAGCGAGTAGAGGCTCACGAGGCCGGCCTCTCGCGCACCGGCAGGCCGGAGGCGAGGCGCTGGATGGCGCTCACGATCACCTTCTCGCCCGGCTCGAGCCCGGCGGTGATCTGCACCTCGGTCTCCGACCGCACCCCGGTCTCCACCCGGCGCGCCTGGGCCCGGCCCTCCTCGAGCACGAAGACCTTCTTGCCCCCCAGCTCGGGGATCACCGCCAGGGCGGGGACGGTGAGGGCGTCCTCGACCTCGCGGACCGCCAGCTCGACGTCGGCGAAGGCCCCGGGCAGCAGCTCGTCGTGGGGGTTGGGGGCGCGGGCGCGGACGGCCAGGGAGCGGGTCTCCGGATCCACCGCGGGCTCGGCGGCGTAGACCGTGGCCTCGTGGTCCCGGTCGCTTCCCTTCACGCGGAACCGGACGCGGGTCCCGGGCCGCAGCCGCGAGGCGTAGCTCTCGGGCACCGAGAACTCCACCTTGATCGGGTCGAGGCGCTGGAGCGAGGCGATCGGGGTGTCGCGATCCACCGTGGCCCCCTCGCTCACGGAGCGCAGCCCCACCCGACCGTCGAAGGGGGCGCGCAGCTCGGTCTTGTCGAGCTGCGCCTGGGCCAGCCGCAGCTCGGCCTGGAGCACCTCGAGCTGCGACAGCGCCAGGTCGTACTCCTCCTGGCTGGTGAGCCCCTGCTCCAGGAGGTCCTTCTGGCGCGCCTCGCGCCGGCTGGCGAGCTCCACCCGGTGGTGGGCGCGGTCGCGCTCGGCCGCGAGCTCGGCGTCGTCCAGCCTGGCCAGCAGGTCGCCGCGCCGCACCCGCGACCCCTCGTCGAAGTGGATCGACTCGAGGACCCCGGCGATCTCGCTGCGCAGAACGACCCGCTCGTCGGGCAGGAGAGTCCCCACGGTGGCGAGGCGCTCGACGAGGCGGCCCGGAGCGAGCCTCCGGACTTCGACCTCGAGCGGCTCGGAATCCTCCGCGGGGGTGACGTCCTCCCCGCGGGCCTCGCGCAGACGGGGCACCAGCAGCGCCGCCACCGCGACGGCCACCACCCCGAGAGCGAGCAGGGTCCTGGTCTTGGCCGACACCTCAGGTTCCGATCCCGTCGGGATTATAGGCGTCGCGTCGAGCCGTGGACACCTCGCAGAAGGGATGGAGACCCATCGTAGGCTCTATGGCCGCCAGGCGGGAGGGGCCGGGAGAGAGATCCCGGGTCGGTTGTCGCAAACCCCTATCGATCAGACAGTTGCGCGGATCCCCGGGGAGCCCGCGGTGGCTGGTGCCGGCTTTGCGAGAGGAGAGGGCGCCCGTCGAGAGAGCCGTCCGCACTCCCCCGAGCCGCACCCGATGTCCCGTCGCGCCCCCACCCCCGCCGCCCCCGCCGCGAGCGCCGCCGCGACCGCTCTGCTTCTTCTCCTCCTCTGCCCGCTCCGCGCCCGGGCGGGCGGCGCCTGGCTCCCCGAGCCGGGCCACGGCGAGGTGCAGCTCGGCCTGAGCGTGAAGACCGCCGCCACCTCCTGGAGCCCACGCGGGGAGGTGCGGCGCCACGACAGCGAGCACGACTTCCGCTACCTGTACACCGGGGGCGAGGTCGGCGTGAGCCGCCGTCTCTCCCTCAGCTTTCTGCTGCTCTACCTGGACGGATACGAGGGTCCGCCCGGCGACCAGGAGCACAACGCCGGGTTCTCAGAGGCGTTCCTCGGCGCCAAGCTCCGGCTGCGGCAGGGCCGGTGGCCGATGGCGATCGCCTTCCGTCTGCGCACCTCCTACCTCTACGACCTGCCGGGGCCGTACGACCGCCATCTCTTCGGCCCGGACGAGGACGATCTCGACGGCGACGTGGAGGAGGCGGTCTTCCGGGGCGTCAGCCCCGAGTGGCGGGGCCTCCTGGGCGAGGATTACGGCGTGAGCTTCCTGGCCAGCCGCTCGCTGTGCGGCGGCGGCTGGGTGAACCTCGAGCTCGGCTACAACTACCGCACGACGAACCTGAGCGACGAGATCCCGCTGCTTCTCGAGGTGGGCCATCCCCTGCCGTGGAGGGACCTCGTCGGGAAGGTCGCCGTGCGCTGGGTCCAGAGCGTCGGCAACGAGTCGCCGGGCCGCGACCCGGAGGACCGCTTCGGCTGCTCGCCGCGCAACTGCTTCCCCGACGCCAGCGTCGTGGTGGTCGGGGCGGGGCTCTTCCGCGACTTCGGCCGCGATCGGGAGTGGTGGGTGGAGGCGGGCTTCAACCAGTGGGTCTGGGGACGCTCGGCGCGCAGGTACCAGGAGCCCTACCTGTCCATCGGGCGCCGGTTCTGAGGGGCGGGCCCGCGCGCTCCCCGCCCTCGCCGATCCCCGGGGCCTGAGGTATGGTCTGCGGCGGGAAGCGGAGATGCGGCGTCGCCTCGTGAACGGCAGGAGTGTGTTCTCGCCCCGCTGGGCGGCCCTCGCGGCCACCGTGGCCCTGTTGGCGGCGCTCGTGGTGGTCAACGCGGCGGCGATCCGCGAGATCGTGCACGCCCGGGGCGACGCCCGGCGGCTGGCGCGCAGCGAGATGGGTCTGCGTCTGGAGGAGCGCGCCCAGGCCTTCCGAGCCCGGCTCGCCGCCCTGCAGGCGGACCTGGTCTTCCTGGCGGAGTCCGAGCCGCTGCGCGAGCTCCCCGGTCGGATGCTGAGCGGCGACCCGATGGTGCGGCGCTGGGCGCGGCTCAATGCCGAGGGCGCCCTGCTCCTCTTTCTGCAGGCGCACCCTCCGCTGGAGCGGCTGGAGCTGATCACCCCGACCGGCCCGGCGACGATCGTCGGCCGCCGCGAGGGCGTGGCGACGGTCCTCCCGCCAGGGTGGGAGCCGCCGCCGGCGGCGGAGGGCCTGGTGGCCACCCGCCTGTCGATCCCCGGGTCGGCCGGCGCGCTCCTCGCGGGCTGGGCGGACCCCGCGAGGGTCCTCGGGGAGGGGGAGGACCCCTTTCTGGGGGCGCTGACGCTCTCGAGGAGACCTCCTGCCGAGCCCCGGGAGGAGCTCGCGGCCGCGGTGCGGATCGAGGACGGACGGTGGGAGCCGCCGGTCGAGCTCTGGCTGTCGGCGCGGCGCGAGGCGAGCGAGATGGAGCGCTCCGCGGCCAGCCTGGCCCGCGGCTACCGGCGGACGGTGATCTGGAACCTGACCGTCATCGTAGCCGTCTCCGCCGCCGTCGCCCTGGCCCTCCGGCAGATGCGCCAGCGGGCTCGGGCGGAGGCCGCGGTCGAGCACGAGCGCCGGGTCCGCGAGCTGGAGCGCGGCCTGCTGCACTCCGAGCGTCTGGCCAGCGTCGGCCGCTTCGCCGCCGGCGTCGCGCACGAGGTCAACAACCCGCTGGAGGGGATGGCCAACTACCTGAGCCTGCTGGAGGGCGACCTCGAGTCGGGTCGGGCCGACGCGGCCCGACTCCGGGCCCGGCAGGTGCGGGAGGGGCTCGACCGCGCCGCCGCCATCGTCCGCCGGGTGCTGGCCTTCTCCGACCCGGCGCGCTCGCCCAGGGAGGTGGTGGACCTGGCCGGGCCGGTCCGGGAGGCGGCCGAGTTCCTCGCGCCGCGGTTCCCCGAGGTGGCCATCGTCGTCCGCGGCGGCGCGTCCGGAGGGGCCCTGCGGGTGGCGGGCAACCGCGTGGCTCTGGGCCAGCTCTTCCTGAACCTCCTGCTGAACGCCTGCGAGGAGCTGGAGGCGGGGGGGCGGATCGAGGTCGAGCTCGAGCGGACGGGGGACGAGGTGGTCGCCCGCCTGCGCGACGACGGACCGGGCCTGGCCGCCGAGGCGCTGGACCACCTGTTCGAGCCCTTCTACTCGACCCGCGGCTCGACCGGCCTTGGGCTCGCCCTCTGCCACGGCATCGTCCGCGACCACGGCGGGCGGATCTCGGCCGCCAACGCGCCGGGGGGCGGCGCCCTGTTCGAGATCCGCCTCCCGGCCGCCGGCACCGCGGGGGCCGAGCCCAGGGCGGAGGGGGCGCCGGCGTGAGCGGCTCCCGGCGGGGCACCGTCCTGGTGGTGGACGACGAGGCCTACGTGCGCGAGTCGCTCTCGGCTCTTCTCGGGGAGAAGGGCTTCCGCGTGCGCGCCGCCGGCTCGGTGGACCAGGCGCTCGAGCCGAAGCGGCTGGCGGGCGTCGACGTGGTGGTCACCGACCTCAAGATGCCCGAGCGGGACGGGCTGGAGCTGGTGCGGGAGATCGGCGCGCGGAGCGGTCCGCCGGTGGTCGTTCTCACCGCCTACGGCACGGTGCGCTCGGCGGTGGAGTGCGTTCGCGCCGGCGCCGCCGACTACCTGCTCAAGCCGACCGACCCCGACGAGCTGACCCTGGTCCTCGACGAGGTGCTGACGCGGTCCAGCCGCACCCGGGAGCTGGCCTATCTGCGCTCCCGCGCCGGGTCGCTGCCCGAGCGGCCGGAGCCGGTCGGCGAGTCGCCGGGCTGGCGCCGGGTGGTGGAGCTCGCGGAGACCGCGGCGCCGGCCGACACCACGGTCCTGCTGCAGGGGGAGACGGGCACCGGCAAGGAGGAGGTGGCGCGGCTCATCCACCGGCGCAGTCCGCGGGCCGGCGGGCCCTTCGTCGCCGTCAACTGCGCCGCGGTGCCCGAGGAGCTGCTGGAGAGCGAGTTCTTCGGCCACCGCAAGGGCGCCTTCACCGGCGCCGTCGCCGACCGCGACGGCCGCTTCCGGATCGCCGACCGCGGCACCCTCCTGCTCGACGAGGTGGACGCGCTCTCGCCGCGGGCGCAGGCCAAGGTGCTGCGGGTGCTCGAGACCGGCCAGTTCGAGAGGGTCGGCGACAGCGAGCCGACCTGGGTGGACGTCCGGCTGATCTGCTCCACCAACGCCCGCCTGCGGGAGAGGGTCGAGGAGGGGAGCTTCCGGGAGGATCTCTTCTACAGGATCCACGTCTTCGAGATCGAGATCCCGCCGCTCCGCGAGCGCCGCGAGGACATCGAGCTCCTGGCGCGCCTCTTCGCCGCCGAGTTCGCGGCGCGGCTCGGCCGGGGGCCGATGGCCCTGGGTGAGGAGGCGCTGGCGCGGCTCCTGGCCTACCCCTGGCCCGGGAACGTCCGCGAGCTGCGCAACGTGCTCGAGCGCGCCGTCCTGCTGGAGAGAGGCGAAGAGATCACCCCGCGGAGCCTCCCCTTCGGCGAGGGGGGCTCTTCGCCGGAGGCTCGCCCCGGGCGGCCGGCGACGCTGCGCGACGCGCTGGCGGCCGAGGAGAGGCGGCTCCTGCGGGAGGCGCTGGATGCGGCCGGAGGGGTCAAGCGGGAGGCGGCCAAGCGGCTGGGGATCGACGAGCGCAACATGGCCTACTACCTGCGCAAGCACGGGCTGATGGAGTGAGACGGTCCCGCCGCCGGCCGCTGGGGTGCGTCGCGCTGCTGGTGCTCTTCGCGGCCGGGTGCGGGGAGCGGCGGTCCGTGGAAGAGCCGCCGCCGGGCCCGCCGCGGGAGCCGTTCACCGACGCGACCGGCGGCTCGGGGATCGCCTTCGTGCATGCGAACGGCGCCACGGTGGACCGGCGGCTGCCCGAGACCATGGGATCCGGGGTGGCCCTCCTCGACTTCGACGGCGACGGCCTCGAAGACCTCTTCTTCGTGGACGGGTCGCCGCAGGGGGCCTCGGCTCTCTACCGGTACCTGGGCGGCTGGCGGTTCGAGGAGGTCAGCGAGCGCGCCGGCGCGAGGATCCGGGCGGTGGGGATGGGCGCCGCGGTCGGGGACGTCGAGGGCGACGGCGACGCCGACCTCTTCGTCTCGGCCGTCGGAGAGGACTTCCTGCTGCGGAACCGCGGGGACGGGGGCTTCGAGGACGCCTCGGAGGCCCTGGCGGAGCTCGCGCCGGGCTTCGGCTCCGGCGCGGCCTTCGTGGACGTGGACCGGGACGGCCGCCACGACCTCTACGTGGGGCGCTACGTCACCTGGAGCCCCGAGACCGACGTCGCCTGCGTGCCGGACGGGGTCCACCGCACCTACTGCACCCCCGAGGTCTATCCCGGCGCCAGCAACCGCCTGCTGCTCAACCGGGGCGACGGCAGATTCCGCGACGCGACGGCGGAGGCGGGGCTCGAGCTGTCCGAGGGCAAGACCCTGGGGGTGGTGCCGCTCGACGCGAACGACGACGGCTGGCCCGACCTGGCGGTGGCCAACGACACGACCCGCAACTTCCTCTTCGTCAACCGCGGCGACGGCTCTTTCGAGGAGCGGGGCGTCGAGGCGGGCATCGCCTTCGGCGCCTCCGGGGCGCCCCGGGGGGGGATGGGGATCGACGCCGGCGACCTCTCCGGGGCGGGGCCGGCGGACATCGTGGTCGGCAACTTCGCTCAGGAGATGAGCGCCGTCTTCCGCTCCCGCCCGGGGGGCCTCTACTCGGACGACGCGGCGCCGCTGGGTCTCGGCCTGCCGACCCTGATGACGCTGGCCTTCGGCACCCTGGTGGCCGACCTCGACCTCGACGGCTGGAGCGACGTGGCGCTGGCCAACGGGCACATCGAGCCGGAGATCCAGGCGCTGCGGCCGGGCCAGACCTACGCCCAGCCGGTGCAGCTCTTCCGCCGGGTCCCCGGCGAGGAGCGGTTCGAGCCGGTGGTGGCCGCCGCCCTGGCCGAGCCGCGGGTGGGCCGCGGTCTCGCTGCCGGCGATCTGGACGCCGACGGCGACGTGGATCTGGTGCTCACCCAGAACGGCGGCCCCCCGGTGCTGCTGCGCAACGAGGCCGTCCCGGCCGGATGGCTCGGGCTGCGCGCCTTCCCCGGGCCGGCCGGTCTCGACACGCGGGCGACGCTGGTGGCCGGCGGCCGGGAGCGCC
>JAWWBN010000159.1:0-9156 GCA_033720955.1 Thermoanaerobaculia bacterium | reverse complement strand
GAAGTGCATGCAGATGTTCACCGACCCGAAGCGGCTGCGTCGGAAGGACCCCGGACACCCCGACGAGTGCAACCTGTTCGACTTTCACCTCCTGGTGTCGCCGCCGGAAGTCTGCCGGCGGGTCGAGAACGACTGCCGGCTGGCGCGAATCGGCTGCGTGGACGACAAGAGGCTCCTGGCGGAGCGGATCAACGAGTTTCTGACGCCCATCCGCGACCGCCGCGAAGAGCTGCTGCGCCGGCCCGACACCCTGCGCGACGTGATCCGCGACGGCAGCGCCACGGCGCGCGAGCGCGCCCGCGAGACCATGGACGAGGTGCGGCGGGCGATCTCGCTCGACTACGGTCTGGGGGAGGGGTCGTAGCCGTGACCGCGGCGACGGAGACCGGCTCCGGCCTGCCGGCCGAGTGGCGGGTCCGTCTCCCCGTCTTCGAGGGCCCTTTGGACCTGCTCCTGCACCTGGTCCGGGTCAACGAGGTGGAGATCTCCGACATCCCCGTGACGCTGATCTGCGACCAGTTCCACGAGTACCTGGGATTGATGGAGGAGCTCGACCTCGACGTGGCCGCCGAGTACCTCTACGAGGCGGCGCTCCTCATCCAGCTCAAGTCGCGGATGCTCCTCCCGCGCCGCGCCGACGGCGACGAGCCCGAGGAGGACCCCCGTCAGGAGCTGGTGGAGCGGCTGCTGGAGTACCGGCGTCTGAAGGAGGCCTCCCAGTCCCTGGCCGAGATCCACGGCCTGCGGATGGGAATCTGGACCCGCGAGCCGGACCTGCCCGACGCCGATCCCGACGAGCGGCTCGATCTGGGCGAGGTGTCGCTCTACGACCTGCTCAAGGCGTTCGGCCAGGTCATCGAGCGCTACGACCGCGAGCACCCGCACGCGCTGCGGCTGGCGGTGGAGACCTGGTCGGTCCGGAAGCAGTTCGACCGCCTGCTCGAGCGGTTGGCGCCGGCTCGGCCGATCGACCTGCTGGACGACCTCCGACGGCGCAGCTCCCGGGGCGAGGCGGTGGCGGCGTTTCTGGCCGTCCTGGAGCTGCTGCGGCTGCGGCTGGTGCGGCTGCACGGCACCGGGGCGGGGGAGCTGCTCCTCTACCGCACCGATCGGGCGGTCTCCGACGAAGAGCGCGAGAGCGTGCCGTCGTGACGGAGCAGGCCGAGATCGAGGCGGTGGTCGAGGCCGTCCTCTTCGCCGCCAACGAGCCCATCGGCGAGCCGCGGCTGCTGGAGCTCTTCCCCGACGACGACCGGAAGCGGGTTCTCGCAGCCGTGGACGCGGTGCTCGAGCGCTACGCCGAGAGGCCCAACCGGGGGGTCATGGCCGAGCGCGTCGCCGGGGGGGTGCGTCTCGCCACCCGCCCGGAGCTGGCGGGCTGGCTGCGCCGTTTCTTCGACATCCGCGGCCGGCAGCGGCTGTCGATGGCGGCGCTCGAGACCCTGGCCATCGTGGCCTACCGGCAGCCGGTGAGCGGGCCGGAGATCCAGGAGCTCAGAGGGGTCAACTCCTCCGCGGTCCTCAAGACCCTCCTGGAGCGGCGGCTGATCCGCATCGCCGGCCGCAAGCCCGTGGTGGGCAAGCCCTTCCTCTACGCCACCACCCGGGAGTTCCTGGTCCAGTTCGGGCTGAGCTCGCTCCAGGACCTGCCTCCCCTCGAGGAGTTCGAGGAGCTGGCCCAGCCCGGCAGCGGGAGAGCCGTCGAAGAGGCGGCGGCGTCATCGGAATGACCGGCGAGCGGCTGCAGAAGGTGATCGCCCGCGCCGGGGTGGCCTCGCGCCGGGGGGCCGAGAGGCTGATCCGCGAGGGCCGGGTCACGGTCAACGGCCGGGTCGCCACCCTCGGCGACAAGGTGGAGCCCGACGACGCCGTCAAGGTGGACGGCCGCCGGGTGGCGGCGCGCGCCCCGGGCGTCTACCTGCTGCTCAACAAGCCCGACGGCGTGCTCACCTCCCGCAGCGACACGCGGGGCCGGCCCACGGTGATGGACCTCGTGCCGGCCCGGTACCGGCGGCGCGTCTTCCCGGTGGGCCGGCTGGACTACCACACCGAGGGGCTGCTGCTGCTCACGGACGACGGCGACCTGGCGCAGCGGGTCTCCCACCCGCGTCACGGCTGCGTCAAGCGGTACGAGGTCAAGGTCAAGGGGGTGCCCGGCGAGAGCGCCGTCGCGAGCCTCGAGCGGGGCGTGGTGCTCGACGGGCGGCGCACGGCGCCGGCCCGGGTGCGTCCGGGGCGCCGCACCACGGGGGAGAAGTACTCCTGGTGGACCGTGGAGATCGGCGAGGGGCGGACCCGCCAGGTGCGCGAGATGTTCTTCCGCATCGGCCACCCGGTGCAGCGTCTGCGCCGGGTGGCGATCGGCGCCCTGACGGACCGCGGTCTGCCGAGGGGCGCCTGGCGCCGGCTCAGCCCGGCGGAGGTGGCCTCGCTGCGCGGCGAGCGTCCGCCGGGGCGGACGAGAGGGCCGGCGCGGTGACCGGGAAGCTGATCGTCGCCATCGACGGTCCCTCCGGCGTCGGCAAGACCACGGTCGCGCGCGGCGTGGCCCAGCGGCTGGGGGTGCCCTACTTCGAGACCGGGGCGATGTACCGGGCGGTGGGGTGGAAGCTGCTCCAGCTCGGCATCGATCCGGAGGACCGGGAGGCGGCGGAGCGGGTGGCCGCGGAGCTGGATCTCGGCTTTCGGTTGGGCGAGGCGGGCAAGATGGAGGTGCTTCTCGACGGCGCCCCGGTGGGCGAGGAGATCCGCACTCCCGAGGTCTCCGAGGCCACCTCGCGCTCCGCCGTCCACCCGGGGGTGCGGCGGCGGCTGGTCGAGCTCCAGCGGCAGTGGGCGGGGGAGTGCGGAGCGGTGATGGAGGGACGCGACATCGGCACCCGGGTCTTTCCCGGCACCCCGTACAAGTTCTTCCTGGAGGCTCCGGAGGAGGTCCGCATCGAGCGACGGCTGGGCCAGCTCCGTCGGGCCGGCGGCCGCGGCCTCTCCCACCGCCAGCTCGAGGCCGAGCTGACCGAGCGCGACCGGCGGGACCGCAGGCGACCGACCTCGCCGCTGACCTACGACGAGAGCTACGTCGCCCTGGATACGGCGCACCTCTCCGCGGAGGAGGTGATCGACCGGATCGTGGAGCGGGTGGGCGCGGCCGGCGGCGTCAGCGCCGGTTGTTGATGAAGCGGCCCCAGTGCCGGGAGCCCAGGCGGCGGATCGTGTCGATCCGCTCCTCGGCGAGATGGTCGGCGGCGATGTAGGTGGGGATCTGCTTGGTGCGCGAGATCTCGAAGACCCGCATCAGGTTCAGGTAGATGCCGCGGGTCATCCGCAGGGCACGCTCGCGGTTGTAGCCGCCGGAGAGCTCGTTGTAGACGTTGATGAGGCCGCCGGCGTTCACCACGAAGTCGGGCGCGTAGAGGATCTCGCGGTCGTGCAGCGCCTGGCCGTCCCGGTGCTCGTTGGCGAGCTGGTTGTTGGCGGCGCCGGCCACGATTCCGCAGCGCAGCTTGGGGATGGACTCGGCGTTGAGGATGGCGCCGAGGGCGCAGGGGGCCAGGACGTCGCACTCGACCTCGAGGATCTCGTCGGTGGAGACGATCTCGACCCCGAGGTCGTCCTGCGCGCGGTCGGCGGCCTCGCTGTCGATGTCGGCGGCCACCACCTTGGCGCCGTCTCTCGAGAGGTATCGGGCCATCTGGCTGCCGACGCTGCCCAGTCCCTGGATCGCGATCACCCGACCGTGGACCTCCGGCGAGCCGAACTTCCAGTTCAGCGCCGCCTTGATTCCCTGCAGCACGCCCCAGGCGGTCACCGGCGACGGGTCCCCGCTGCCGCCGTGGGCGGGCGAGACGCCGGTCACCCAGCGGGTCTCGGTGAGGATGAGCTCCATGTCCTCCATGTCGGTGCCCACGTCCTCGGCGGTGATGTAGAGGCCGTTGAGGGACTCGACATAGCGGCCGAAGGAGCGGAACAGCGCCTCGCTCTTGTCCTTCTTGGAGTCGCCGATGATCACCGCCTTGCCGCCGCCGAGGTTGAGCCCGGCCGCGGCGGCCTTGTAGGTCATGCCGCGGGAGAGACGCAGGGCGTCGATCACCGCCTCCTCGAAGCTCTCGAACGGCCACATCCGCACGCCACCCAGCCCCGGTCCGAGGACGGTGGAGTGGACGGCGATGATGGCCCGCAGGCCGACCTCCGGGTTGCTGCAGACGAGCACCCGCTCGTGGCCCATTTCGGTGAGTTCTTCGAAAAGCTCCATGCGAGATGGCTCCCTTGGGATTGGCGCCTGCGAAGGCGGCTGGCGGCCTGCGGGCTGCGGGAACACCCCGAAGAGAGGCCGCTGCGAAACGCGACAGGCTCGAACGCCGGGCAGCGGTCGAAGTCTGGGTACGGACTTGCGGTTCCTGCTGGATTCCGCCCCCGCATGGTACTCGATGCGGCGCGCCTTCCGCAAACCGCCGCGGGGGAGGTGCCGGCCTTCGGACCGGGGCTATGATGGTCCGATGGACGGGGCGGAGAAGAGCCGCCTGCTCAAGCGCTGGGCGGTCGAGGAGGGGTTCCATCGCGCCGGCGTCGCCCGCCTGGGGCCGGCCCAGCACGGCGCCGCCTTCGTGCAGTGGATCGAGCGGGGCGATCACGCCCGGATGGGCTACCTGGAGCGCCGTCACGAGGAGCGGCTCGACCCTCGCCGGCTGTTGCCCGGGGGCCGCAGCGCCCTCTGCGTCGCCCTCCACTACGCGCCCGGCCGGACGACGGAGCCGGAGGGCGACCTCTGGCCGGGGGTGGCCCGGTACGCCCGGGGCGACGACTACCACGACCTGATGCGCCGCCGGCTGGAGGCGGTCCGCTCCCGGATCGAGAGGGCCTTTCCGGGCACGGCGAGCCGCGCCTACGTCGATACCGGCCCGGTCCTGGAGCGCGACCTGGCCGCGGCGGCCGGGCTCGGGGCGGTGGGCAAGAACACCAACCTGCTGCACGCCGAGGCCGGGTCGTGGTTCCTCCTGGGCGAGCTGCTCCTCGACCTCGAGCTGGCGCCGGACCCTCCGGTTGCCGATCTCTGCGGCCGGTGCACCCGCTGTCTCGAGGCGTGCCCCACCGGGGCCCTGCCCGAGCCCTACCGGCTCGACAGCCGCCGGTGCATCAGCTACTGGACCATCGAGCACCGGGGGCCCGTGCCGGCGACCGTGCGGCCGCTGCTCGGCGGCTGGGTCTTCGGCTGCGATCTCTGTCAGGAGGCCTGCCCGCTGAACGACGCCCCCGCGGCCGCGTCCGACGAGCGTTTCGAGCTGCCCGAGCGGCGCGCGGCCCTCGACCTGGTGGGGCTCCTGCGCCTGCGGCGCGAGGAGTACCTGGATCTCTTCCGCGGCAGCGCCATGAAGCGCGCCCGGCTGGAGGGGCTGCGCCGCAACGCGGCGGTGGCGATGGGCAACCGGGGCGACCGTCGCTACGTGGGCCCGCTGGCCGGCGCCCTCGCCGACGAGGACCCCACCCTCCGGGGCCACGCCGCGTGGGCCCTGGGGGAGATCGGCGGCGCCGAGGCCGCCGCCGCGCTGGAGGCCGCGGCCCCCGCCGAGAGCGACCCCGAGGCCCGCTCCGAGATCCACTCCGCCCTCGGCCGCCTGGCCTCCGCCGGCGGCTAGCCATCCGGCCCGTCGCGGCCGCCCGGCGACGGTCGAGCTCGGTTGACAGCGCAAGGGCCGCTTTCTATACTGCTTTTCTTCGAGTTCCCAACGGTTTGCCCCCGAACTCGAACCTCCATGACAACACGGGTGGGCGGGCGCGGACCGCGACCTGGCAGCACCTAGGAGCTACTGTCGACAATGGAATCAACCGAAGAGCAGCAGGACCGGCCCACCAACGCCGGGGGAGGCGCCGAGGCCGGCGCCCCGGAGTACACCGACGAGGAGATGCTCGGTCTCTACGACGAGAGCATGCGCAACCTCAACGAGGGCGAGATCATCCGCGGTCACGTTCTCGAGATCACTCCCAACGAGGTGGTGGTGGACATCGGCTACAAGTCGGAGGGCCTGGTTCCCATCGAGGAGTTCACCGACTACAACGGCCAGGTCCAGGTCGAGCCCGGTGACGAGGTGGACGTACTGCTCGAAAAGACCGAGGACCAGGAGGGCCACGTCCTGCTCTCCAAGCGCAAGGCCGAGCGGATGAAGGTCTGGGCCGAGGTCGAGAAGAGCTACAAGGCGGGCGAGACCATCAAGGGCCGCGTGGTGGACCGGATCAAGGGCGGTCTCACGGTGGACATCGGCATCCGCGCCTTCCTGCCCGGCTCGCTGGTCGATATCAAGCCGGTCAAGCACCTCGAGTCGCTCAAGGGCGAGGAGCTCGAGTTCAAAGTGATCAGCATGGAGCGGCGCCGCAACAACGTGGTGCTCTCCCGCAAGGCGGTGCTCGAGAAGGAGTTCGCCAAGAAGAAGGCCGAGACGCTGACGCTGCTGCGCGAGGGCGCCGTGCTCCCCGGCGTGGTCAAGAACATCACCGACTACGGGGTCTTCATCGACCTCGGTGGCATCGACGGCCTGCTGCACATCACGGACATCTCGTGGGGCCGCGTGAACCACCCCTCCGAGCACTTCTCGGTGGGCGACGAGGTCGAGGTGGTGATCCTCAAGTTCGATCCGGAGACCGAGCGCGTCTCCCTCGGGTACAAGCAGCGCACCGAGGACCCGTGGACCCTGGTGGACAAGAAGTACCCGCTGGGCGCCCGGGTGCGCGGCCGTGTGGTCAGTCTGGTCGACTACGGCGCGTTCGTCGAGCTGGAGGAGGGCGTCGAGGGCCTGGTGCACGTCAGCGAGATGTCGTGGACCAAGAAGGTCGTCAATCCCTCCAAGGTGGTCGAGGTCGGCGACGAGGTCGAGGCCATCGTCTCGGAGCTGGATCTGGGGCAGCGCCGGATCAGCCTGTCGCTGCGGCAGGCGGAGCGCAATCCCTGGGAGGAGCTGGCCATCTCCCACCCGGTGGGGAGCGTGGTCGAGGGCACCGTCCGCAACCTGACCGAGTTCGGCGCCTTCGTCCAGATCACCGACGAGATCGACGGCCTCATCCACGTCTCGGACATGAGCTGGACCAAGCGGGTCAAGCACCCCAGCGAGGTGGTGGACAAGGGCGACGAGATCCGCGCCCGGATCACCAACATCGACGTCGAGAACCAGCGCGTGTCACTGTCGATCAAGGATTTCCTCCCCAACGAGTGGGAGAGCTTCATCGACCACACCCACGTCGGCGACATCGTGACCGGCAAGGTGGTCAACGTCACCGACTTCGGCCTCTTCGTGGACATCTACGAGGGGCTCGAGGGGCTGGCCCACGTGAGCGAGATCGACGTGCCGAGCGGCACCCTGGAGGATCACTACGCGGTCGGCGACTGGGTCTCGGCGCGGGTCCTGCGGATCGAGGAGGAGGACAAGAAGGTCGGCCTCACCATGCGCGGGGTCGAGCAGCCCGACGAGGACGAGATCGCCGCCCTGGAGGCGCACGTCGAGGAGGAGGAGAGCGGCGAGCTGGCGTCGGAGAACGCCTCCGGCCAGGCGGAAGAGGCGGAGACGGTCGAGGCCTCCGACGACGCGGGCGCCGAGGAGGGGGTCGAGGAGGTCGCCGAGGCCGGCGCCGATGAGCCCGCGGAGGCAGCCGTAGAGGAAGCGGCGGAGGAGACCGCGGAGAAGAGCGCCGAGATGAGCGCGGAGGAAGGCGTCGAGGAGAGCGCCGAGGCCGGCGCGGAGGAGACCGCGGAGGAGACCGCCGAGGAGAGCGCCGAGATGAGCGCGGAGGAGAGCGCGGAGGAAGGTGCCGAAGAGAGTGCGGAGGAGGGCGCCGAGGAGGCGGCCGAGGAGGGCGACGCGAAGCAGGAGTGAGGCGGCGGGTGTAGGATGAGCGACCAGGGGGGATCAAGAGGATGAAACGGGGGATGACAAAGGCGCAACTGGTCGACGAGGTGGCCCGCAACACCGAGCTCACCAAGAAGCACGCGGAGCTGATCGTCAACACGGTCTTCGACTCGATCGTCCGGTCGCTGCGCAAGGGCGAGAAGATCGAGCTGCGCGGGTTCGGCAGCTTCCGCATCCGCCAGCGCGGACCGCGGATCGGGCGCAACCCGAAGACCGGCGACCGCGTCCAGGTGCCGCCCAAGCGGATCCCCTACTTCAAGCCCGGAAAAGAGCTGAAGGAGCTCCTCAACCACAACTCCTGAGCGGGGAGGTCGCCCTCTCCCGATGGAGATCCTCTTCACCCCCTGGCGATACCCGGTCGTCTCCTTGAAGGAGCCCGAGCCCACCTGCTTCTTCTGCGCCGCCGCGCAGGAGCCGGAGGCGCCGGGCTCCCTGGTGGTCACGACCACGGACCACCACCTGGTGATGCTGAATCGATACCCCTACACCAACGGGCACCTGATGGTGGCGCCGCGCGCCCATCTCGCCGATCCCGCGGAGGCGGCCCCCGAGGCGGCCGCCGAGCTCTGGCCTCTGGTGATGCGAGCCCGGCGGCTGCTCGGGCGGGTCTACTCGCCCGACGGGATCAACCTGGGAATGAACCTGGGCCGGGCCGCGGGCGCGGGGGTGCCCGACCACTACCACTTCCATCTGGTGCCGCGCTGGAGCGGCGACACCAGCTTCGCGAGCGTCATCGGGGGGGTGCGGCTGGTGCCGGAAGATCTGCTGACCACCCGCGACAGGCTGCGCCGAGCCCTGGCCGGGGAGGGGGAGGAGGGGTGAGCGAGGGGCCCGAGAAGGTGGAGCGCCGCCCGGCCCTGGTGGTGCTCGTCCTGGCCTCCTGGCTGGTGCCCGGCGCGGGGCATTTCGCCCTCGGTCATCGCCGCCGGGGCGTGGCTTTTCTCGCCATCGTCGCGGCGGCGATCGGCATCGGTCTGTCGCTGCACGGCAACCTCTACGGCATCGAGCCGGGCCGGCCGCTCTCCCTGCTCTTCACCCTGGCCGCCATGGGCATGGGGGCGCCCTACTTCGTACTGCGGTTCGTGCTGGGGTACGCGGGGGAGATCGCCGCCGCGGGCTTCGAGTACGGGACCGCCTTTCTGCTCACCGCCGGCCTGATGAACCTGCTGCTGGTGCTGGACGTCTGGGACCTGGCCCGCGGCGTGAAGGAGTGACCTCGGGATGCAGGTGAGCCATCTCCTGCTGATGACGCTCTACGCCCTCCTGG
>JAWWBN010000158.1:0-9286 GCA_033720955.1 Thermoanaerobaculia bacterium | reverse complement strand
GGTCCGCTACTGCGGCGCTGCTTCGGGGGGGGGCGGGGGTCGCGGTGCTGGGCCCCGCGCCGCCGCCGCCGGAGGCCGGCCTCGGGGTGGACCCCCGGGCCGTAGTGGGGGAGCCCGCCGGTCCGCCGCTGGCGGGGGAGGAGCTCGAGGCCCGCACGCAGGCCCTCGCCTCCGTGATGCGGTGTCCGGTGTGCCAGGGGCTGTCGATCGCCGACTCCCCCGTCGACTCGGCGGTCAGCATGCGCCGTCAGGTGCGCGACCTGCTCGCTGCGGGCTTCTCCGAGGAGCAGATCCTCGACTACTTCGAGCGCTCCTACGGCGAGTTCATCCGCCTGGTCCCCAAGCCCGAAGGCTTCAACTGGGCGGTGTGGATCGCCCCGGGGGTGGCGCTCGCCATCGGAGTGGGGCTGGTCGCCTGGCGGCTCCGCCGGGGCGGGAGGGGAGAGCCGGAGGCCGGCCCCCCGCCGGAGCTCGACCCGTACCTCGAGCGGGTGCGCCGCGAGGTCTCCGGGTGAGCTCCATCTGGCTGCCGGGCCTCGTGGTGCTGGTGGTGGCGGCGGCGGCGGGGCTGCTGGTCAGCCGCCGTCTGGGTCGCCGGAGCGCCTCCGAGGACGACCGGCGCCTGCGGGTCGCCGACCTCGAGCGGCGCCGGGAGGAGCTCTACGCGCGGCTGCGCGACCTCCCCGAGGGCGACGGCGGCGAGCCGGCCGCCCTCGAGCTGGCCGCGGCCCGGGTCCTGCGGCGGCTCGACGGGGCGGGAGGCGGCGGCGGGTCGGCGGCCGCGCCCGGCGGAGCGCCGGTGCCCGCGCCGCGGCCCGCGCCCGGGGGCGGCGGCCGGCGCCCCGGGCTGGTGGGGTCCGCCGCCGGAGCCGCCGCCATGGCGGTGATCGCCCTTCTGGTCTACTGGGCCGGGCGCGACGCCGCGCCCGGAGAGCGGCCGGCCCCGGCGCCGCGGGGGGCCGGCGGGGTGCAGGGCCTGCCGCCCGACCACCCCGAGGTCTCCGACCAGCTCCCGGCCGAGACGCAGCAGCGGCTGTCGGCCCTCGCGGCGCGGTTGGAGAGCGACCCGGAGGATCTGATGGCGCGCAAGGAGCTCGCCCTGACGCAGCTCTCGGCCGGGCTCTGGGTGGAGTCGTTCCAGCAGGCTCAGGAGATCCTCCGGAGCCGCCCCGAAGATCCGGACGGCCTCTTCGTGCAGGGAGTCGTGCGGGTGCTCATGGGCAACAACGACGACGCCATCGAGCTGCTCGACCGGGTGCTGGCCAACTACCCCGACCACCTCCAGGCGCTCTTCTACAAGGGCGTGGCGCTCTACCAGAGCGGCGAGGGGGACCGGGCGGTGGAGACCTGGCAGGCGGGTCTGGCCGCGGCCGGCGGCAGCCACCCCGAGTTCGAGCGGGTGCTGGGCATGGCCGCGGAGGCGGCGCTGGGGCTCACGCCGTCGGCGCCGCGGGACGCCCCCGCGCCGGCGCCCCCGGCCGCGATGGCGGCGGAGGGCTACCCGGTGGTGGTCGAGCTGGCCGAGGGGGCCGTTGCCGCTCCGGGCGCCGTGGTCTTCGTCCTGCTGCGGCCGGAGGCGGGGGGGCCGCCGGTGGCGGTGCGGCGGATCGAGGCGCCGCGCTTCCCCCTGCGTCTGGTGCTGGGAGCCGGCGACAGCATGATGGGCGCCGAGCTGCCGGCCTCGGGACGGCTCGGGGCGCGGCTCGACGGCGACGGCAGCGCGACCACCCGCGGCCCGGGGGACCTGGGCGCGGAGGCGCCGGCCCGCCGCGGCGAGCCCGTCACTCTCGTGCTGTCGCCCGAGGGATAGCGGCTCAGCCCGCGCCGCGGCTCAGAAAGACCGGCTGGTCGGCGGTCTGGACCACCTCCTGCGCGGTGGAGCCCAGCAGCAGCCTCTCGACTCCGGAGAGCCCCCGGGTCGAGAGGGCGATCATGTCGCTCGACTCGCGCGCGAAGGCGACGATCTCGGAGGCCGGCCGCCCGCGGCGCACGTGCACCTCGACCTCGCGACCGCGGGCCCCCCCGGCGGCGGCCAGGGCGTCCTGGAGCGCCTCGCGGGTGCGCTCCTCGAGCTCGGCCACCCTCTCCGAAGCCTGCTCTCCCGCCAGGGTCGAGTAGAAGTACGGGTAGACCGGCCGCTCGATCACGTGCAGGAGCTGGAGACGGGCGTCGTAGAGCTGGGCCAGCTCCAGCGCCCAGGCGAGCTGGGGGCCGGTGTGCCGGGAGAAGTCCAGGGGCGCCACGATGCGGTCGATGGCCTCGATGGGCCGGCCCTCGTCTCTTTCCCGCAGGGTCAGGACGGGGCAGGGAGCCGAGCGGATGGTCTGGTTGGCGACGCTCCCGGCGAGCAGCCGCGCCGCCCGGCCGCGGCCGTGGGTCCCCATGACCACCAGGTCGATGCCGTGCTCGTCGATGTGATCGAGGATCGCCGTCGCCGCGGAGATCGCCCGCGGCTGGAACTCCCTCAGGGCGATCGGCCGGTCGCGCCCGGCCTCGAGTAGTCGCGCCAGCTCGGAGCCGGCGATCTCGTGCAGGCGGCGGAGCAGCTCCTCGCTCTCGGGGAAGTGGCGCTCCGGATTGGCGGGATCGTCGGCGTGGAGCACGTGCGCGTGCAGCAGGTGGAGCTCGGCCTCGAACCGCTCCGCCAGGAAGAGGGCGTGCGTCAGGGCCTGGCGGGCGCAGCGCGAGAAGTCGGTCGGGTAGAGGAGCTTGCGTGGCCGGATCACCTCTTCATGATAGTCGAGAGGAGCTCGCCGGCTCCCCTCGGAATCGGCGGGACGGTAGAATCGCCGCAAGATGCGCATTCTCATCGCGGACGATCACGC
This sequence comes from Thermoanaerobaculia bacterium, assembly GCA_033720955.1. GTDB lineage: Bacteria > Acidobacteriota > Thermoanaerobaculia > Multivoradales > JAHEKO01 > JAWWBN01. The sequence goes on along the minus strand of JAWWBN010000158.1, from coordinate 6,461 downwards.
CCTGTTCCGGGACAGCCTCAAGAGCCTGCTGGCGGCCCGCGACTTCGATGTCGTGGGGGAGGCGAGCGACGGGGTCGAGGCAATCGAGCTGGCCTGGAGGCTCAAGCCGGACGTGGTCCTGATGGATCTCACCATGCCCAAGATGGACGGCCTCGAGGCGACGCAGCGGCTGGCGGCCGAGCTGCCGGAGGTCAAGGTGGTGGTGCTCACCGCCTCCGACGACGACGCGAGCCTCTTCCAGGCGATCAAGTCGGGGGCCAAGGGGTATCTCCTGAAGGACCTCGAGGCGGACCGCTTCTTCAATCTGCTGGAGGGCGTCAGCCGCGGCGAGCCCGCCCTGACCCCGGTGCTGGCGCGCAAGCTCCTGGAGGAGTTCGCCAACCCCAAGCGGTCGAGCCGCCGCGACTACGACCCGGATGCGCTGACCGAGCGCGAGACCGAGGTTCTCGAGCTGATGGTGGACGGCGTCACCTCGAACCGCAAGCTCGCCAAGCGCCTGGGGGTCAGCGAGAACACGGTCAAGTTCCACGTGCGCAACATCCTGGACAAGCTCCACCTGCACAACCGCGCGCAGGTGGTGGCCTACGCCCTGCGCCACCGGATCGTCGAGCCGGACGGCTAGACCGCGGCGGTGCGCTGGCCGGGACCGTCCACGACCGGCAGCGATACCCGCACCGTGGTGCCGCCACCGCGCTGCGACTCGATGGAGAGCCGCCCGCCGATGCTCTCGGCGCGCTCGCGCATGATGGCGAGTCCGAAGCGGGGCAGCTCGGCCCGGCGCTTGGCGGCGGGGTCGAAGCCGCGGCCGTCGTCCGCTACGCTGACCTCCAGCGCCCCGTCCGCGGTCCGCACGGCGACCTCGACGCGCCGGGCCGCGGCGTGCTTGCGCACGTTCGACAGCGACTCCTGCACGATCCGCAGGAGTTGGAGCTCAGCCATATCGGAGAGCTCGACCTTGTCGTCGCACTCGAGCGTCCAGGCGATGCCGCTCTGGGTCTGCCAGGCCGAGAGGTAGCGCTCCAGGGCGCGCGGCAGCGGCTCCTCCGGTCCGATCGCGGTGCGCAATCCGACGATCTGCTCGCGCACGTCCACGTGGACCTCGCGTGCCGCCTCGGCGAGCTGCTCGAGCTGCTGCGAAGCGTCGGCGATCCGCTCGCGCCGCAGGAACTCCTTCACCGCCTGCGCCTTGGTGTTGACGTAGGCCAGCACCTGGGCCATGCCGTCGTGCATCTCGCGCGCCAGCCGCACCCGCTCCTCGGCCACCGCCAGGGCACGGAGCTGCTGGTGCAGGTAGGCGTTGTCCACGGCGATCGCCGCCGCATTGGCGAAGCGCACCACCGTGTCCTCGTCCTCCAACGAGAACTCGGCCGCCGTCGTCTTCTCGGCCAGGTAGAGGTTGCCGCGGAAGGGGGTCTCGCAGTTGATGGGCACCGCCAGCAGCGAGTGCATCGGCGGGTGGTGGGGCGGCATCCCGGCCGAGCGCGGGTCGTGCGAGATGTCCCGCAGCCGAATCCGCTGGGACCCGGACATGGGCACCCCGAGGAGACCCGCGCCTCGCGGCGGGTCGCCGATCGCCCTCTCCTCCTCGGGCGTGATGCCGGTGACGATGAAGCGCTGCACCCTGCCCTCGTCGTCGTAGACGGCGATGGCGCCGTAGCGCGCGTCCAGCAGCTCGGCGGCCTGGTTCACCACCCGCCGCAGGACCGCCTCGAGGGAGAGCTCGCCGTGGATGCTGCGCGCCGCGCGGTGGAGAGCCAGCAGCTCGGCGTTGGTCCGTTGCAGCCGGCTGTTGACCCTCGACATGAGGCGGACAGCCAGCGCCACCAGCGCCGCGGCGCTCGCCAGGAGAAGCAGGTCCACGGCGAGGCGGCTCGAGGAGAGGGTCCACCCCGGGGCGAGGCGGGAGGCGAGCCCCTCGACGAGGACGAAGAGAAGGAGGAGGGCGGCGATCAGGGAGAGGGTGAGCCGCCGCGGCCGCTCCCGGCCCGTGGCGCCCTCCTGCGGCGCGGCCGGGTCGGGAGAGCCCGGCCCGATCGGCGGAGAGCTCGTCCGGCTCACCCGGCGATTGTAGACGAGGACCCGGGGCTCGCCCGCTACCCGGGGGGGTGGTGCCGCCGCGCTTCGCCGGGTGGGCTCCGGTAGACTCCGCAGCCATGCCGGGCCCCCGTGTCGCCGTCCTGCGCACCACGCCGCGCACCGTCCTCGCCGACGTGCACGAGCTGATGAACCTGGCGGGCTACCGCGGGGTCCTGGACCCGGCGGCGGAGACGGCGCTCAAGATCAACATCTCCTGGCACTTCTTCTACCCGGGCAGCTCCACCACCCCCTGGCAGCTCGACGGGGTGATCCGCGCCCTGCTCCGGGACGGCTTCGACCGCGAGAGGATCCACGGCTGCCACAACCGCACCGTGGTCATCGACGCGCACCTGGGCGAGCGCGAGAACAAGCAGCTTCCGGTGATCGAGGCCCACGGCCTCGCCAACGTGCACCTCTACGAGGGCGAGGAGTGGATCCACATCCGGGACGCAGTGGGCGACCTCGCCGACGACTTCCTCTGCCTCAACGAGGTCTACCCCGACGGCTTCCACATCCCGAAGCGGTTCCCGGGCGAGAACATCATCCACCTGCCCACGGTCAAGACCCACGTCTTCACCACCACCACCGGGGCGATGAAGAACGCCTTCGGCGGGCTGCTGAACGAGAAGCGCCACTGGACCCACCCGGTGATCCACGAGACCCTCGTGGACCTCCTGATGATCCAGAAGCGGATCCACGCCGGGGTCTTCGCGGTGATGGACGGCACCTTCGCCGGCGACGGGCCGGGTCCGCGCTGCATGACCCCGCACGTCAAGGACGTGATGCTGGCCAGCGCCGACCAGGTGGCGATCGACGCCGTGGCGGCGGCCATGATGGGCTTCGACCCGATGGAGATCAAGTACATCCGGCTGGCCCACGAGATGGGGCTGGGGTGTGGCGACCCGAAGGAGATCGAGATCGTCGGCGACCCGCAGGCGGGCTCCGAGCGCTGGGGCTTCGTCGGCCCGTTCCAGGAGATGACCTTCGCCTCGCGGATGCAGCACAAGATCTACTGGGGCCCCCTGAAGAAGCCGATCGAGTGGTCGCTGAAGACGGTGCTGGCGCCGTGGGCCTACCTGGCGAGCGTCTTCTACCACGACACCCTCTGGTACCCGCTGAAGGCGAAGCGGATGATGAAGAGGGTGCTCGAGAGCCCGTGGGGCCGGCTGTTCAAGAAGTGGGAGGAGCTCACGCCGGACGAGCGGGGCTTCCCCGAGGTGGGAGAGGAGGGCGCCGAGGTCAAGCGCACCGGCTTCAAGGCGTTCCTGACCTCGCTGCGGATCCTCCTGATGGCGGTCAGGGAAGCGCCGGAGCTCGGCCGCCGCAAGCTGCGCCAGCGGGCGCGGCGCAGCGGCGCCTAGACCCCGGCCCGCCCTCGGGCGACGATCTCAGCGCCGCGGCCGGAGCCCGACCTTGAGAGCCCGCGCGGCGGCGGAGTCCCTCATCGGCAGCCGGTACCGGCGCTCGCCGTCGAAGGCGGCCAGCGCCCCGGCCACCGCGGCGGCCGTCGGGACCAGGCCGATCTCGCCCACCCCTTTCGCACCGAACGGCCCCTCGGGCTCGGGGTCCTCGACCAGGATGGTCTCCACCGCCGGCATCTCCGGCGCCCGGATCACCCCCAGCTCGCGGAGCTTCCAGGTAGCGGGCATGCCGTCGGGGCAGGGCAGGTCCTCGGTGAGGGCGTAGCCGAGCCCCATGTGGACCGAGCCCTCGATCTGTCCCTCGCAGAGCGCCGGGTTGATGGCCCGGCCCACGTCGTGGGCGGCGACCACCGTCTCGACGGCGCCCTGCTCGTCGAGGATCACCACCTGGGTGGCGAAGCCGTAGGAGGTGTGGGTCTTGATCTTGGCGACCGCCGCCCCCGGGGCGGTGGTGTCGTCGATCAGCACGTCCCCCTCGTAGACCCGGCCGGCGAGGTCGGCCAGGGTGTGGCCGCGCTCCAGGTCGGCGCGCAGCTCGGCCGCCGCCGCCGCCGTGGCGCGGCCGCCGAGCAGGGTGCCGCGAGAGCCGGTGGTCTGGCCGCAGCCCACCTCGAAGGTGGAGTCCACCCGGGGCCGGAAGAGACCGGCCGGCAGGCCGCTCGCCTCGACGGCGCACTGCACCAGGACGGTCAACAGGCCCTGGCCCATCTCGGTGTAGCCGTTGAATAGCGAGATGGTGCCGTCGGGCTCCACCCGCAGCCGCGTCCTCCCCCACTCCTTGGCGCCGTTGCCGATGCCCGAGTTCTTCATGCCGCAGGCGATCCCCACCGCCCGCCCGGCGGCGCGGGCCTCGCGGTAGCGCTCCGCCACCGCCTCGAGGGTGGTCTTGAGCCCCACCGAGGCCTCGAGCACCTGGCCGGTGGTGGTGGCGTCGCCCACGTCGAGGGCGTTGCGCCAGCGGATCTCCCAGCCGTCCAGGCCGCTTTTCTCGGCCAGCAGGTCGAGCGCCCCGTCCATGGCGAAGTGGGCCTGGTTGGCGCCGAAGCCGCGCATGGCGCCGCACGGCGGGTTGTTGGTGGCCACCGCCTCCGCCACCACGTCCACGTGGGGCACCCGGTAGGGGCCGCAGGCGTGGCCGGCGGCCCGCTCCAGCACCTTCGCGCCCACCGAGGCGTAGGCCCCGGTGTCGCCGATCATCCGGGCCTGGACGGCGGTGAGGCGGCCCTCCTCGTCGCAGCCCACCCGGTACCTCATGGTGATGGGGTGCCGCTTGGGGTGCAGTCGCACCGACTCCTCGCGGTTGAGGGTGATGCGCACCGGCTTTCCGGTCATTCTCGACAGGAGCGCCGTCTGGGCCTGGACCGACATGTCCTCCTTGCCGCCGAAGGCGCCGCCGTTCGGGACCAGCTCCACGAAGAGGTCGGCCTCCTCCATGGCGAGGAAGCGGGCCACCTGGCTGCGGTCGTCGAAGATCCCCTGGCCCTGGGAGTAGAGCTTGAGACCGCCGCCGTCGAGGGGCTCGGCGAGGGCGCTCTCGGGCTCGAGGTAGAGATGCTCGATCCGCTGGGTGGTCCAGGTGCCCTCCACCACGTGGGCGGAGGAGGCCAGAGCCGCCTCGGCGTCGCAGCGGCGCACCTCGGTGCGGGAGAGCACATTGGCGTAGCTCGGGTTGACCTGCGGGCTCCCCGGGCGGCGCGCCTCCTCGGGGTCGAGCACCGGCGGCAGGGGCTCGAGCTCCACCCGGACGCGGGCCGCCGCCCGGCGCGCCGTCGCCTCGTCCACCGCCGCCACGGCGGCGAGCACGTCGCCCACGCAGCGCACCTCCTCGCCCACCGCCACGAAGCCCGGCCAGTCGTTCTCGATGAGACCGTACCATCGCTCGCCCGGGACGTCGTCGGCGGTGGCCACCGCCTCGACCCCGGGCAGGGCGCGGGCCTCGGAGACGTCGATGGAGAGGACGCGGGCCCGTGCCACCGGCGAGAGCACCAGGGCGCCGTGCAGCAGCCCGGGCGGGTCGAGGTCGGCGACGTACGGGCGGTCGCCCAGGGCCAGCTCGGCGCCCTCCCAGCGCGCCAGCGACTGTCCGACGCCCCCCTCGTCCAGGGGCCGCACCTCCACCTCGCCGCGCCGCGCCCGGGCCATCAGCTCCACCGCGTCGAAGATCTTCAGGTAGCCGGTGCACCGGCAGAGATGCCCGGAGAAGGCGCGGGCGATCTGCTCGCGGCTGGGGTCGGGCTCACGGTCCAGCAGGTGCTTGGCCTGGAGGGCGAAGCCGGGGATGCAGTAGCCGCACTGGAGCCCGGCGGCCGCGGCGAAGCTGTCGCCGATCCGCCGCCGCTCCTCCGGGTCGAGCCCCTCCAGCGTGACGACCTCGGCGCCGGCGGCCTTGGCCGCGGGCACGGCGCAGCTCATCTTCCTCCGCCCGTCGACGAGGGCGAGACAGCAGCCGCACTGCCCCTGCGGCCGGCAGCCGTCCTTGACGGAGCGGATGCCGCACCGGTTCCGCAGCGTCTCGAGCAGACTCTCGCCCGGCCGGATCTCGACCTCGACCGCTCGTCCGTTGAGCGTGAAGGAGAGGGTCGAGACAGTCCGGGGTGGGCGCTGGGCGACGGTCACTTTGACCGGATCAGCGTACCCCAGCGTCGGGCGGGCGGCAAGCGAGAGAGCCTGCGCGGGCGTCTCAGACCACGCCGTAGGCGAACATCGCGTCGGCCACCTTCTGGAAGCCGGCGATGTTGGCGCCGTCGACGTAGCTCACCCGGTCTCCGCCGCCGCCGTGCTCCACGCAGCGGGCGTGGATGTCACCCATGATCTCCTGCAGGCGCCGGTCCACCTCGTCGCGCGACCAGCTCACCCGCATGGCGTTCTGGCTCTGCTCCAGCCCGCTCACCGCGACGCCGCCGGCGTTCGAGGCCTTGCCGGGCGCGTACAGGATCTCGGCCTCGCGCAGACGGTGCGCGGCCT
>JAWWBN010000157.1:0-9369 GCA_033720955.1 Thermoanaerobaculia bacterium | reverse complement strand
GGTCGAGCAGCCGATGCAGATCTCCTCGTCCACCGCCACCACCTCGCCCAGGCCGGCGCGGTGGATCGCCCCGGTGGGGCAGCCCACCAGGCAGACCGGGTCGCGGCAGTGGTAGCACGACTTGGCGATGAGCAGGTTCTGGTGCTTGTTCCCCTCGCGCACGAACCGCGGCCGGCCGCCGTGGGTGTCGGCGCAGGCGCGCACGCAGTCGTCGCAGCGGGTGCAGGAGGCGAGGTCGATGGCCAGGATGCTCGATCCCTGCACCAGACCGTCGTCGAGGGCCACCTGGAGGAAGTCGGAGAAGAGGACGTTGCGCCGCGTGTGGCCGACCTCGCGCACCCGGTCGGCGGCGCTCTTCCAGAGCTGCTCCTCGAGGTCGGGGTACTCCTGGAGCAGACGGCGGAACACCTGGCGGGGGATCTTGACCAGCTCCGAGCTCTCCACCGAGACCGCGGTGACCTGCCAGGTGTCGATCTCGTCGATGAGCAGCTCCGCCTCGCCGAGGGTCATCCCCTTCGACAGGTACGAGGCGGCGATCTCCCCCTCGCCGAACTGCTGCAGCAGCTTCAGGAAGCCGGAGCGCACCAGGTAGAGGGCATCGACGGGCTCGCCCTCCTTGACCAGCACCTCGTCGCCGTCCAGGGAGACCAGCTCGACCGACTCCTTGACCGCCTCGAGGAAGAGGTCGCTGACGCCGTGGAAGAGAGGGGTGCCGCGGAGCTGGGAGGCCAGGGCGCGCTTGCGGTAGATCTCGTCCAGCCGCCGCTTCAGGTCCTTCGACTTCCTGCGCATGAGCCGCAGGGCGGGGACCCGGATCTGCACCACCACGCACTCGGAGGCGGTGCGGGCGGTGACCGACTGCGGCCACCCGGTCAGCGCCCCGATCTCGCCGAAGAGCTCCCCGGCCCCGAGCCGGGTCGCCGCGCCGCGCGGCAGGTCGAAGTCCATGCTGGCGAGAAGGGTGATCTCGCTGGCGCCCTGGCGCGCCGCGCGGCGCATGAGCACCGTCTGGTCGGGCCCCGGCATCTCCTCCACGCTCGGCGGCGCGGTCTCGATCACCGTACGCGAGAGGTCGAAGATCGGCCGCGGCGCGCCCGGATCGCCGCCGATCCCCGCGAGGTAGATCTCCACCTCCCCCGAGACGACGAAGAAGGCGATGTCGAGGTAGCTGCCCTGCTCGAAGAGGACCGTGCCGGACTTCCAGGTGGCCACCGAGACGTCGGGGGCGATCCGCTCCAAAAACTTCGCGTCGTAGGGGGCGAAGATCTCGTAGCGGGACAGCTCCTCGGCGCTCAGCTTGTCGGAGAGCTCCAGCAGCCCGGTCGAGGCGTCGTAGGAGCTCCACCGGTCGCGGTACTGCTCGAGGCGGCGGATCTCGGTCTTGGAGAGGTCGGCCGGGAGATCCTTCATCGTCCACCTCCTCTGCCGGTGAGGTCGTAGAGCCGGCGGAGCCGGTCGCGCAGCGCCAGCAGGACGTCTTCGATGGGCTCGGAGCCGTCCGCGGCGGGCAGCTCGGGCAGGCCGAGCGCCACGGCGTCGCGCTCGGCGGCGGCGTCGACCACCGGACCGCTGCGCGGCCGCGGAGCGGGGATCAGCGGCGGGGCGCTGGCCGGGTCGGAGCTCGTGCGGGCCCGGGCCTCCGCGGCCACCCGGGCCAGGCTCGTCGAGACGGTCGCGGCGCCCCCGCCCGCGGGCGCCCCCGCGCCCGGTCCGTCCTCGGTGAGCCGCGCCACTCGGACCGACGGCACGGCTCCCCGCGTCTCGAGCGCGGCGCGGAACGACGCGGCGAGCTGCGCCGCGGGGGCCGGCTCGCTCTCCCAGTGGCGGATCTCCCGCATCCCCTCGAGGTAGTCGAAGTCGGCGCCCGAGGGGTGGCCGGAGGAGAGCAGCCGGGGGTCGGTCACATAGTGACAGCCGGCGCACATGGTGGCCCGCGGCTCGAGCTCTCGGGGATCGCGCTTGCCCAGCTCGAGGGCGCGCGCGAAGCCCGGTCGGTCGCGGCCTTCGCCCTCCTTGTGGGGCTCCAGCCACTCGGAGGCGGCCCCGTGGCAGGCCTCGCAGCCCACTCCGTCGAGAACCTCGCGGCGCTCCTTGCCGGTGACCACGGTGCCGTGGCAGTCCATGCAGAGCCGGTCGCCGCGGGTGACCTCAGCCGGGCTGATGCCGTAGAGCCGGGCGATCTGGAGGTTCTTCCCCGCGCCGTCGAAGAAGGGGTCGGCGGCGCGGTAGTGGGGGTCGTTGAACCACCACTCGTTCTGGGGCGCATGACAGTTGCTGCACGCTCCCGGGCCCAGGGTGGCGAACCGGTTGGCGGGGCGGATGCGGCTGCGGACCGCGCCCTCGACGGCGGGAGTCGCCGGCGCCGTGCGCTGCGGAGCCGGGTCGGAGGGGGCCGCGGGATCGGCTCCCGGCGGCGCGGCGGCGATCACGGCGTCCTCCTCCTCCTCACCGACCGGAGCGATCCCCTCGAGCAGCGGGTCCACCGACGCCAGGCGGGTGCCGTCGGCGCGCGCCAGGAAGGAGCGGGTCGCTTCGCCCACCCTCTCGGCCGCCGCCAGGAGGGCGTCGCGGTTGCCGGGCACCACCCGCGCCTCCTTGACCGCCGCCAGCATCCGCCCGACCTCGGGAATCGAGGAGGTGGCTCGCTCGATCGCCTTCAGCTCGGCCACCGCGGCCCGCACCCGGCGCGAGTGGGCCTTGGCGTAGAGGCCCTGCGCGGTCGCCTCGGCCGCCGCGCGCAGGCTGTACTCGAGGTCCAGGGCGCGGCCCATCACGTACATCACCCGCTTGCGCTCCGGCGGCCGCTCGGCGTTGGCCGGCGGCAGGTCGCGGCGGGTGGAGTCGAGAAAGTTGTGGCGGATCTCGCCCTGCGACAGCTTGACGAACTCGAAGTCGGCGGTGCCCGTGGTGTGGCCGCCCACGTTGACCAGCTCCTCGTAGGGGACGGTGTGACAGGAGAAGCAGTTGGCCACCACCGGGTAGAGGTCGCTGGGGCGGCGCATGCCCAGCTCGCGGCTCCTGGCGATGCGTGCCTGGCGGTGGGCCGCCGGCTCGGTGGCGAAGTCGTTGCCGGCGCCGTAGTCGCTGTGCACCTCGATCCAGTCGCGGCCGGCGCCGTGGCACGACTCGCACGACACGCCGGACACGACCTTCAGGGAGTCGTCGTCGACCACGGCGGTGTAGTGGCACCGGAAGCAGAAGCTCTGCCGCTTGATCAGCCGGAAGCCCAGCTTCCCGGCGATCTGGGCCGCCTGCTCCTTGCGGTGCAGGGTCTTGAACCCGGTGGCGTGACCGGTCTTCTCCCACACCTCGACCTCCGAGGTGTGGCATTCGCCGCAGCGCTCGGCGGTGACGATCTTGGCCGGGTCCTGTCGAGCGTGCTCGGCGAACGGGATCTCCTGGGTGGTCCCGGGCGCCGCCGCCAGGAGGGCGGCCAGGGTGGCAATCGCGGCGGCCCGAGGCATCAGAACTTGACCAGCACCTCGAAGCGCCCGCCGAGCCGGCGGGCGCGGTCGCCTCCGAAGCGCTCGACGCTGCTGGCGAAGGCGTCGAAGACGAGGACCAGACGCCTGCCGTAGGCCGCCTGGTAGCGCACCGTCGCCGCCGCGTCGTCGCCCACCCTGTCGTCGAGACCCACCCGTACCCCGACCTCGGCCAGGAGCTGGCGCCGGGCCAGCTTGCCGAAGAACTTCTGGTATCCCACCGCGCCACCGGCCACGTCCCGCGCCCGGCTGACCAGGGGCGCGCCGTAGCTGCCGAGCCCCACGGCCGCGAAGCTGATGCCGGCCCGCCCCAGCGGCCCCCCGGTGGACGGGCCGCGCGCGGCGGAGGAGAACTCTTCGATCGCCACGAAGGTGTTCACGTAGGCCAGGTCGTGCGTGCGCCGCGGGGTCCAAGAGATCTCGGAGAAGAGGAGCGCGCCGTTGGTGCTCCACGGGGTCTCGCGGTCCAGGGCCCACGACCCCAGCACGCGAAAGCCGGTGTTGAGGTGGCCGATCCGCTGCACCGCGCTCACCCCCAGGTTGGCCTGGTCGCCGGTGAGATCGTCCGCCCGGACCCACACCAGGTCGGCATCCACCGTGGAGCGGCGAAAGTCGGTCGAGGTCAGCAGACCCAGCAGCTCGGCCGACTCGTCCTCCACGTTGGCCCGGTGGACGTCGTCGACGGCCAGGAAGAGGGTGGCGCGGAAGTTCGACGTCCCGCTGGGGAGCAGCGTGTTGCGGGTGATGCCCAGCCCGTCCAGGGAGTCCTCGATCAGGATCCCCTCCTGGAACTGCAGCGGCTGGCGGCCGATGGAGAAGCCGACGTCGGTGCGCCCGAAGTCCTCCTTGTCCAGGTTGGGGAAGATCTCGCCGAAGTCGCCCTCGAAGAAGAGCGACTGGATCTCGGCGTTGAGCTCCTCCCGGAAGCGGTCGTCGTCGCCGAAGCGGGCGCGGAACTCGGGGTCGTCGGGATCGGGGTCGAGGATGTAGCTGGTGAACCGGCCGTCCCGGTCGAAGTTGCGGAAGCCGACAACCAGCCGCTTGGTCCCGGAGAGCTGCAGGTTGGCGAAGAGGTCGAGCCGCGTGGCGATCTCGGTCACGCGCCGGCCGTCGTCGTCGAAGGTCTGGACCGCCGTGCGCAGATTGCCGAAGGCGATGAGGGACGGCTGCCACACGGCTCCGGTGGGCAGTTGGATCCCGCGCTTGATGCGGCCGGTGCCGAGGTAGGGGTTGCCGAGCTCCAGAAGATAGGGCGGGCGCTCGGGGAAGCCTTCGATCTGCAGTGGGATCAGCTCGTCGCTCAGGCGGCTCGAGTGGGGGTCGCCGGCGCCGTGCTTCGCCCCTTCGTCCGAGTGCTCCTCTCCGGTGTCGCCGCTCGCACCCGAGGGTCCGGCGGCTTCGGGAGGGGCCTCGCCCGCCGCCGGCGCGCCCGCGGAGATCCCGGCCGCGCGGCCCGAGGGCGGGAGCGCCAGGGCCGCCGCCCCGATGGTCAGGAGGGCGAGGAGGAGCGGGCGGAGCGGACCCCGGGTCACGGCGCCACGGCCTCCGCGCCGGCGGGCGCGCCGACCGTCGCCGTGCGTCGCCAGAGGACCTGGTGGCCGGCGACGACCCGGTCCGCCACCTCGCGGGCGCTCATGCCGTAGTCGAAGCCGACGATCTTGATCTCGTTGATCAGGTTCACCGGCACCATGGCCGCGATGAGCTTGGCCTCGATCTCGTACGGCTCGGCGCCGGTGAGCTCGCCGGGGCGCACCCGGTAGACCGCCCGGCGTCGGCCGAGAGGCTCGATGTTCTGCTTGTGCTTGCGAGCGCCGCGCGGCCGCCCGGTGAGGATGGTCGAGGAGGTCGACGGACGCAGGAAGGGCAGCGGGTCGGGCGAGTAGTTGACCGCCAGCACCTGCTCGCGCTCGCCGCCGCGCACCATCTTGGTGAGAAACCGCGACTGCAGGCTGAAGAGCTGACGGTCCAGCGGCAGCTCGCCGTTGTGGACGTAGAGCGAGTGGCTGTCGCGCACGTCCCCGTTGGGATCCAGGTCGCCCGAGCGGAAGACCACCCGTCCGTCGGCGTCGGTCACCGTCACCTGCACGAAGACCAGCCGCTCGGCGTCGAAGCCGGTGGGCACGCCGTGGCCGTTGGTGCCGTTGGCCACCTCGACCGAGAAGACCAGGCCTCTCCGGTCGTGGCGCCCGATCTCGATCTCGCCCAGCTTGTAGCCCGCCTGCAGGAGCTTCTTGCGCTGCTCGTGGGCCTCGGCCAGGAGCGCCAGGTTGTCCTCGAGGACGTCGCGGGCGTCGTAGCGATCGTCGGCGAAGCGCCAGTGCTCGGGGAACTCCACCTGGTCGGCGTGCTCGATCTCGAACTCGTCGGTGCCCCAGCCGGCCTCCCAGTCGAACTCGAGCCACTGGCGGATGGTGGCGAGCTCGGACGCCACGGTGTTGTGGGGAAAGATGCCGGGGTGGACCACCGAGTAGTCGGGGCCGATGAACATGTGGTTGGTGATCTTGCGCGGCGCGGTGGGCTTGTCGCCCACCACCGCCGCCGGCCCCTCGGCGTACCCGGAAGGCACGCCCGGCTCGGTTCCCATGTGGCAGTCTTGACAGGAGATCTTCTGCTTGGCCGCCGGCGAGGTCTTGAACTCGCTGAACGCCTCTTCCAGCCGGAAGCCGTTGATCAGGTTGACGTCGTGACAGGTGCCGCAGAAGCCGGAGGTCGTGAGCTGGAAGAAGCGCTCCGCCCGCCCGTGGACGGCCCGCCCCGCCCGGCCCCGCTCCGGGTTCACCCGGTAGTCGCCGCTCTCGATGACCCGCTCCAGCTCCTCGTTGCCGCGCGGCCCGTAGACCGGCTCGAAGAGGTCGCCCTCGACGATGGCGAGCCGCCCGGACAGCTTGCCGTACGGCTGGTTGAGCCGGTGGCAGACGATGCAGGTCACCCCCTCGCGCGAGGTCGGATGCCGGTCCATGTTGCTCATGAACTCGGGCTCCTCGAGGTTCATCCCGACCGGGGTGTGACAGCGGATGCAGAAGTCGCCGTTGGTGCCGTTGGTGAGCTTCAGCACCGTGCCGTGCATGGCGTTGAAGACCGGGCTCATCTGGGCGTACGAGTGCGGCGAGACCGACCACTCCCGGTAGTGGGTCGGATGGCAGGTGGCGCAGGTCGTGGCCGACGGGAAGCGGTCCTCGAGAAAGAGCTGCTCGTGCTCTTCGTAGGCGGTGAGCGGCTCGCCCGTCTCCTCCTCCTGGGCCACCGCCCCGGCGGCGAGAAGCGCCAGCGCCACCACCACGAAAGCTCTTCTGGGATCCTTCATCTCGCGCCTCCCCGCTAGCCTCGAGTGCGCCCCGATACTAGCGGAGAAGGCCGCCGCCCCGCGTAGTCCGTCGGGGCTGGACGGCCCGGCGCCCGCCGACGTAGAAGAAGGGGAGGCCGATCATGATCCCCACGAGACGACGCGTTCACGCCCTCTCCATGCTCCTGGCGCTCTGGGCCGGGGGATCGTACCCCTCGGCGGCGGGCGAGATCCGCTGGCAGTTCGACACCGGGGGGTGAATCTTCGTCACCCCCACGGTCGTGGGGGACCTCGTGTACGCCGCCTCCTGCTCCGGATCTCTCTACGCCCTCGAGCGGACCAGCGGAGCCGTCCGCTGGCGCTACGACACCGCCGCCGACGGGGCGACCGCCCAGTTCCACGGCGATCCGGTGGTCACCGACGGCCTGCTGGTGATCCCCAGCGACGCCCGCCCCGTGGGGCACGTCTACGCCTTCGATCTCGCCACGGGCGAGGTGCGGTGGAAGACCCCGGTGGCGCCGGGCGGCGTCACCTCGCACCTGGTCCGCTGGGCCTCGTCGGTGGTGGGGCTCACCCCGACCGGCCGGGCGGTGTCCCTCGACCTGGCGACCGGCGCCGAGCGCTGGTCGGTGGAGCCCGCGGAGGAGGTCCCGGTGCTCGGCGCCCACCCGGCCCTGGCGGGCGAGCGGGTGGTCTACGGCGCCGGCGACGGGCGGGTGCGCGCAGTGGAGGCAGCCACCGGCGAGGTGGCCTGGTCGCGGGCCCTCGACAGCCGGCCCAACACCGCCGCGGTCGTGGACGGCGATCACCTCCTGATCGGAACGGCGGACGGGAGCCTCTACCGGCTGGGGGTCGCCGGGGGCGAGATCGCGGCGCGTCTCGAGCTGCCGGCGACGCCGGTGGGGACCCCGGCCCTCCGGGGCGACCGGCTGGTGCTCGTGGGGGCCGCCGGACAGCTCATGGTGGTGGACCGCGAGCTGCGGCGGGTCCTGTGGACCTACCATGCCGTGGCGGGGTGGAGCTCCTTCCAGCCGCTGGTGGAGGGGGACACGGTCGTCGCCGGCACCGACGGCGGAGAGCTCTACGCCTTCGATCTCGCCACCGGGCGGGTCCTCTGGCAGGAGAGGCTCACCGGGACGCTGCGCGGCATCGGCCGCTCGGGCGGCACCCACTACCTGGGCACCCTGCAGGGGACCCTCTACGCCTGGGAAGCGGGCGAGGGGGACGTCTCGGACCCGTTGGCCTGGCTGGCCGGCAACTGGCGCGGGCGCCAGGGCGAGGCGGTGATCGAGGAGACCTGGAGCGAGCTCGAGGGCGGCGACCGGATGGGAATGTTCCGGATGATCGCCGACGGCGCGGTCGTCTTCTACGAGTTCATGACCATCGAGCAGGCCGGCGACGCGCCGCCGGTGCTGCGGGTCAAGCACTTCGACAGGGGGCTGGTGGGGTGGGAGGAGCGGGCCGACTCGGTGGTCTTCGAGCTGGTGGAGGCGGACGCCCGCCGGGCGATCTTCGCGCAGCGGGACCCGGAGGCGCCGACCCGGCTGACCTACTCGCTGACCGAGGCCGGCGAGCTGACGGTCGTCCTGGAGAAGGAGGGGCCGGAGGGCCCGTCCCACAACGAGTTCCGCTTCCGGCGGCGCTAGCTCCCAGCGACGGGCGGTGGCGCCGCGGTCTCCCGCGGGGACGCTCAGCTACCCAGCACCGCCCGCACCGCCACCGCCACCCCGTAGCCGACGTAGTTCCCCACCGCGTAGCCCAGCATGGCGACGATGATCCCGGGGAGCACCAGGTGGCGCCAGCCCTGGGCCTCGGCCAGGGGCGGCACCAGGGCGGGACCGGCCTTCGTGGCCACCGACGCGACGGTCAGGACGCCCACGTCCATCCTGAGCGCCCAGCCGGCGCCGTAGAGCACCAGCATGTGGACCGTCATGATCACCACGACGTAGAGGAAGAGGGCGGGCGACAGAACCACCGCCTGGACGAAGTCGATCAGCGCGCCCACCGCGGCGAAGAAGAGATAGAAGGCGAGGTCGCCCATCTCCCAGGCGCCGCAGAGCCGGCCCACGGCCGGCACCTGGCCCAGTAGGAGGGCCAGGGTGGTGACCACCAGGATGGTGGGCACCTGCGGCGCCAGAGGCTCGACCAGGGTGGCGTGCAGCCAGTCGGCCGCCGCCATCACCGCCACCGCCAGGGCGAAGAGCGCCGCCAGGTGCAGGGGGTCCAGACGGGGCCGCTCCCGCCCGCCGCCCGCCGGGTCTGCCCCGGGGCCCGCGGACTCCAGCCGCCACCTCTTCGCGACCACCCAGCGGCCGGCCAGGAGGGCCGGGATCGTCATCCAGGCGGCGTAGAGAGGAAAGAGGGTCAGGTTGTCGACCGCGTTGGCGGCGGCGAAGAGGTCCGGGCTGCCCACCTCCAGCCCCTCCCAGAGGGCCACGAAGTTCAGGCTGCCGCCGATGAAGGTGCCGGTGTAGGGGCCGGCGAGCTTCCAGCTCGCGCCCGGCAGGATGGCCTCGAGGAGAGGGGCGAGCAACAGGCTGGCGGCGACCACGCCCGCGACCGTCCCGAGGGATGCCAGCCCGAAGGCGGCCAGCATCTCCCCGC
>JAWWBN010000156.1:0-9425 GCA_033720955.1 Thermoanaerobaculia bacterium | reverse complement strand
GGGCGGCGGCCAGCGGGCCGGGCTCGACGAACAGGCTGTCGAGGTAGAGTACGAACGAGCCCGCCGGACCCGTCGCCTCGGCTCCGGCCACCGGGCTGAGGGCCACGATCTCGATCGGCTCGCCGTCGCGCTCGAGCTCCAGCTGGTCGCGCTCGAGGCCGGCGACCGGCTCTCCGTCGGAGTCGAGTGCCAAGAGCGGCACCGTCACCAGACGCACGTCGAGTCGCTCGTCGACGTCGCCGGCCGCGGCAGCGAGCCCGGTCGCCAGCAGCGCGATCAGGCCGCCGGCGGCGGCGAGAGTCCGGCCGCGGGGGCCGGGACTCACTCGCCCCCCGCGGCGACGGCGTCGCCGCCGTCCGCCGAGAGGCGCTTGCGCATCACCACCCGCGTGCCGACGCCGTTGAAGTGGAACTCCACCTCGTCCATCATCCGGCGCATGAGAAAGATGCCGCGGCCGCTCGGCCGCAGCAGGTTCTCGGGCGCCAGCGGATCGGGCACCTCGTCGGGGTCGAAGCCCGGCCCCTGGTCGCCGACCTGGAGGATCGCCTCGCCGCCGCGGACGCGCAAGTCGACCTCGACGCGCTTCTCCGGCGCCTCCCTGTTGCCGTGGACGACGCCGTTGGCCACCGCCTCGCGCAGCGCCAGCAGGGCCGGCTCGAGAGTGCTCTCGTCGAGGCCCAGATGCTCGAGCGAGGCGCCGGCCGCCAGCACCAGCAGCTCGATGTTCGGCAACTGGCTGGGGATGGAGAGGCGGACGTTCTCGTGGCTCTCGGGCATCGGCCGGCGGTGCGCAGTCTACCAGAGGAGGCCGCGGCTCCACCGCCGTCGAGCGGCGGCGTCAGGGCCCGGGATCGGTCTCCGCCGCCGCTTCCGCGGGGGCGGCAAAGCCCAGCCGCAGCAGCTCCCGGTGGAGCACGTCGGCGACCAGCCGCTGGCCGAAGGAGGTCAGGTGGACGATGTCCCACCAGAGAAAGCCGGCGTCCTGACGCTCCTCCAGCGCGCTCTGCAGATCGATCAGCGGCACGCCGCGGCGCTCCGCCAGTCGCCGGACCGCGGCGTGCTTGGGGCCGAGGCCGCCGCTCGGCCACTCGGGCGCGTTCGGCTCCAGCAGCAGCACCACCCGCGCCCCGCCTGCCCGGGCCCGCTCCACGATCGCCTCCAGGTTGCTCTCCAGCTCCTCCGGCCTGCGGTCGTTGGTGGCCTGGTTGAGGATCACCGCCCACGGCTCGAGGTCGGCCCACCGGTCGCGGAAGGCGGCGCGGAGATGGTGCGAGCGCAGCGACGAGACCCCCGCGTTGACGCACTCGAAGACGACGCCGCGCGGGGCGCTGCGGTTCAGCAGCTCCTCCAGGCGGCGGACCCAGACCTCCTCGTCTCGGGCCGCCCCGGCGCCCCAGGTCTGGGAGGCGCCCAGGAAGAGGATACGGCGGGTGCCGGGCGGTGGGTTCTGGGGATGCTGGCGGTCGATCTCGGCCGCCACCCGATCCAGCTCGGCCAGCCTCAGAGCCTCCTCCCGCTCCAGGAGCCGGGCGTCGGCCTGCGGGTAGGCGGCGGCGCGCCGCGCCGCCACCGGCTGCCAGAGCAGGAGGCCCACGACGGCCACCAGCTCCACGGTGGCGAGGGCGAAGAGCCGCCGTCGCAGCGGTGCGCCCCCGGCGGCCAGGGCGGCGACCGCTAGCGCCGACAGCGCCGCCGCAAGAGCCGACAGCAGCGCGATGCGACGGGCCCCGGCCGGCCGGTCGAAGGTCTCGCGGAACGTCCGGCCGTCCCGGGTGGTGACGCTCACCTCGTCCACCCGCACGCTGCGTGCCCCCGAGCGCAGCCCGATTCTCTGCGGCGCCGCGAGGGGGGTGGCGAACACCATCGGGGCCCCGTCTCCGAGGGTCGCCTCCACCCCGTCGTCCGCGAAGCGCAGCGTGAGCGTCCGCCAGGAGGGATCGCGCAGCGGCGGCAGACCGGTGCGCTGGGTGCGCAGGAACTCCCCCTCCGCGGTGGCGTCGAAGAAGATGCTGGGGTAGCGCCGGGTCCAGCCCATCCGCAGGCCGGAGAAGCCCTCCCCGGCCCGCTCGTTGAAGATCACCACCAGGTAGGCGCCCTCGACCAGCCGGAAGCGCACGGTCAGCTCGGCCGGGTCCATGGGCCGGTCGAGCAGCACCTCGTGGAAGCCGTGCCAGGCGCCCAGGTCGAGCTCGCCCCCGGCCAGCGCCTGGGGCTCGGCGAGAAAGGAGCGCGCGCCCAGCAGGGTCCGCTCCAGCTCGCTCTTGGTGACCCTCCACCGACCGCTGGCCTCGAGGGTGTTGCCCGAGATGGCGGCGGCACGCGCCGCCAGCAGACCCGCCAGCGCGGCGAGGGCGCAGCAGACCACCACCCCGCCGAGCTCGCGACGCAGGGCCGCCGCCCGGCGCCGCCGACCGGTCCGTCGGGCGCGGTCCATCCGATTCCGACCTAGCGGGTCTCCCGCGGCGGCACGATGACCGGCACCGGAGTGCGCTCCGCGGCGAGCCGGTTGAACTCGGCCACCTCGCTGGCAAGGGCGCTCTCCAGCTCCTCGAGCACCTGATCCAGCTCCCGGTGCAGGTCGGCGTGGCGGCGCTCGGCGCCGGCGGTCGGCCGGTCCTCGGCCCCGTCCACCACCCCCAGCAGGGCGAGGAGCTGGTTGTCGAGCCTCGGCGGGAAGTTGAGCACGTCCTGGCTGGCCTCGTTGCGGGTCTGGTAGATCGACTCCTCGATGGCGGTGAGCCGCTGGCCGGCCGCCTCGGCCGCCTCCTTCAGGTCCTCACCGAGACCGGCCTTCTCGAGACGCCCCGCCACCGCCTCGATCTGCTCGCGCACGTCCCGCAGCCGCCGGACGGCTTCGTGGCTCTGACTCAGGTCGCGCCAGATCTCGCGGCCCAGGTCGTACTGCGCCTCGAGCTCCGCCGCGGTCGTGTCGAGCCGCGGGTCGGGGCGCACCTCGAGCTGCACCGTCTGCTCGGTCTCCCCCAGTCGGAGACGGGCTCCGTAGGTTCCCGGCGGCACCCGGGGGCCGCGGGCGAGACCCCAGAGGACGGCGTCGTCCACGATGTCGGCGTCCTTCAGGCGAAGATCCCAGACCCATCGGTTGAGGCCCGGCTCGACCGGCAGCTTGCCGGCGCCGGCGGTGTCCGGGAAGAAGCGCCGCCACGGGCTCGGGGCTCGCGGCTCGGCCTTCTCGCTGGAGAGGGTCCGGAGCACCTCGCCCTCGTCGTCGAGAATCTCGAGCACCAGCTCCCCCTCCGGCTTCTCGGCCAGCAGGTAGTAGAGCACGACCCCGTTGGGCGGGTTCTGGCCGCCGCCTCCGCCACCGAAGAAGCCGCCGCCCCGCAGCCGGTGGGCGGGACGGGGCGTGAAGAGGTGCATCGCCGCCGAGCGCGCCTCGGCGTCGAGCTGCTCGATGGGCGTCAGGTCGTCGAGGATCCAGAAGGAGCGCCCCTGGGTGGCCACGACCAGGTCGGAGCCGGAGAAGGCGAGGTCGGTGACCGGCGTCACCGGCATGCCGTTCTCGACGCGCTGCCACCGGCGGCCGTCGTCCAGCGACAGATAGAGCCCGAACTCGGTCCCCGCGAAGAGGAGACCCCGGCGGCCCGGAGCCTCTCGAACGACGCGGACGAAGTGGCCGTCCGGGATCGCGTGCTCGCCGGAGTGCCCGATTCGGGTCCAGGTGGCTCCGTAGTCGTCGGTGCGGAAGATCCACGGGGTGAAGTCGTCGAACTTGTACCGGGTGACGGCCAGGAAGGCGCGGCCCGGGCCGTGCGGCGACAGCTCGATCGAGTTGACCTGTCCCCACTCGGGCATGCCCGGTGGTGTGATCTCCTCCCAGGTGCCCCCCGCGTCGTGGGAGAGGTGGACCCGGCCGTCGTCGGTGCCGGCCCACAGCAGCCCGGCGGTGTGGGGGGACTCCTCGAACGCGAAGATGGTGCAGTAGACCTCGACCCCTGTGTTGTCGCGGGTGATGGGGCCGCCGGCGTAGTCCAGCTTCTCGGGGTCGTCGCGGGTGAGGTCGGGGCTGATGATCTCCCAGCTCTGTCCCTCGTCGGTGGAGCGGTGGACGTACTGCGAGGTGTGGTACAGAACCGACGGGTCGTGCGGCGACAGCCGGATCGGCGCGTTCCACTGGAAGCGGTACTCGAGGTCGCTCGGGGCGACCCCGATGGCGAGCTGCGGATAGGTCATGATCTCCCGCGTGTCGCCGGTGCCGTGGTCGTAGCGCTCGATCGAGCCGCCGTAGCAGCCGGAGTAGGTGACCTGCGGATCCCGTGGGTCCACCGCCACGTGTCCGCTCTCGCAGCCGCCGATGACGTACCAGTGGTGCCGGGCGATGGAGCCCGCGGCGGTGCGGCTGGGGAGCGACACGCAACTGTTGTCCTGCTGGCAGCCGTAGACCCGGTAGGGGAACTGACCGTCCACGGTGACCCGGTACATCTCCGCGGTGGGCTGGTTGGCCTGGGTGGACCAGCTCCGGCCGCCGTTGTAGGAGACGTTGGCGCCGCCGTCGTTGCCGTTGATCAGCACCGAGGGGTCGTCGGGGTGGATCCACAGGGCGTGGTGGTCGCCGTGCGGGGCCCGGATGGGTCGGAAGCTCTGCCCGGCGTCGGGGGAGCGCCAGAGCGACGTGTTGAGGACGTAGACCGTCTCGGGGTCCACCGGGTCGGCGAAGACGTGGGTGTAGTACCAGGCGCGCTGACGGAAGTTGCGGTCGGGGTTGATCCGCCGGAACTTCTCGCCGCCGTCGTCGGAGCGGAAGAGCCCCCCCTCCTCGGCCTCGACCAGGGCGTAGACACGGTCCGGCCGCGCCGCCGAGACGCTCACTCCGATGCGGCCCACGACGCCCTCGGGCAGGCCGTCGTTGACCTTCTCCCACGTGTCGCCGCCGTCCCGCGTGCGGTAGAGCCCGCTCTGCTCGCCGCCGCTGGTCAGGGTCCACGGCTTGCGCTCGGTCTCCCAGATGGCGGCGAAGAGGATCCGCGGGTTGGTGGGGTCCATCGCCAGGTCCACGGCTCCGGCGGTCTCGCTCACGAAGAGGACGCGCTCCCAGGTGGCGCCGGCGTCCCGGGTGCGGTAGACCCCGCGCTCCTCGTTGGGTCCGAAGATGTGGCCGAGGGCCGCGACCCAGACCCGGTCCGGGTCGTCGGGGTGGATGGCGATGGCGCCGATCTGGCCGGCTTCGGGCAGCCCGGCGTGGCTCCAACTGTCGCCGCCGTCGGTCGAGCGGTAGATGCCGTCGCCGGGGGAGACGTTGCCTCTGGGGCAGGCCGAGCCGGTGCCCGCCCAGACCACGTTGGGGTCGGAGGGCGCCACCGCCACCGCCCCGATCGAGGCCGCGCCCAGGTGCCCGTCGGAGACGTTGGCCCAGCTTGCGCCCCCGTCCTCGGTCTTCCACACGCCGCCCCCGGTCGAGCCCATGTAGAAGGTGAGCGGGTCCTGCCGCACGCCGGTGACGGCGGTGGAGCGGCCCCCGCGGTAGGGGCCGATGTTGCGGAGCTCGAGGGCGGCGAGCAGCTTCTCGTCCACCGGCGCCGCCGGCTCGTCGCCGGCCGCGGTCGCGGTGGCGGCCGTCCCCAGGAGGGCGGCGGCGACGGCCCAGAGGGCGAGGGGGGACGGACGACGGGCGGCGTTTCTCGTCATGCGCGTTCTCTCCGGTCGAGGTGGTCCGCCGGGAGTGGCGGCGGCTGGGAGTATACGGCCGGGCCTTTCTCGACGTCCGGCCAGGGCCTAGAATCGCGCGGGAGAGATCCTCTCCTCCCTCCCTCGCCCATCCCATCCGGAGGTCCCATGAAGCTTCACCTCTCGCTGCCCGCCCTGGCCCTGCTCGCCCTCGCCGCCGACCCGTCCTCCGCCCAGACCAAGCTGCTGCGCTTCCCCGACCTCTTCGGCGACCGGGTGGTCTTCAGCTACGCCGGCGATCTCTGGACGGCCTCGGCGGCGGGTGGCGACGCCGTGCGGCTGACCGCCCATCCGGGGCTCGAGCTCTTCCCCAGGTTCTCGCCCGACGGCGAGTGGCTCGCCTTCACCGGCCAGTACGACGGGGACGAGCAGGTCTACGTGATGCCGGCGTCCGGCGGCCCGCCGCGGCAGCTCACCTTCTACCCGGCGGTCGGTCCGCTGCCGCCGCGCTGGGGGTACGACAACCAGGTGTACGACTGGACCCCCGACGGCGAGGCGGTGCTCTTCCGCTCCCTGCGCTACGGCGGCGGTCTCCTGGAGTCACGGCTCTTCCGGGTCCCCGCCGGAGGCGGGCTGCCCGAGCCGCTGCCCATGCCCAAGGCCGGGGCCGGCGACTACTCGCCCGACGGCGCCCGGGTGGTCTACTCGCCCCTCTTCCGCGACTTCCGCACCTGGAAGCGCTACCAGGGTGGCTGGGCGCAGGACCTCTACATCTTCGACCTGGCGAGCCACGACCTGGTCCAAGTCACCGACCATCCCCGCTCCGACCGCGACCCGATGTGGATCGGCGACTCGGTGGTCTTCAGCTCCGACCGCGACGGCAAGCTCAACCTGTACGCCTACGACGTCGGCACGGGCGCCGTCGAGCAGCTCACCCGTCACGCCACCTGGGACGTGCGCTGGCCGTCCGACGACGGTTCGGGGCGCATCGTGTACGAGCTGGACGGCGAGCTCGTGATCTTCGATCTGGCGGCGAAGACCTCGACCCCGATCTCCATCCGGGTGCCCGACGACGGTCTGTCGCGGCGACCGTCGCGGGTCTCGGCGGCGGGACAGATCGAGGACTTCGAGCTCAGCCCCAAGGGGGAGCGAGCCCTTTTCGTGGCCCGCGGCGACATCTTCACCGCGCCCATCGAGCACGGCGTGACCCGCAACCTGACCCGCTCCTCCGGCGCGCACGACAAGTGGGCCCGCTGGTCGCCCGACGGCCGGCGCGTCGCCTTCGTCTCCGACCGCGACGGGGAGGAGGAGATCTGGCTGGTGGATCAGGACGGCTCCGGCGAGCCCGAGCAGCTCACCGACGGCGGCTCGGCCATGCGCTACGCCCCGGAGTGGTCGCCGGACGGCGAGCGGCTGGCCTTCAGCGACAAGGAGGGCCGCCTCTACGTCCTGGAGGTGGCGGGCCGCGAGATGCGGCAGATCGCGGACGAGGAGCGCGGCCAGCTCCGCACCTACGAGTGGTCGCCGCACGGTGGCCACCTGGCCTTCCTGATGAGCGACCCCAACGGCTTCTCTTCGATATGGATCTGGAGCCTGGGCGAGGAGACGCCGCGTCGCGTCACGGGCGAGCTCTTCAACGAGTTCGACCTCGCCTGGGACCCCGAGGGCGACTACCTCTTCTACCTGGCCGATCGCGAGTACGCGCCCCAGATCTCGTCGATCGAGTGGAACTTCGCCACCGACCGGGAGACCTACATCTACGCCCTCGCCCTGCGCGACGACGTGGAGCACCCCTTCCCGCCGCGCAGCGACGAGGTGACGATCGACGGCGGCGACGGCGAGGGCGAGGAGGAGAAGGAGGGCGAGGAGGAGGCCGGCCCGGACGAGCCGATCCAGATCGACTTCGACGGCCTCGCCTCCCGGGTCGCCCGGATCCCCGTGGAGGCCGACAACTACGGCGGGCTGTCGGCGGTAGAGGGCCACCTGGTGTACGTGCGCGGGACGCCCTTCTACTACGGCCGGCCCTCCGATCTCGAGCCGGAGATCCACATCTTCTCGTTCGAGGAGCGGGAGGCGAAGACCCTGGCGGCGGACACCGGCGGCTACGCCCTCTCCCGCGACGGCAAGAAGATCCTGGTCCGCCACGGCGGCGCCTTCAAGCTGTACGACGTCGGCATGGGCGGCGGGGACTCGGCCCAGGCCGTCTCCACCGCCGGCCTCATGGTGGACCGCGTGCCGGCCGAGGAGTGGGAGCAGATCTTCGAAGAGGTGTGGCGGCGATTCCGCGACTTCTTCTACGTCGAGAACATGCACGGCTACGACTGGGAGGCGCTGCGCGAGCAGTACCGCCCCTGGCTGGCCCACGTCGCCCATCGCTCGGATCTCAACTACGTCATCGGCGAGATGATCGCCGAGCTCAACGTGGGCCACGCCTACATCTCCGGCGGCGACTTCGAGATTCCGGACCGACCCCGCGCCGCCCTGCTCGGGGCGGAGCTCGTCCTGGACGAGGAGGAGGGCCGCTACCGGATCGCCAGGATCCTCGAGGGCCACAACGAGGAGGACCGCTACCGCTCGCCGCTCACCGAGATCGGCGTGGCCGTCGCCGAGGGCGACTACCTGCTGGCGATCGACGGCGAGGAGCTGACCGCGGGCGTCAACCCGTACCGGCTGCTGCTCCACAAGGCGGGCCGGCCGGTCGAGATCACGGTGGCCTCCGGCCCCTCCCCCGAGGGTGCCCGGGCCGTCGAGATCAACCCGGTCTCCGACGAGTCGGACCTGCGCTACCTCAACTGGGTGCTGGCCAACCGGCGGCGCGTCGAGGAGACCACGGAGGGCCGGGTCGGCTACCTCCACCTGCCGAACATGGGCGCCGCCGGGCTGCGGGAGTTCATCAAGTGGTACTACCCGCAGATCCGCAAAGAGGGCCTGGTCATCGACGTGCGGGGCAACGGCGGCGGCAACGTCTCGCAGATGCTCATCGGACGGCTGGCCCGAACCCTGCTGGGCACTCGCTTCAGCCGCACCGGGGGCGACGTCGCCCAGACCTACCCCACCGAGGTCTTCGTCGGCCACCTGGTCTGTCTGCTCAACGAGGACTCCGCCTCGGACGGCGACATCTTCCCGCACCGCTTCCGCGAGGCCGGGCTCGGGCCGCTGATCGGCAAGCGCTCCTGGGGCGGCGTCGTGGGGATCACCAACCGCGGCGACCTGATCGACGGCGGCACGGTCTTCGTGCCCGAGTTCGGCACCAACGCGGTGGACGGGAGCTGGGTCATCGAGGGCCACGGCGTGGAGCCCGACATCGTGGTCGAGAACGACGCCAAGTCGCTGCTGGCGGGGCGGGACCCGCAGCTCGAGCGGGGCATCGCCGAGGTCGTCCGGCGGATCGAGGAGGAGCCGCGGCCGCTGCCCAGCCGGCCCGCCGACCCGGTCAAGGTGGAGTAGCGGGCGCCCGCGGACGGCCGTCGTGCGACGCCGGTTGGGCAGCTTCGAGCGGGCGCAGGTGGCCACCGGCGCGGCCGCGCCCTACAACGCGGTGGTGGCCCTGCGTCTCTCCGGCGGGGTGACGGCGGCGGGAGCGAGACGCGCCCTCGCCCGTCTCGGGCGCCGTCACCCGGAGCTCGTGGCGCGGATCGAGGGCCGCGGCCGGCGGGCGGAGATGGTCGTGGACCGCGACTCGCCCAGCCTGGCGCTGACGGTCGTCGCCCGGACCGGCGAGGACGCCTGGCGGAAGGTGGTGCAGGACGAGCTCGCCCACCGCTTCGATCCCGCCACCGGCCCCCTGGCGCGCGGCGTCCTGG
>JAWWBN010000155.1:0-9444 GCA_033720955.1 Thermoanaerobaculia bacterium | reverse complement strand
GCTTCCGCCACGACCCGGGGGACCCGTCGAGCCTGAGTCACGACGCGGTCGGGGCGGTGTTCGAGGATTCGGCCGGGCGGCTCTGGGTGGGGACCGGCGACTTCGAGGAGGCCCAGCCGGGAGGCGGCCTCAACCTTCTCGACCGAGCCACCGGGACCTTCACCCGCTACGTTCACGACCCCGACGACCCGACGTCCCTCAGCGGCGACGTGGTGACCGCCATCCGCGAGGACGGCTCGGGGGCGCTCTGGGTGGCCACCGCGGGCGCCGGGCTCAACCGGCTCGACCCCGCGACGGGGGCCTTCAGCCGCTACCGTCACGACGACGACGACCGCGGGAGCCTGGTCCACGACTGGGTCTTCGACCTCGAGGTCGACACCGAGGCCGGGCTCTGGGTGGCCACCGCCGACGGCCTCGATCTGCTGCCCCCGGGGCGCGAGCGCTTCCTCCACTACCAGAGGGACCCCGAGAGCAGCCGCTCGCTGGCCAGCAACGCCGTCTCCAGCATCTACCTCGATCCGGACGGCGCCCTCTGGGTGGGCACCTGGTCCGGCGCCCTGCACCGCATGGACCCCGGGACCGGCGTCTTCCAGCGCTACGAGAACGACCCCGACGACCCCAAGAGCCTGGTCGCCAACGGAGGCATCTTCGACATCGTCCGCGATCGCTCGGAGATCCTCTGGATCGCCACGCGGCGGGGCGGTCTGGCCAAGCTCGACGAGTTCGCCTACAAGTTCCCGCACCTCGGCCACGACCCCGCCGACGAGAACAGCCTGAGCGGCGACCACGTCACCGGGTTCGCCGAGGACAGCGCGGGCAACATCTGGATCGGCACCGCCGACGCGGGGCTGAACCGCTACAACCCGGTCAGCGAGACGGTCACCCGCTTCCGGCACGACTGGACCGATCCCCGGAGCCTGGGCTCGGACGAGGTCAACGCCCTCCTGGTCCACAGCTCCGGCAGCCTCTGGGTGGGGACCTACGGCGGGCTGGACCGCTGGAGCCCCGGCGCCGACGCTTTCACCCACTTCCGCGGCAGCGGCGGCGAGGACGGCCTGAGCTCGAGCTGGGTGCTCTCTCTGGCCGAGGCCGCCGACGGCGGGATCTGGATCGGCCAGCTCGAGGGCGGTCTGAGCCGTCTCGACCCCGGCACCGGCCGCTTCACCCACTACCGCCACGATCCGGACGATCCGGACAGCCTGGCTCACGACACCGTGCGGGTGATCCGCCAGGACGGCCGGGGCGCGCTCTGGATCGGCACCGACGCCGGCCTCGACCGCCTGGACCCGGGCGCCGACCGCTTCGTCCACCACGTCGACCCGGAGCTGGGACTCGACGTCGTCACGGCTCTCCACGAGGACCGCGACGGGCGGCTCTGGATCGGCACCCTGCACGGCGGGCTGCACCGGCTCGACCGCGAGGCCGGGATCACCCGTCCCTTCACCCGCCGAGAGGGTCTGCCCCACGACTCCGTCCACAGCATCCTCGAGGACGGCGAGGGCAACCTCTGGCTGGGCACCGGGTTCGGGATCTCCCGCTTCGACCCCGCGCGCGGGGTCTTCCGCAACTACGACCCCACCGACGGCCTCGCCGCCCATCGCTTCGACGGGGGCGGGCTGCGCACCTCCCGCGGCGAGCTCCTCTTCGGCAGCCCCCAGGGGGCCAACGCCTTCTTCCCCGCCGACATCCGCGACAACCCGTATCCGCCCCAGGTGGTGCTGACCTCACTGCGGCTGTTCGACCAGCCCGCCCTCCCCGGAGCGGAGGGGTCGCCGCTCGAGCGCCACCTGTCGGCCACGCGGGAGATCTCCCTCTCCCACCGCGACTGGATGGTGGCCTTCGAGTTCACCGCGCTCCACTTCGGCAACCCGGCGCGCAACCGCTTCGCCTACCGCCTGCTGCCGCTGGAGAGGGAGTGGCGGCAGGCGGGCCAGCGGCGGCAGGCCCGGTACACCAACCTGGCGCCGGGGGCCTACGAGTTCCAGGTGAAGGCGGCGAACGAGGACGGAGTCTGGAACGAGACGGGCGCCTCCGTCCGGCTCACCGTGCGGGCGCCCTGGTGGCGCTCGCGGTGGGCGTGGGCGCTCTGGGTGGGGCTGGGTCTCCTCGCTCTGGTCACCGTGGATCGTCTGCAGCGGCGGCGGGTCGTTGGGCGCGAGCGGGCCCGGGCGCGCGAGGAGCAGTCGCGGCTGCGCACCGAGGCGGCCGAGCTCCAGGCCAAGGCGGCCGAGGCGCAGGCCCGCGCCCTGCACGTCGAGAACGAGCGCAAGACCCAGGAGCTGGAGGCGGCGCGGCAGCTCCAGCTCTCCCTGCTGCCGGCGGACCTGCCCGACCACCCGGAGCTCGAGATCGCCACCTACATGAAGACCGCCACGGAGGTGGGGGGCGACTTCTACGACTTCGACCTGGCCGGGGAGGGCACCCTCACGGTGGCGATCGGAGACGCCACCGGGCACGGCACCCGCGCCGGCATGATGGTCACCGCCACGAAGGTGCTCTTCAAGCTGCTCGCCGGCCAGCGGGACGCCGTGGCGCTGCTGCGGGAGTCCACTCTGGCGGTGCGCCGGCTCGAGCTCCAGAACCTCTTCATGGCCCTCTCGATCGCCCGGCTCCACCCCGGCGGCGAGCTCGAGATCGCCGGAGCCGGCATGCCCCCTGCCCTCCTGGTCCGCGCCGGCGGCGGGGTCGAGGAGCTGATCTCCCACGGCGCGCCCCTGGGCAGCTTTCCCGACTATCCCTACGAGGCCCGACACGCCCGCCTGGCGCCCGGCGACACGCTGGTGCTGATGAGCGACGGGCTGCCGGAGCGGCTGGGCCCCGCGGGCGAGGTGCTGGGCTATCCCAAGGTCGCCGAGGCGCTCGCCGGCGCAGCGCCCGGCGGCGCCGGCCCCCAGGCTCTGATCGACCGGCTGGCCGCGCTGGCCGACGCCTGGGCCGAGGGCCGGCCGCCGGACGACGACCTCACCCTGGTGGTGCTCCGGCGCCGGGCCTAGCCGCCCAGCAGGGCCGCGAAGCGCTCCGCCATCCTCGGCCCGGCGGCCTCGTCCTCGTGCTTGAAGAAGACGAAGACCCGATCCCAGGGAGCGCCGGCGATCCGCTCCGCCCACTGGGCCAGCGCCTCCCGGCCGTAGGCCTCCCGGCGCAGACGCAGGTAGCCCCAGCCGGCGGTGGCCCGGAACGGCGGGTCGGCCTCGCCCCCGGTGTCGGCGATCACCAGGGCGGCGTCGTGCCGCTCGAGGGCCGCGAAGACCTCGTCGTCGTACCAGGAGGGGTGGCGGAACTCGAAGGCGGCGGGGGGCGTCTTGGGCAGCTCCCCGAGGAAGCCGGTGAGCCGCTCGAGGTCCTTCCTGAGATAGGGGGGAAGCTGGTAGAGCACGGCGCCGACCTTCTCCCCCATCTCGCCCAGGTTGGTCAGCAGGTAGTCGCGCTCGCTCTCGGCACCGGCCAGCTTCTTGAAGTGGGTGATGCGGCGGGAGGCCTTGACGGCGAAGCGGAAGGTGTCGGGCACCTGGGAGCTCCAGGCGGCCAGCACCTCCCTCCTGGGCAGCCGGTAGAAGGTGTTGTTGATCTCCACCGCGCCCAGCCGGCCGGCGTAGTGGGCCAGCATCTCGTCGTTCTTGATCTCCTCGGGGTAGAAGGCTCCCTTCCACTCCTTGTAGGAGAAGCCGCTCGTGCCGGTGTAGACCTTCATCGACGGGCGCTCGCCGGTACGCTAGCACGCCCGGCGTCCGCTGCCCGGCCGGGTTACGATCAGTCCTCATGAGCGACGCGAGGAGTTTTCTTCTCACGGGCGGCGCCGGCTTCGTGGGGTCCCATCTGTCGCGGACCCTCCTCGAGGCCGGCCACAACGTGACCGTCATCGACGACCTCTCGACCGGCCGTTTCGAGAACATCGCCCCCCTGCAGGAGTACGGCCGCTTCCACTTCGCCATCGACACCATCACCAACGAGGCGGTGGTGGACCGGATGGTCAGCGCGGCCGACGTGGTGATCCATCTCGCCGCGGCGGTGGGGGTGAAGCTCATCGTCGAGCGGCCCGTCCGCACCATCGAGACGAACGTGATCGGCACGGAGCTCGTGATGCGCACCGCCCTGCGCTACCGGGTCAAGGTGCTCCTGGCCTCCACCTCCGAGGTCTACGGAAAGCTCGACAAGGTCCCGTTCGCCGAGGGCGACGACGTCGTGCTGGGACCCACCACCCACAGCCGCTGGGCCTACGCCGCCTCCAAGATGCTCGACGAGTTCCTGGGGCTGGCCTACCACCGGGAGTACGGCCTGCCGGTGGTGGTGGCGCGTCTCTTCAACACCGTGGGGCCGCGCCAGCGGGGACGCTACGGGATGGTGCTGCCGCGCTTCGTGGGCCAGGCGCTCGCCGGAGAGCCGCTGACAGTGTTCGGGGACGGGCTCCAGCGGCGCTGCTTCTGCGACGTTCGCGACGTCGTCCACGCCCTGGCCGGGCTGGCGATCCACCCGGAGGCGGTGGGTCAGGTGTACAACATCGGCGGCAACGACGAGATCTCCATCGAGCAGCTCGCCGAGACCGTCATCGAGCGGCTGGGCAGCGCCTCGGGGATCGTGAAGATCCCCTACGAGGAGGCCTACGGCCCGGGCTTCGAGGACATGAGACGGCGACGGCCCGACTGCACCAAGATCGCCGACCTCCTGGGGTGGCGGCCCGCCATCCGGCTGGCCGAGACCATCGACGCGGTGGCGGAGGAGATGGCGGTGCGGACCCACGGGCGGGGCTGACCCGGGGACCGCCCCCGGCGCTCACTCCCGCCGGGTGGCCACCGCGAACAGGTTGTCGAGGTTCACCCGGCCCAGGGTCAGGCGGTCGAGCCCGGCGGCGGCGGCGGCCCAGAGGTTCTTGAGGCCGGTCAGGACCGGGCTGCGGCTGCCGGAGACGCTCTGGATGGGCGGCAGATGGAGATAGCGGACGTCGGCGAAGCCGTTGCGCTCCAGCACCCGTCTCAGGCTGGCCGGCGTGTAGAGGTTCACGTGGTCGCGGGCCTCGAGATAGTGGACGCCCGGCCGCATCCCCAGCAGCACTCTCTTGAGCCGCGCCTTCGGAAGCTGGAACCGGGCGTTGGGAGTGTGCAGGAAGAGACGCCCGCCCACGGCCAGGAGCCCGTGCAGTCGCCCCAGGAGGGGGTCGGGAGCCGGCACGTGCTCGAGCACGTCCCACAGGGTGACGAGGTCGAAGGAGCCGGGCTCGAGGCCCGCCTGCTCCAGCGGACCGCCGACGACCGTGCCGAGGCCCAGCTCGCGGCGGGCGTATGCCGCCGCCGCCGGCGAGATCTCCCACCCGTGCGCCGCCCACCCCTCCTGGCGCCCGACGAAGCGGACGAAGAAGCCCAGCCCGCAGCCCGCGTCGAGCAGCCGGCCGCGCCGGCCGGTCAGGAAGCGGCGGCCGAAGTCGCGGTACATCGCCCCGTGGGCGGCATCCCACCAGAACTGCTCGTCGGCGGCGACCGCGTCGCCGAAGTAGCCGTCGTACTCCTGGGGCTGGGTGTAGGTCGAGTAGACGTGCCCGCAGCCGCGGCACCGCACGACGTCCACGTCGTGCTCCCGGAATACGACCCGCGAGCGCGCACTGCCGCACACCACACAGCCGGGCTGCGGCGCCCCGCTCACCGCCTGCCGAGGATCTCGATCCGATCCGGGGCGTTGGGCACCATGCAGAGAAACTCGAACGGCGCCTCGACGACCTCGTAGAAATGAGGCGTGCCGGCCGGGATGTAGAGGACGTCGTTCGGGCCGACCTCGAAGAGCTCGTCGCCGATCCCCACCCGCGCCCGGCCCCGGAGCACATACTGCTCGTGCTCCACGGTGTTGGTGTGGCGGGGCATGCCGCCCCCCTCCCCCATGGTGAAGCGCCGCATGGCGAAGTTCGGAGCGCCGTCGTCGGCGCCCAGCAGCACGCGGGTCGTCGTGGCGGTGCCTGCGGCGACCCGGCTGGCCGGAGCCGACTCCGCCGGTCTCACCACCGGTCTCCCGCCGGGGGGAGCCTCTCGCCCGTCGCCCATCGGGGGCGAGCTTACCGCGTCCCGGGGGGCGAGAGCCTCTCCCGGCCGCAGCCTCCGACCTACCCGCACGCGCGGACGGCCCACCCGATGGCGCGTGGCGGAAGCCGCGAGAGGTGGCCAGACTGACGGGAATCGCCAGGAGGCCGCCTATGCGCATCGCCAAGCCGCTGCGGACCGGATGGACGTCTCGGATCACGACCTGGAGCCTCGCGGCCCTGGTCTTTCTGATCCTGTCCGGTCTCGTCGTCACCTTCGCTCCCTTCCACGGCCTGGTGGAGTGGACCGTGCTCGTGCACACGGCCGTGGGGCTCCTGGCCCTGATCCCGGTGATCTGGTATCTCGTCTCCCACTGGCTCGACTACAAGCACTTCCGGCTGACCGACGTGGTCCTGCTGGGCTACCTGGGCTCGGCGGCGCTGCTCCTCTGCCTGATTTCGGGGGCGGTCGTGACCTGGCAGGGGCTCCTCGGCCCCAAGATGTCGCCGCTCTGGCGGAATCTGCACCTCTACTCCACCTTCGCCGTGCTCGCCGTCGCCGGTGCGCACGGTCTGCTGGTCTGGCTGCGCGGGCGCAGCCGGGTGCCACGGCCGGCGGCGGCGGCGCTGGCGTGGCGCTCCCTGACCGCGACTCTCGGCGGAGCGGTGGCGGTCGCCGCCCTGTTCGCTCTCTATCCGGGAGATCGGTACGTGAACGAGTTCCCGGACGACTACGCCTTCCCCTATGGCGAGGACCGTCCCTTTGCCCCCAGCCTGGCGGTGACCTCGACCGGCGGCGCCTTCGACCCCCGCTCGCTGGCGGGCTCCGAGACCTGCGGCAGCGCCGGCTGCCACACGCAGATCCTGGAGGAGTGGCTCCCGAGCGCCCACCGGTACGCCGCCATGGACCCCCTCTTCCAGAAGGTGCAGAGCGTGATGGCCGAGCAGAACGGGCCCGAGTCGACCCGCTACTGCGGCGGCTGCCACGATCCGATCTCCCTCTTCTCCGGCACCAAGAACATCTTCGTGGAGGACCTGACCGGCCTCGACGGCTACCAGGAGGGCATCTCCTGCCTGGCCTGTCACGGCGTTCGCGAGACCGACCTCCAGGGCAACGCCAACTACGTCATGGCCCAGCCGGCCTCCTACCTCTGGCAGTGGCACGAGGAGGGCGCCGGCAAGTTGCTGAGCGACTTCCTCGTCCGCACCTATCCGGACGAGCACCGCAAGCTGAGCAAGCGGATGTTCAAGGCGCCCGAGTACTGCGCCGCCTGCCACAAGCAGTTCATCGACGCGGAGGTGAACCGCGTCGGCTGGGTCCAGCTCCAGAACCAGTACGACAACTGGAAGGCGAGCCACTGGTTCGTCGAAGGCGACCCGGGCAGGACGATCGAGTGCCGCGAGTGTCACATGCCCCTGGTCGAGTCCACGGACCCGGCCAGCGGTGACGTCACCGACTACAACCGTACGGCCTCGGACGGGCTGCACCGCAGCCACCGGTTCATCGGCGCCAACAGCCTGGTCCCCGCCATGCTGGAGCTCGAGGGGTGGGAGGAGCAGGTCCGGCTGACGCGGCAGTGGCTCCGGGGCGAGCTCCGGATTCCCGAGATCTCCGAGAAGTGGACCGAGGGTCCCGTGGTCCAGATGGCGCTCGAGGCCCCGGAGACGGTGACTCCCGGCCAGCGGGTGCCGATCCGTCTCGTCCTCACCGCCAACAAGGTCGGTCACGACTTCCCCACCGGCCCGCTGGACATCATCCAGAGCTGGGTCGAGCTCAAGGTCTTCGACGAGAGCGGCGAGGAGGTCTACTCGTCGGGCACCGTGGACCAGGAGAACTTCATCGAGCCCGGGAGCTTCCTCTTCAAGGCCGAGCCGGTCGACCAGTACGGCAACCTGATCGACCGGCACAACCTCTGGGAGATGGTGGGCGTGCGGTACCGGCGCGCCCTCTTCCCCGGCTACTCCGACACCGTGGAGTACTCCTTCGACTGTCCGACCACCATGGTGGTCCGGGTCGAGGAGGCCGAGCGGCGCCAGCGCGAGTGGGAGCGGCAGGAGCTCGAGGTGCCGCGACCGGAGACGGCCGGCCGGTACCGGGTGGTGGCGCGGCTGATGTACCGCAAGGTGGACCAGTTCCTGATCAACTTCCTGCTCGGCGAGGACTCCGGTCTGACGGCGCCCATCATCGAGATGACCACGACCGAGACGACCTTCGACGTCGTCCCGCGCTCGGCCGAGCTCGGTGCCGAGGCGCTCGGCGCGCCGGCGGGCGCCGGTTGATCCGGTAGCTGCGGTGGGTCGGCGGCACCATCGCCTGCGGCGCACGCTGGGGGCCCTGGCTCTTCTCGCGGTCGTCGCGCTCGTCGTCGGCGTCTGGGCCTACCTGCGCGGCCGGACCCAGGTCCGCCGTCCGGGAGAGGCTCTCGACGAGATCACCGAGAAGTTGTCGCGAAACCTGCCCGCCGAGGCGCCGATGCCCCGTCTGGAGGACGTCACGGCGGCGGCGGGGCTGGCTTCGTTCCGCGCCTTCACCGGCGAGCGGTCGTCGCAGCTCCCCGAGGACATGGGGGCCGGCCTCGCCTGGGGGGACTTCGACAACGACGGCGACGACGACCTCTTCGTGGTGGGAGCCGGGGCGGCCCTGACGGCGCCGGCGGATCGGCGCGCCCCCTCGGAGCTGTTCGAGAACCTCGGCGACGGCACCTTCGCGCCGGTCGCCGACTTCCCCGCGACCCGGATCCAGGGGATGGCCGCCGCCTGGGGCGACTACGACGGTGACGGCTGGCTCGACCTGGTGGTGACCGGCTACGGCGACCTGCTGCTCTTCCACAACGACCGCGGGCGCCTCACTCCCGACGACGCGCTGAGCGACGCCCTGGACGGGCCCGGCGGCTACTGGGCCGGGGCCGTCTGGGGCGACTTCGACGGCGACCGCGATCTCGACCTCTACGTCTGCGGCTACGTACGCTACGTGGAGGACTCCGGCCAGAGCCGCCAGGTCTCGCGGCAGTACGGCGCGGCGGTGCCCTACACGCTGAACCCGGCCTCGTTCGAGCCGGCGGCCAACCTGCTCTTCGAGAACCGGAGCGACGGCACCTTCGCCGAGGTGGCGGCGCTGTGGGGCGTGTCCAATCCCGAGGGCAGGAGCCTCTCGGCGCTCTGGCACGACTTCGACCAGGACGGACGCCTGGATCTCTACGTCGCCAACGACATCTCCGACAACGCCCTCTTCCTGAACCGGGGCGACTCCTTCCAGGACGCCGGGCTGACCGCCTGGGTGGCCGACTACCGGGGAGCGATGGGCCTCGCCGCGGGCGACTTCGACCGCGACGGCGACGACGATCTCTTCGTCACCCACTGGCTGGCTCAGGAGAACGCCCTCTACGACTCCCGGCTGGTGGAGTTCGCCGCGGCCCGGGCCGCGGGCGGCACGGCGCCGGCGC
>JAWWBN010000154.1:0-9447 GCA_033720955.1 Thermoanaerobaculia bacterium | reverse complement strand
GCTCGAGCGCGGGGAATAGGCGGCGGATCTCCTCGACGGGCGGAACCTGCGCCAGCCGCTCCCGGACGGTCATGGGATGGATGCTACCGCTTGCGCCGCGTGGATCTCCCGCGGATCTCACGCCCGCGGGTCACCGCTGCGGGAGCCCCGCGGCGGCGATCACCGGAAGGCGCCCGCTCCTCCTCGGAGGCCGAGCTGCCGGCTCGCGCCGGCCCACCTGCGAGCGCCGACCCGCGAGGCCGGGAAGCGCTGGCGGGATCGCCCGCCACCCGTGCTAGCCTGCGGCGGCCATCGACGGCCCCTCGGTCCCGGACGTCGCGCGGCGCCGGGACCGCCTCCCCGACCCCCGACCCCGCGACCAAGAGGCAGCACCATGATGATCAGCGAGACCCGCCACGACCCCCGTCCCTCGATCCCCGGCCGCGCGATCGCGGCCGGCCGCCGCTTCGCCGCGGCGCTCGCCGCCCTGACCCTGCTGGCGGCGCTCCCCGCCGCCGGCCAGGAGAGCGAGAAGCCCATGAAGGCCGAGCCCGCCGCGGGGGACGAGACGGAGCTGCCGGAGCGCAAGCTCCCCGCCGACTTCAAGCTGACCCGGGAGGCGCAGGCGACCATCCGCGGCGAGCGGGTGCCCTACCGGGTGACCGTCGGCACCCAGCCGGTCTACGGCGAGGACGGCGCCACCATCGCAGCGCTCCACTACACCTACTACGAGCGCACCGGCGTGCCCGACGTCGCCCGCCGACCTCTCTTCATCTCGTTCAACGGCGGCCCGGGCTCGGGCTCGCTCTGGATGCACCTCGGCTACACCAGCCCCAAGCTGCTCGTCATCGACGACGAGGGGTACCCGGTGCAGCCGTACGGCGTGCGCGACAACCCGCACTCGATCATCGACGTGGCCGACATCGTCTACGTCAACCCCGTCAACACCGGATTCTCGCGCGTGCTCGACCCCGAGATCGACCGCGAGACCTTCTTCGGCGTCGAGGCCGACGTCACCTACCTGGCGGACTGGATCGACACCTTCGTCTCCCGCCGGGGCCGCTGGCGGTCGCCCAAGTACCTGATCGGCGAGAGCTACGGCACCACCCGCGTCTCCGGGCTCGCCGGCCAGCTCCAGAACCGGCACTGGATGTACCTCAACGGCGTCGTCCTGGTGTCGCCGACCGGGCTGGGCATGACGCCCGAGGGCGGCCCGGCGCCGCGGACGCCGGTGCTGAAGCTGCCCTACTATGCCGCCGCGGCGCACTACCACGGCCAGCTCGCCGACGACCTCCAGGCGCTGCCCCTCGGGGAGCTCCTCGAAGAGGTCGAGCGGTTCACCCTCGACGAGTACCTGCCGGCGCTCTCCCGCGGCGGCTTCCTCGCGGCCGAGACCCGCGCCGAGATCGCCCGCCGGGTAGCCCGCTACTCGGGGCTCTCGGAGGCGTTCGTGCTCGACCACAACCTCGCCGTGCCGGCCTCGGCCTTCTGGAAGGAGCTGCTCCGCGACCAGGGCTTCACCATCGGCCGGCTCGACTCGCGCTACCTGGGCCGAGACCGCAAGGACGCCGGCGACACCTACGACTACCCGGCCGAGCTCACCTCCTGGAACCACGCCTTCGCGCCGGCCATCAACCACTACCTGCGCGAAGAGCTGGGCTTTACGACCGACCTGCGCTACTACCTCTTCGGCCCGGTGCGGCCGTGGGAGGGGCGCGGCGAGGTCGACGTGGCCGAAGAGCTGCGCCGGGCGATGGCCCAGAACCCGTACCTCCACGTGATGGTCCAGTCCGGCTACTACGACGGCGCCACCGACTACTTCACCGCCAAGTACGTGCTCTGGAACCTCGACCCGAGCGGCCGCCTGACCGACCGGATGCGCTTCGAGGGCTACGAGAGCGGCCACATGATGTACCTGCGCCGCGTGGACCTCGAGACGTCGAACCAGCACATCCGCGAGTTCATCGAGGCCTCGACGCCGGAGCCGGGCGAGCCGGCGAAGTACACGCTGGAGCGCTAGAGGCCACCGGGCCGCAATCGCCTCGAGCGGCCACGCCCCGGCCGGCGCCAGGCTCTTCAGCTCGAAGGCCCCCAGCCTCGGCCAGCCGGCCGGCCCGGGGGCCGACGCCCCTGCGGATCGGCCTCAGGGCAGCGGGACCAACGTCTCCGCGGCGTGGAACCGGTCGGCGAGGAGGAGGGCGTCGTAGCGGAACACGTAGTCCGCCAGATCGGGGTTCTGCTCGCGTCGCTTGGACGAGGCGAAGTGGCTCCGGAGCGGGCGCAGGTCGAAGAGCGCCCACGCGCCCTCGGGCCGGTGGGCATCCAGCATGGCCAGGGCGGGCGCCTCCTCGGCCCAGTCCGACTCGGAGCCGTCCGCCGCCACCGAGCGCCGCGTGAAGAAGACGAGATGGAAGGAGTCGCCGCCTCGCAGCGCCGCCAGCTCGGACGCGGTGTTGCCGATGTCGAGCTGCATCATGGGGCTACGGCCCCGGCCCGAATGGACGGAGCCCATCTTGATGATGGCCTTGGCGCCGTCCCCGGCGGCGCTCCCGGCCAGGGCCTGGCGGAAGTACCGCTTGATCAGGCGCACGCGATCGCGGTTGTTCTCGAAGTACCGCTGGGCGCCGTAGTGCTGGTAGACCACCGCCGTCGCCGCCAGCTCCCGGGCGATCTCCCGCGCCCTCTCGGCCTCGGCGGGCAGACGGTCGGCGAAGGCGCGCAGCGCCTCGGGGTCCACGGTCTGGATGAAGAGGCCGTCCATCTTGCCGCCCTCCTCGGCGGCGGCACGCGCGGCGTCGGCCTCGGCGAGCCAGGCGTCGACCTGCGCCCGATGGTCCGGATCCTCGACCAGGGCGCGCAGGTCGCCCAGCAAGAAACGGGCGGAGCCGATGAACTCCTGGTCGAGCCCCCAGACCTCGTAGCCTTCGTCGAGGATCCGGCAGAGCATCTCGGCCTCCTCCCGCCACCAGAAGTACGGGAAGGAGAAGGCGAACTCCTCGAGGAAGGCGCGGAAGGCCTCGACGCCCTCGCCGGAGCGGCAGAGCTCCACCAGACGGCGGGCGGTGATCGGCCCCACCTCGACCCCGAGGGCGGAGTAGCCCGCGGGCCGCAGCGCCTTTGCCAGGGCGACGGTGAGCCGCGGCGTCTCCCGGTTGCCGTGGCTCTCGCCGATGAGGAAGAACTCCGCCGCGCGACCCTCCGAGACGATCCGCTCCCACCCCGGTCCCGACGGCCCGTCGTCCCGCCATTCGAGACGGTGGGTGTTCTGCTCGATCAGAGCGTCGAGCGGATCGGCCGCCGCCGGCTCCTCTTCGGACCGGCCGGCGGCGGGGAAGGCGAGCAGCAGCAGGGTCAGGACGGCGGTTCGGGCTCCGTGATCTCGCATGGTTGCCCGATCCTACGAGACCCGCCGGATCGCGGCGAGAAGTCACGCAGCGGCTGGCCCGCGACGCGGCAGGCGCCAGGGGGCCGCGGCCGGTCTGCGGGCGCACCCGCCGGGGTCGGGCCGCCCGGGGCTACTCCGCCGGAACCGAGAGGTCCTTCACCTCCGCGTCCTTGCCGGCGATGTAGAACGCGAGCGCCCTGACGGCGTCGTCGGCGCTGGTGTTCTTCACGTTGTGCACCTCCCCGGCGCTGGTCTGGAAGGTCTCGCCGGCGGCAACGGTAACGGGCTCGCTCCCATCGATCTCCAGGATCACGGAGCCCTCCAGAATGTAGACGATCTCGTTGCCCGGCTGGGTGTGCCGACCGCTCTCGGCTCCCCCGGGGAGCGTGCGCAGCACCAGGACGGCCTGCAGGTCTTCAGCGCCCGCCAGCACCGTGCGCCCCAGGACCGGGTCCTCTTCGACCGGATCGTCATCCTGCGCCAGCAGCATGCGATCCCCGAAAACGCCAGAGACCAGAGCAACGGCCAACACGACTCCGAGCAGGATCCATCGACTCCTCACAACAGACCTCCTTCCGACAGAGTGAGCAGGCACTCTATCACCCCACGGGCTTCCCGCGGCGGGGGTCTTCAGGGGGTGTAGGTCAGGGCGTTGCACCTCTCCAGGAAGGCCGCGATCTCCTCCCGGGTCACCTCGCCGGCGGTGAAGTACGGGAACTTGACGATGGGCTGGTCCTGCAGGAACCCGTGGATCTCCGCCGCCTCGGGAGGCTGCCCCTCCGGCGCCTGGCTGCCGATCCATCCGGGCATCAGCTCGATCAGGAGAGGCTTCGTGTCCTCGTTCTCCCAGAGCTCCCGGAAGAAGGTGTACTCGTCGAACTTGTAGTGGAGCCGCCGGGTAGAGGTGAATCGAAACGTCTCGCTCAGCCGGATGTCTCTCGACGACGCCGCCAGGGCGACGGTGAACTCACCGCTCTCGGCGACCCAGTCCTTCTGCCGGGGGTCGTAGAAGGCGAAGTCTCTCGCGGCGAGGGTCAAGGTCACGGGCTTGCTCTCCCCCGGCTGCAACGAGACCTTGGCGAAGCCCTTGAGCTCCCGTACCGGACGCTGGAGGCTGCTCTCGAGATCCGAGACGTAGAGCTGCACCACCTCCTTGCCCGCCATCTCGCCGACGTTCGTGATGGTGGCGGACACCGTCAGCTCTTCCCGGTCCGTGACGGCCGGCGCCGACAGCCTCAGGTCGCTGTACTCGAAGGTCGTGTAGGAGAGCCCGTGGCCGAACGGGAAGAGCGGCTCGATGCTCCTCTTGTCGTACCAGCGGTAGCCGACGAAGATCCTCTCGCCGTAGATCACGTTGCCGTTCTCGCCGGGGAAGTTCAGGAAGGCCGGCGTGTCCTCGAGCCGCTTCGGGAAGGTCTCCGCCAGCTTGCCCGACGGATTGACCCTGCCGAAGAGCACGTCGGCCGTGGCGCCGGCCCCCGCCTGGCCCCCCAGCCAGCCCTCGACGATCGCGGGCACCTCTTCGACCCAGGGCATGGCGATGGCGCTGCCGTTGGTCAGGACGACGACGGAGCGCTTCTGCACGCGCGCCACCTCCGAGATCAGCGCGTGATGCGACGGAGGGATGTCGATGTGGGTCCGGTCCACCCCCTCGGACTCGTAGTGCTGGGGAAGACCGGCGAAGATCAGCGCGACGTCGGAGGCGGCCGCCAGGTCGCGCGCCTCCTCGATGCGGGAGAGATCCGTGTCGTCGGCGAGGTCGTACCCCCGCGCGTAGGCGATCTCGAAGTCGGCGCCGTGCTCGGCCTGGACGACGTCCAGGAACTTGTCCAGCCGCGCCGGCTTGACCTCGGAGCTGCCGTTTCCCTGAAACCTCGGGTGGGCCGCGAACTCCCCGATCACGGCAACTCTCTCGTACTTCGCGCTCGACAGGGGCAGCACCCCGCCGTCGTTCTTGAGCAGGGTGATCCCCTCCGACGACACCCGCCGGGCCAGAGCGTGATGCTGCTCCAGGTTCTGATCCGCCGACTCCTCGGCCGAGGCGGTGCCCATCAGGACGATACGAAGGATCTCCCGCACCAGCTCGTCGAGCCGCGCTTCGTCCAGCTCGCCGTCGTTGACCGCGTCGACGATCATCCGGTCGGTCAGATAGGGGACCTTGCCCGGCATCTCCAAATGAAGACCGGCCTTGATCCCCTCGACCCGGTCGATCACGGCGTCCCAGTCCGAGACCACTATGCCTTCAAAGCCCCACTCCTCCTTGAGCTTCTCCGACAGCATCATCGGCGACTGCGTGCCGTAGACGCCCTGCACCCGGTTGTAGCAGGCCATCACCGTCCACGGCTGGGCCTTCCTGACGGCGATCTCGAACGGCGTCATGTAGATCTCGTTCAGCGTCCTATCGTCCACGTCGGAGTTCGCGTACATGCGCTGCGTTTCGACGTTGTTGGCCACGTAGTGCTTGACCGACGTGCCCACGCCCTGGCTCTGCACCCCGTTCACGTAGGCGGCGGCCAGCTCGCCGGCGAGGAGGGGATCTTCGCTGAAGTACTCGAAGTTCCGACCCCCCAGAGGCGATCTCTTGATGTTCACCCCCGGCCCCAGGAGCACGTTGACGCCCAACGCCTGGGCCTCCTGGCCGAGCGCCCGGCCGACCTCCTCGACGAGATCCGTATCCCAGGTCGCCGACAGGCTCGAGGCGGTCGGAAAGCAGGTCGCCGGCGCCTGGTCGCCGTAGCCCCAGGTGTCCGTCGTGGGAGCCCGGCGCAGACCGTGCGGGCCGTCGGCCAGCCAGATGAAGGGAATGCCCAGCCGGTCGATGGGCTGCGTGCTCCAGGCATCGCGGCCGGACGTCAGCGAGGCCTTCTCCTCCAGCGTCAGTTGGGAGACGAGCTCCTCGACTCGCTGCAGGAGGGCGGCCTCCTTCTCGGGGGTCTGCGCGGAGAGGCCCGCGCCGGCCAACAGCACGCCGGGGATCAGGAAACGACAGACTCTCATCAGAGGCACCTCACTTGGGTCGGGCCAAACGTCGCTTCGGGTCTCTACGAAGCCAGCAGAAGGAGGACCCGCGGATGGTAGTGGAAGGGTCGAGCGGCGTCTTGGGCCTCGGATGCTACGATGTCGCCTCGAATCTTGCCGAGCCGATCTCAGCCCGAGAGAGCCGATGCGCCGAAGGCGGACGGAAACGCTAGGCCAACATCCGCTCGAGGTCGGTCCGGGCGAAATCCTCGCCCATGAACAGCAGCGGCTCGCCGGCGAGCTTGGCCACCGCATAGGTCAGGCAGTCGCCGAAGTTGAGCCCCGCCTCGTGCCGTCCGCGGCCGAACCGAAGGTAGGCTTCCCGCGCCTCCTGCGCGTGAAGCGCCCGGAACGGGACGACGGACAGGTCGAGACTCTGCACCAGGCTCGCGAGGACGGCTCGCGCCTCCGGCCCCAGACGGGCTCCCAGGACGATGCCGGTCTCGGCCAGGGTGGATGCGCCGATCGCAACCGGGCCGGCCTCACCGAGGGCCGCGAGGATCCGCTCGTAGCCCGGCTCTCGGAACGCCACGGCCAAGAGAGCCGAGCTGTCGACGATCATGCGCCACCCTCGTCGTATCCGAGGATGGTCTCGCGCTCCGCCCTGTCGGGGGCCTTGCCGAGCTGGTCGGCCGGGATCCGGGACCAGACCTCGCTGGCCAGCAGGCGCTCCATGGCGGCCCGGCGGGCCTCGGCTCCCAGGCTCCTCCCCGGCGGCTCGGAGTCGTAGATCGCGGGTCCCTCGGCGACCTCGGCGCCGGGCGCAGGGGCGACGGGGCACAGCCGGGCGACCGGGCGGCCGTGACGGGTGAGGATTACGGTGACCCCGCGCTCGGCCCCGCGCACCAGGTTGGCGAAGTGAGCCTTCGCCTGCCCAATCGCGACTCGTCGGTGTTTCATGGAACAAGTGTGACCTAAAAGGTCGTAAAGGTCAAACCTTGCCAGTCGAGTCAGCCCGACGTGAGGGGGGACCGTCGAGAAGGCGTCCGCATTCGTGACTTCGCCCGGGTCACCCGGCTCGGCTTTCTGGCCATGGCCACGACCATCTTTTTCTCGATCTGGAGCAACTGCGTCCCGTTCTCGCCGTAGAGTAGAAAACTCGTGCGGCCGTCCGCGCGAGGTGGTCGAAATGGTCGAGACTCGTCGCCTGCCTGTCGTCCGGGCTGTCGTGCTGACAGCTCTCTTCGTCCTGCCCCTGGCCGGGGTCTTCGGCGCTCCCGCGCTGGCCCAGCAAGACGCGGAGCCGACGCCGGAGGCGGTGTCCGACGCCGAGCCCCGGGCCCTCGACCTCCGGGTGCGCCGCGCCGCCGGGCCGATCGAGATCGACGGCGTCCTGGACGACCCCGCCTGGCGAGAGGCAGCCGAAGCGCCGGTCCGCTGGGAGTACCTCCCCGGCGACGCGACGCCCGCCCCCGTCGAGACCGAAGCCCTCGTCACCTTCGACCGGGAGCATCTCTAC
Source organism: Thermoanaerobaculia bacterium (assembly GCA_033720955.1). Taxonomy (GTDB): domain Bacteria; phylum Acidobacteriota; class Thermoanaerobaculia; order Multivoradales; family JAHEKO01; genus JAWWBN01. The sequence continues at coordinate 1,606 of JAWWBN010000154.1, read as the reverse complement.
GTCGCCTTCCGGGCCCACGACCCGGAGCCTCAGAAGATCCGGGCGAATCTCATGGACCGCGACTCGATCGGCACCTTCGTGCAGGACGACCACGTGGTCTTCCTGGTGGACACCTTCAACGACGAGCGGCGCGCCTACCAGTTCCGGGTGAACCCGCTGGGAGTCCAGGCCGACGCGTTCAACAGCGACGTCGACCAGACCGAGGACTGGTCGTTCGACCTGATCTGGCAGTCGGCGGGCCGGATCGGCGCCGACGGGTACGTGGTCGAGATCGCGGTGCCCATCAAGCAGCTCCGGTTCCCGCGGGTCGACGGCGAGATGACCTGGCGGATGACCTTCGAGCGCTCCTGGCCGCGCAGCGTGCGTCACCGGATCTCGGAGAGCCGCCGCGACCGGAACCGATCCTGCGGCATCTGCCAGTTCTCGACGGTGACCGGGTTTCAGGAGCTCGAATCGGGCCGCAACCTGGAGGTGGACCCCACGCTGACCGTCACCCGCACCGACCGCCGCGCCGACTTCCCGCGCGGCGATCTGGTGGACGGCGGCGAGGAGCTGGAGCCGGGCATCACGGCGCGCTGGGGGTTGACTCCCAGCCTGAGCCTCACGGCCACCGTCAACCCGGACTTCTCGCAGGTGGAGGCGGACGTCGCCCAGCTCGCGGTCAACGAGCGGTTCGCCCTCTTCTTCCCGGAGAAGCGGCCCTTCTTCCTCGAGGGCGCCGACGTCTTCAACACGCCGTTCAACCTGGTGTTCACCCGCACGGTGGCCAGCCCCGACTGGGGGGTCAAGCTGACCGGCAAGCAGGGCAAGAGCACGATCGGCATCTTCGCCACCCGGGACGCGGTCAACAACCTGCTCATCCCGGGCAACCAGGGCTCGCGCTTCGCCTTCGTGGACGACGAGGTGGACACGGCCGTGCTTCGCTACCGGCGGGACGTGGGCGAGCGCTCGAGCGTCGGCTTCATCTACGCGGGGCGCGAGGGGGACGGCTACCACAACCGCGTCGCCGGGATCGACGGCTTCTTCCGCCTGACCCAGAAGGACCAGCTCGAGCTTCACCTCGTCGGTACGCGGACCCTCTACCCGCTCGCCGTGGCGCAGCGGTTCGGCCAGCCCACGGGGAGCTTCGACGGAGAGGCGTTCCGGATCGTCTACACCCACTTCAGCCGCGAGTGGATCTGGCAGCTCTTCTACCACGAGCGCGGGCCCGAGTTTCGCGCCGACGCCGGGTTCGAGCCGCGGATCGACAACAAGGCGCGGATCGCCAGCCTCCAGCGCCGCTTCTGGGGAAACGACGAGACCTGGTGGGACCGCGTGAGCCTGGGGCTCTACCTGCGCTCGACGGACGACTTCTCGGGCCAGCTCACCGACGAGGACATCGAGATCTGGGGCGACCTCAGCGGCCCGCTGCAGCTCTACCTGAACCCCTCCTACACCCGTTCGAAGCGGTTCTTCGCCGGCACCCTCTACGAGGAGCTCGACGAGGTCTCCCTCTACGGCGAGATCCAGCCCGGCGGCCGCCTGAAGGCGACGGGGTTCTTCAACTCGGCGGAGACGATCGACTTCGCCAACAACCGGCCGGCCGACCAGTTGCTCCTGCAGCCCG
>JAWWBN010000153.1:0-9480 GCA_033720955.1 Thermoanaerobaculia bacterium | reverse complement strand
GCGTCCCGGACCTCGCCGGCGACCCGGACCGTGGCGCCCGCCGGCACTCCTCGGATCGTGAGCGTGCCCCGGGTGGGCTCGAGCTCCAACGGCTCCAGCTCGTGGTCGGCGAGGGCGTCGATCTCGAGCTGCACGCGCCGCGTGCGGTAGCCGGCCCTGGCGAGCTCGATCTCGTGCGACCCCACCGCGAGCCCGTCGATCAGCAGCTCGGCGTCCTCCGCGGTCACGCCGGCGGCGCGGCCGTCCACCCGCACCTCGACGCCGCCGGGCCGGGTGGTCAGCCGCACCACCGCGCTGGTGCGCTCGAGGTCGGCCTCCAGCAGGACGCCGTCGGCGGCGGGCACCACCAGCTCGGTGGTCAGCGAGCGGTAGCCCGGCCGCTGGACGGTCACCTGGTAGCGGCCCGCCAGCACCGGGGCGGCGCCCTGCCAGGCCTCGAGCACGCGCTCCCCGAGGGTGACGGTGGCGTCGGCCGGGGAGACGGCCAGCACCAGGTCACCCACCATCTCCGCCCGGAGCGACTCCAGGAGGGCGAAGAACTTGGGCGACACCGCTGCGGCGTCGAGCCGCGCGCCGGGGTCGAAGGCGAGCAGGGCGGCGAGGTCGGCGCGGGCCGCCGCCTCCTCGCCCAGATTGAAGCTGGTCTCGGCTCGCAGCAGGAGAGCCCGCCGCAAGACCTCGCCGCTCGGCGTGGCGGCCGCCGTGGGGCCACCCGGGGCGAGCCGGTCCACGAGGGCGGTCAGGAGCGGCGCCGCGTCGGGCTGGCGGGCGGAGTTGAAGATCGCCTCCGCCTCGGCCAGGAGCCGCCGCAGCTCGGCCAGCTCGGCGCCCTCCTCCGGATCCCCCTCCTCCGTCGTCACCGCGAGGGGCGCCGGGGCGGTGGGCAGCTCCTCCACCTCGGGCGCCGGCGCGGGGTCGCCCTGGGCGCCCAGGCCCGCCGGGACCGCCAGCAACGGCAGGAGGAGCGAGAGCGCCCGGATCCGGACGGCGAAGGAGGCGATTCTCCTCACTCCAGCACCGCCACGCCCTGCCGGCGGTCGGCGACGTAGAGCCGGCCGCTGTCGTCCACCGCCAGATCCTCGGGCCGCTTGAGCTCGAGACCGCCGGGCAGCCGGGGCCCGATCACGGCGATCCGCTCTCCCAGCCGGTCGAAGACCACGACGCGCTGGGCGTCCTCGTCCAGAAGATAGAGGTTGCCCAGCGGGTCCACGTCGAGGGCGGTCGCCCGCGGGGCGCCGTCGAGCTTGACCGGCTCCCGCCCCGAGCCGTCGTCGGCCAGCCGCACCACCTGGCCGGCGGCGGTGAGGCCCAGCCAGCCGCCCGAGGGACCGGCGGCGACGTCCACCGTGTCGCGCAGACCGGTCGGAGGCCACCCGACGGGCCCTCCCCCCAGCCGCGCCGCGCCGCCGTCCCGGTCGATCACCAGCACCTCGCCTTCCGGGGTGAAGACCGCCCGACGCGCCTTGCGCACCGGTCGCGCCCGCTCCGAGCCGTCGCCGAGCGCGATCCGCACCACCTGGTCGCGCCCCTCGTCCACCACCACCAGGTCGCCGTCGCCGCGGGCCGCCACCCCCACCGGGCGGCCGAGCTCGACCTGGCGGGTCGCGAGCCACCGGGCCGACGGCCATCGCTCCCGTCCGGCCGCGGGACGCAGGAGCAGGCGGTCCACCGCCGCGAGCCGGCTGCGGGCGGCCCGGGCCACCTCCTCCTGTCCGGACCGCGTCGCCAGCTCCAGGCTCTGCTGGAGGAGACCGGCGCCGGCGACCCACTCGCCGTCGAGGATCCACCTGTGGCCGAGGGCGAGGGCGGCGGGGGCCGCCTCCTCGGACGCCGGATGCTGCTCGATCAGGTCCAGGGCGGCCGCGGCCCGGCCCTGCCCGGCCGCCGCTGCCGGGACCGCGAGGGCCACGAGAAGCGCGGCCGCCGCCCGCCCTGCGCTCGCTCCCCTCACCCCTCGCCCTCGCTGGCGGCGGCGAAGACCCGGTCGGTCTCGGCGGTGATCTCCTGCTCGACGGTGCGGGTTACGCCCAGGGTCTCCCAGTCGAAGTCGAAGCGGTGGGTGCCCACCGCCAGCTCCACGGTGAAAGGCACGAAGTCCACCTCGCGGCCGTCGATCCGCACCTTGCAGCGGCTGGGCGCGGCGGCCACCGCGACACGGGCCACGGCGGGCAGCTCGAGCGCGGTCTCCTCTCCCGACCGGACCTCGACGGTCCGGGTGGCGGCGTAGTAGACCGAGGGGGCGGAGAGCTCGACGCGGTGGGTCCCCGGAGGCAGACTGAGCCGGCCCGAGCCCCGCCGCCCGGCGGCGGAGAGGGTCACCGGGTAGGGGGCGCTGGCCGTCACCGTGCCGGGCGGCGTGACCGGGGTGAGAGGGAAGTGGAGCTGGCGCGAAGCGCGCAGCTCGTCCGGCAGCTCCTCGAGGTCCACCGACATCCCGGAGCGCTCGTACCCGGCCAGCTCGAGCCGCAGGTCCACGGCGGCGCCGGGCGTCACCGAGATCTCCACCGGGGTCGCGCCGTCGAGGCGCTGGCCGGCGAGAAAGACGGCCGCTCCCGGCGGCTCGCTGGTGACGGTGAAGCTCTCCGCCAGGGGCGGGGTCGCGGGCGGGTCGGTCGGCGGCGCGACGGGGCCCGGGGCCGGCCCGGCGTCGGAGTCGCCGGCCTCGGGCCGACCCGGGGGCTCCGGCGGCGTCTGCGCGCCGCCGTTGGCGACGGGATCGCCGGGCGGCGTCGCCGGGCCGGTCGCGGCGGGGCTCTGCCACGGGCGCTCGAGACCCAGGTAGAGCGCGGCGGCCACCGCCAGGGCGGCCAGGACCACGGCGAAGCCGGCGCGGGCGGGAGAGAAGCGCTTCTTGGCGGCCGACGGCGCGGGCGGGGTCACCACCGGCTCGACCGGGGTGGGCGGCACCGGGGTCGGCGGCAGGTCGCCGCCCGTCGCCGAGGCCGAGGGCAGCGCCTGGACCACTCCACCGGTCACCTGGAGCAGGTCGCGGGCCACTTCGGCGGCCCGCTGGTAGCGCTGCTCGGGCTCCTTGGCCATCAGCTTGGCGATGATCAGGTCGAGCTCCTCGGAGGCCTCCGGGAGCACCTCGCGGACCCTTGGCAGATGCTCGGCGACGTGCTGGTAGGCGATGGCCAGCGGCGAGTCCCCCTGGTAGGGCGGCCGGCCCGTCAGCGCCTCGAACATCACCACCCCCAGGGCGTAGAGATCGCAGCGGGCGTCGGGACTCTTGCCGTTGAGGATCTCCGGCGCCATGTAGTGCGGGCTGCCCAGGCTGGCGCCGGTCTGGGTGAGCCGGGTGTCGGTCAGCGCCAGCGCGATGCCGAAGTCGGTCAGCACACAGCGGCCGTCGCGGTCGATCAGCAGATTGGCCGGCTTGATGTCGCGGTGCAGGATCCCCTCGCGGTGGGCGTAGCTCAGGGCGTCGGCCACCTGGATCCCGAGCGACGCCACCTGCCGCGTCGACAGCCGCTTCTGGGCCGCCAGCAGCTCGGCCAGGCTGGCCCCGGGCAGGAGCTGCATGGCGAAGAAGAAGGTGTCGTCCGACTCGCCGACGTCGAAGACGGTGACGATGCCGGGATGGTGGAGCCGGGCGGCGGCCCGCGCCTCGCGCAGGAAGCGCTCGACGAAGCCGGCGTCCTTGGCCAGGTGCCCGGGCAGCACCTTCAGCGCCACGGTGCGCTGCAGCGACGGCTGGCGGGCGCGGTAGACGACGCCCATGCCGCCGCGGCCGATCTCCTTCTCGATCTCGTAGCTGCCGAGTCGTCTCCCGGTCATCGCGCCGCCGCCCCCCGGAGATCGGGCTCGCTCCGCGCCGCCGGGGGAGGGGGCGCGGGCCGGGACCGTCCGCTCACTTGGCTAGAGAGTACATCGTCCGGCGCGAGAGAACGATGCCCGGCCGCGCGGCGAGGCGAAGAGGGCCGAGTGGAGCGCGGGGGGTCGCCGGCTCAGACGCCGGAGCGGATGTGCATCACGTCGCCGTCGCGGGTGCGGTAGTCGCGCCCCTCCAGCCGCAGGACGCCGCGATCGCGGCAGGCTGCCAGGCTCTGGTGCTCGAGGAGGGCGTCCCACGGCACCACCTCGGCGCGGATGAAGCCGCGCTCGAGGTCGCTGTGGATGGCCCGCGCCGCGCGACGCGCCGGGGTCCCCTCGGGCACGGTCCAGGCGCGCACCTCGTCCTGCCCCACCGTGAAGAAGGAGGCCAGGCCCAGGAGCTCGTAGGAGGCCCGGATCACCCGGTCGAGGCTGGGCTCCTCGAGACCCAGGTCGCGCAGGAACTCGGCCTGCTCGGCCCCGGCGAGCTGGGCGATCTCCGCCTCGATGGGGGCGCTGACCACGATCTCCCGCCGCGCCGGGCCGGGCTCCAGCCCGAAGTCGCCCGGCACGGCGCCCCCGAGGCGACCCTCGTCCACGTTGACGGCCACGAGCTGCGGCTTGGCGGAGAGGAGCTGGAAGCCGCGCACCAGCTTCTCCTCCTCGCCCTCCAACCCCAGCTCGCGCACCGGCCGCTCCTCGTCCAGGGCGGGCAGGACCCGTCCGGCCAGCAGCTCCCGCTGCCGCGCGTCGGCCGCCGACAAACCGCGCTTGGCCTCGCGCTCCAGCCGGTCCAGACGCCGGCTCACCAGGTCGTGGTCGGCCAGGATCAGCTCCAGGTCGAAACCGGCCACGTCGCGCGCGGGGTCCACGCTGCCCTCCGGGTGGGGGATCTCGGGGTCGTCGAAGGCCCGCACCACGTGCAGGAGGGCGTCGGCCTGGCGCAGGGCGTCCAGGTCCAGCTCCTCGTTGCCACCGTGCCGCGCCACCCCCGGCACGTCCACGTAGGTGACCGAGGCGGGAGTGAACCGCTTGGGGCGGAAGTGGTCGCGCAGCGCCTCCAGTCGGCGGTCGGGCACCGTCGCGGTGCCGACGTGGGCCTCGCCCGAGCGGCCGAACTTCGCGGTGGGACGCGAGGAGCCGGTGAGCAGGTTGAAGAGGGTGGTCTTGCCGGCCTTCGCGAAGCCGACGATCCCGACTTGCATGACGATCTCCGGGGAGGGGTGGGGCAGGGGCCGCGGCGGGCGGCGGAGCGCGGCATTGTGCCGGCGGCGCAGGCCGGCGTCAAGGGGTGGGGCGGCCGGGGAGGGAGGATCGGGTAGGATGGCGGGGTTCCACCAACGGAGAGGCAGGAGGGAGAGGAGGTCGGCGGCCCGCCATGGAGGGTAGCGGCACGGCCGAGGGCGCCAAGCGGCGGTTTCTCGAGCTGCTCAACAACCGCGACAAGCAGCGGACGAGCTGTCTGGTCGTCGCGATCGACGGTCAGATCGACGGCGAGCCTCTCACCGATCTCGCGCCGGCCCAGGAGTGGTGCTTCGACGAGGAGCAGACCTGGAACACCTGTTACACCCTGCGGTACCGCGCGGACGGCAAGGGCAGGCTCGCCGAGCCGCTCGCCCGCCAGATGGTCGCGGACGTGGCGGCCGTCGCGCGCGCTCCGGAGCGGCCCGAGGAGAAGGCGCAAGAGCAGGGCTCCGCCGCGCCGGGCCAGACCGGACCTCGGGCGCCGCTCGGGGTGGTTCGGAGACAGGCGCCCTCGAAATGGAAGGCGCTCGAGAGCGAGGTCGGGGGGCTCCACGAGGCGTTCGGCGAGCTGGCGGACCGGATGCTGGTCGCCCTGGGGCCCAACCTCGACTCCACCCTGAAGAAGGGGCTGCGCTTCGTGGTCTTCTGCGAGATCGAGAACCGGCCGAGCCTGGCCACACTGGGGCTGGCCGACGACGAGCTCAAGCAGCTCGTCGAGCTGATGCCGGAGCGGTTCGTCCTGGTCATCGCGGGCGCCGACCTGGCTTCCGCGGCCACCCTCGAGCCGCCGCTGGAGCGGATCACCGTGGGCGACGACTACCTCGCCCCGAGCCCGCCGGCCGACCGCTCCCAGCCGTTGGCCTCCGACCGCCCCGAGGGCGAGGACCGGCTGGAGGTCACGGGGGAGGTCAACGCCCTGGCCGACGCCATCGCCTCGCGGGAGATGGATCCGCCGCTGGTGCTGGGCATCCTGGGTGGCTGGGGGTCCGGCAAGTCGTACGTGATGCACCTGCTGGAGAAGCGGCTTCTCGCGATCCGCGCCAAGGACATCCGCAACCCCGACGTGCGGGCCAGCTTCCCCTACGTGGGGCACCTCTACCCGGTCTGGTTCAACGCCTGGACCTACGCCAAGGACGACCTCTGGTCGAGCCTCATGCAGCGGCTGCTCCTGGCGCTCAACGACCAGATCGCCTACGAGCAGTACCGGGTCGCGGCGGCCGCCGACCGCGCCCGCAAGGAGAAGAGGGAGGACCCCGACGCCTCGGCCGACGAGCTGGACGGGCTGCGTCGCGAGCTCTACGCCCTGGAGAAGAAGGCGAGGCGGCGGATCGACGAGCTGGCGGCGCCGCTGCTCGAGGAGCACGAGAGGTCGGAGGCCGGTGCGGAGGCCGACCTCGACGACGGGAGTCGCAAGCTCCTGGAGGAGAGCCGCGAGCTCCTCGCATCGGCCCTGGAGAAGGCTCGGAAGGAGTCGCCCGGGGACCCGCTCGCCTGGCTCGGGGAGACCGCGGGTGAGGGGCGCGGCATCCACTTCGAGCGGAAGTTCGAGGTGCTGCTCGCCGGCGAGGGCGTCTTCACGCCCCAGGTCGCCGAGCGGCTCGCCTCGGGGGAGAGCGCCCGGTCGATGCTCCGGCATCTCGACAACGAGATCCTCTGGAAGCGGCTCCGGGGGGTTCGGCGGGAGCTCCTCGCCGAGCTGGAGGAGGAGGAGCGCAAGCTGCGCGAGGAGAGGGCCCGGCTGGCCCGCACCAGGGCGCAGAGCGCCGAGGCGGTGGAGGCGGAGCTGCGGCGCGAGCGGTGGGACCGCTGGGCCGACGGGCTGGCCGGCTATCTGGGGCGGCGGCTCAAGGAGGAGGTGGGGGCGTCGCGCGGGAAGGGAGGGGGCGCGGGGGACGGAGAGGCGGAGGGCACCGCCTTCCCCCTGGACCGGGCGGTCGAGTCGATCGGTTTCCTCGGGCGGATCCGGGGCGGCTTCTCCGGCAGCACCGCGCTCCTCTTCCTGGCCTTCGTGGGGCTGGGTGCGCTGGCCGTCCACTTCGGGGAGCGCGTCCACGCCCTCTGGGCGGCCCTCGCCGGGGTGGTCGGGGGCGGGGTGGAGGCGTGGGGCCGCGCCAACCGGTGGCTGGAGCAGCGGCTGACGGCCTTCCAGACCTTCGAGAACGAGGTGCGGGCGCGCGAGGAGGAGCGCCGGCAGGCGCTGCTGGCGGAGCGGCGCGGCGACGAGGAGCGCTCGCAGGAGGAGAGAGTCGCGCGGCTCGAGGCGCAGGTGGAGTCGTTTCGGCGCAAGATCGGCCTCACCGCCGGGCACACCACCCTCCTGGAGTTCATCGTGGATCGGCTGGAGGAGGGGGGCTACGAGGAGCGGCTGGGGCTGCTGCACCAGGTGGAGGAGGACATCGACTTCCTGACGAGCTCCCTGCTCTCGAAGGAGCTCACGGCGCCCGACGGCCAGCCGGCGCCCGGGATCGACGTCGACCAGATCCTCTTCCCCCGCGGGCGGCCGCGGGTGGTGCTCTTCATCGACGACCTGGACCGCTGCCCGCCGCCCCGCGTGGTGGAGGTCTTCGAGGCGGTCCAGCTCCTGGTGAGCACCGAGCTGTTCGTGGTGGTCCTGGCCATGGACGTGCGTTACATCACCAAGGCCCTGGAGCAGGCCTATCCCGGGGTGCTGGACCGGCGGGGGGCGCCGAGCGGTCTGGACTACACCGAGAAGATCGTGCAGGTGCCCTACCGCATCCGGCCGATCTCCGAGGACGCCATGCCCGGCTATCTGCGCTCGCAGATGGCGGTGCGCGGCCCGGAGGCGAAGGAGCAGGCGGGGGAGGAGGGTGGCGGCGGGGGCGCGACGGTGGCGCTGTCGGGGATCTCGGAGCCGGGGGTGGGCGCGGTGCGGATCGACAGGACGATCCCGCCGGCGGTCCTCGCCTTCGAGGAGGAGGAGGCGGCGGCGCTGGGGCGCTGCGCCTTGGCGGTCTCCGTCGGTCCGCGGGCCACCAAGCGGCTGGTGAACGTGATGAAGATGATCAAGATCATCTGGTATCGGACCGGGGTCGAGGTCTCGATCGAGGTGGAGAAGACCGTGCTCTTCTTCCTCGCGCTGTCCGCCGGATACCCGGCCGTGATGCGCTACGTGCTGCTCGAGCTCGAGGCGGTCGCGACCTCCGGCGGCGAGCGCGGGGAACGCGATCTCCCCACCCTGCTGGAGGAGATCGCCGCCCGGTGGGGCGATGTGGAGGGGCGGCGGACCGAGTGGGACTTTCTCCGCGCCGCGGGGAAGAGGACGGAGCTTCTTCCGGAGGGGATGACCGTCGCGAAGCTGGGCCGGCGCAATGTGGACCTCATCCACTCCTTCAGCTTCGTGGGTGAGGTGGACCTGCCTCGGGACACGATTCCGCACCAGGTGTCGCTGTCGCTCGGGAGATCGGTGGAGATGGCGCCCCTGCCGGACGACGACGAACGGTGAGCCCCCGAGGCCGCGGCCTCCGGCCGCGATCTCAGAGCCGCCAGATCACCGTCAGAACGGTGGCGCCCACCACCAGCAGGAGGATGACCAGGTAGAGGAGGCCCAGGACGGCCGCCTTCAGCACCGTGCGCGCCCACGACTGCCGGTGCAGGCGGCGCAGGGCGACCAGCAGGTAGGCGGGCGCGACACCGCCGAAGACCAGCAGATAGGGCAGGCCGGCCCACCCCGTGCCGGGCAGCGCGAGGTCCGCCAGCCACGCGGCCACCAGGGCCAGGAACAGGAAGCTCTGGAAGTGGAGCGCGAAGACCAGGTGGTCCACGTAGAAGAGCGGCTGCCTCCGGTAGAGGAGCTTGAGCGCTGCGGCCAGGAGCGGCACGAAGACGATGAGCGCCGTGGGCACCGAGCGCTCGAGCAGGCCGAAGAGACGGTCGAGGACCCCCTGCGCCGGCATGGCCTGGAGTCGCGCCCGCTTCTCCTCGATCTGGGGGTGGAAGCTGCGGCCGACGGGGCCCGTGGGGGTGAAGCTGAGCTGCAGATCGGGCAGGTCGGCGTCGCGGGCCTCGCGCCCGACCACCACGCCGTCCACGACCACGTTGTACTTCCGGGCGTCGGGGGCCCGCAGGCTGACGAAGAAGAAGAGCAGCAGGCTCGCCAGCAGGTAGACGCGGACGGGCGGCGCGTAGGAGGCCCTCTGCCCGTCGAGCCAGGCCAGGGTGAGCCGGGCGGGCGAGAAGAGCGCCCCCGCCGTTCTCAGGTGGCGGCCGTCGAGCGAGAAGAACTCGGAGAGGAACTCGCCCAGGAGCGCGCCCAGGGGCCCCCGCCGCTCGTCGACCCGCTGGCCGCAGGCGGGGCAGAAGCGCTTCGCGACGGGCTCGCCGCAGTTGCGGCAGGTGTCGGTCGGTGCGGCGGAGTGCAGGGCGGTTCTCGGTGCGCCGTGACGAGGATCGACGTCCGGCGGC
>JAWWBN010000152.1:0-9510 GCA_033720955.1 Thermoanaerobaculia bacterium | reverse complement strand
GCGGTCGAGGTCCTCGGACCCGCGCCGCCCGCCGAGCCGGAGCTGCGCTTCCCCTGGTACCGGCTGCGGGCCCAGGCCGCCGCGGGGCTGGCCGACCTTCCCGGGGTGCGGGCGGTCTTCTCGGCCTGGCGGGCGGAGGGGGGCGATCCCGGCGAGATCGCCGCCTCCTACGCCCTGCTGGTGAGCAGCTACTCGCTGCGCGACCCGGACGTCGCGACGCTCGATCTGCTCGCCGCCGCCTGGCGGGACCGGGAGCGGCTGGCCGACCCCCAGCTCCGGCGCGGCCTCCTGCGGCGGCTGCTGGGGACGCTCGTGGTCGAGGGGAGGACGGAGCAGGCCCTGGCGCTCTTCGACCGGGCCGCGGCCGAGGGGGCCGACCTCTCCGGCGTGACGCGCGAGGACCTGGATCTCGCCCGCTCCCAGCAGCTCCTGGCGAGGCGGGAGGAGCGGCCCGTCGGCACCGTGCGGTTCTCACTGCCGGAGGTCGAGCCGGGGGACCGCTTCCTGGTCTCGCCCGGGGACGAGCTGCCCCCGGACGGCGCCTACCGGGCCTGGCCGCCCTTCGGCGGGCTGGAGATCGAACGCCCCCTCGGCTTCGCGCCGGTGCGCTGGGTTCTGGCCAGCGCCGACGGAGGCAGCCGCGCCTCGGGAACCGTCTGGCCGTTGGCCGGTCGCGCCGTGGAGGTGCGGGTGGCGGCGCGTCCCGCGTCGCGGCCGGCCCCCAGCGGACCGCCGGCTCCCCGGGAGCCCGACGGCCGCCGTCGGGTGTTCGTGGTCGTGCTCGACTGCGCCGACTGGCGGCTGGTGCGCTATCTGGACAGCCGCGGCGATCTGCCCGTCTTCCGGCGGCTCCTGGCCGCCGGTCACACCGCGGTCCTCGACAGCGATCCCCCCTACACCGCCGTCGCCGTCGAGGCGCTGGCCCGACCCCAGCAGCAGGGGGTGGGCTCCTTCGCCGCCCTGGTCCACCAGCTCGGAGTCGAGATCGCGGGTCTCAACTTCGTCGGCGCCAACCCGTTCGCCCCCCTGCGCTGGCTGTTGCCCCCGGGCGAGGATCTCTTCGCCACCCTGGGCGCCGGGCATCTCGTCACCGCCAACCTGCTGCGCTCCTTCGGCGCCCTCCAGGTGGGCCGGCAGGCCGAGCTGGTCGGACCCGGCGGCCAGCGCCGCCGGGTGGCCGGGTACCGCGGCTCGCGCCCGCTGAGCGCCGACGAGCTGGCCGCCGTCCCCGGGCTGAGCCGCCCGCCGCGCGAGAACGACGGGCTGCTGCTCCAGGAGATGGCGGCCGACTTCGACACCGCCGAGGCGATCGTGGACGAGAGATCGGTGGATCTCCTCCTGCTGCGGGTGGCGTCGCTCGACCTGCTGACCCACGGCCACTTCGCGGCCAGCCTCCGCTCCGGCCAGGACGACGGGGAGGGCTTTCTCTACGACGTCTACCGGTACGTGGACCGGCGGATCGGCGACCTGGAGCGGCGCCTGGATGGCGACGACGTCCTGGTGGTGCTCTCCGACCACGGGATCCGAACCGCCTTCGAGCACGACCGCCACTGCCTCTTCGTCGCCGTGGGGGCGGCGGTCCCACCGGGGCGCACCCCCGGCCGGCCGGGCATCCGCGGCGTGGGCCGGATGCTCGCCGACCTCCTGGGCGTCGAGACGGCCTGGCCGGCGACCGGGATCGAGGCCTGGGTCGAGGAGCTGCCGCCCGCGGGCGGGTAGAGTTCGGCGGTGACCCAGCCGCTCGCCGTCGTCCTGGTCCGCCCCACCGAGGAGGGGAACGTGGGAGCGGCGGCGCGGGCCATGGCCAACATGGGCCTCGAGCGGCTGATCCTGGTGGAGCCGGCCGTCACCATCGGCGAGGTGGCGCGGGCGCGCGCGGTGGGCGCCGGCCACCTGCTCGACGGCACCGAGCGGGCCCCCGACCTGGCGCGGGCCCTGGCTCCCTTCCGGCGGGTGGTGGGGACCACCTCGGCCCGCGAGCGCGCCGACGCGGCGCCGCGGATCACCGCGCGCGAGCTGCCGGGGGTGCTGGCGGCGGATCCCCCGGGCACCCCCACCGCCCTGGTCTTCGGGCCCGAGCGCTCGGGCCTCACCACCGAGGAGCTGGCCCGGTGCAGCCCTCTGGTCACGATTCCGACCCGCCCGGTCCAGCCCACGCTCAACCTGGCGCAGGCGGTGCTCGTGGTGGCGTACGAGCTCGCCCTGGCCGAGACCTCCGGCGAGGGGGCGGACGCTCCGGAGCCGGCGACGTGGGAGGAGGTCGAGGGCCTCTTCGCCCACCTGGAGCGGGTGCTGCCCGAGATCGGCTTCGCCCGCGACGACACCTTCGCCGCCACGCTGCGCGATCTGCGGCGGCTGGCCGGCCGCGCCGGCCTGACGTCGCGGGAGGTCCGGGTGCTGCGCGGCATCTGCCGGCGGACCGTGGGCACGGTGGAGCGGCTGCGCTCGGACGGGTGATAGAGTCTCCGGTCTGCCGGCGCGGCGGCGCCGGTCGGAGGAGCCCGATGGAGAGACGACAGAGCGTGGCGCGGTCGTTCGCCGGCGCGCCGGTGGTGGGCGTGGTCCGCACCGGCGACCGGGGCGAGGCGGCCCGGATCGCGCAGGCCTATCTCGACGGCGGCCTGGAGCTGATCGAGGTCACCTTCACCGTGCCGGGGGCCGAGGAGCTGGCCGCCGAGCTGCTGGCGCGGCGGGGGAACGGCGGCCCGCCCTGGATCGGCATGGGCACCGTCACCACGCCGGAGCGCGCCGCCCGCGCGGCGGCGGCGGGGGCCGACTTCCTGGTGTCGCCCAACGCCGGCGACGCGGTGGCCGAGGCGGCGCGCCGGACGGGTCTCTTCGTCGTGCTGGGCGCGCTCACCCCCACCGAGATCGTGCGCGCCCGCGACCTGGGCGCCGACCTGGTGAAGGTCTACCCCCTGCCGCCGGTGGGCGGCGCCGCCTATCTGGCGACGGTGCGTCAGCCGCTGGACGACGTGCCCCTGCTCGCCGCGGGCGGCTTCCCGGCCGAGGAGATTCCCGTCTACCGCCAGGCCGGCGCGGTGGCCTTCGGGTTGGGCGCCCCGCAGCTCCTGGCCGACACGCCGGAGGGCTCGCGGCGGCGGATCGGGTCGGCGCTGGCGGCGGCCAGGGGCGAGGCGAGCGCTTGAATCGCGAAACCGAGCCGCTGCAGATCCAGTTCGACCCGCCGGCCGAGATCTTCGCCACGGACAGCGGCGGGCGGTTCCGCTTCCCGCTGGTGGTCAAGGGCGCGCAGCGGATCGACACCCGGCGCTACGACGAGGCGCGCTTCGTGGTGTCCATCTGGTACGCCTCGGGGGGCCTGTCGATCGACCTGGACCGGGCCTACGTCGAGCTCTGCTGCGCCATCGACCCCGAGGACGACCACTGGATCAAGCTGGCCGAGATCGAGCCGGTGGTGCCGCCCTACAACTCGGACGTCAGCTTCGACGGCTGGATCGTCCTGCCGGTGCTCTCCGGCAGCAGCGCCTTCGCCCTGAACGGCAGCGGCTTCGAGTCTCGCGCGCGGCTCCAGGTGCGCGCCAGCGCGTATCTGGTGAGCTAGGCGAGGGGGACCGGACCGGCAGGTCCGGCCCGCCTACCGGAAGCCGCGCCGCAGCTCGGTGCGGAAGGTGTTGAACGGCTTCTCGCCGTGCAGACAGACGACCACCCGCTCGAGCTTGGTGCCGCCCTGGAGATAGCGGTGGATCTCGGTCAGGGTGATGCGGGCGCAGCGGTCCATGGGGAACCCGAACGAGCCCGTGGAGATGGCCGGCAGGGCCACGGAGCGGAGCCCGTGCCGATCGGCCAGGGCCAGGGACGAGCGCACCGCCGACGACAGCTTCCGGTCCTCGTCCCCTTCGCCCATCTTGGGTCCCACGGCGTGGATGACGTGCTTGGCGGAGAGGTTTCCGGCTCCGGTGATCACGGCGGTGCCGACGGCGGTGCCGCCGATCCGGTCGCACTCCTTCTGGATCGACGGGCCCCCCTTGTCGCGGATGGCACCCGCCACGCCGCCGCCGAGCTGGAGCTTCTCGTTGGCGGCGTTGACGATCGCCTCCACGTCGAGCTCGGTCAGGTCCCCGTCGAGCAGCTCGAGGAGGGTGCCGTTCATCTCGATCTTCACATGCCTCTCCGCCATGAACCCCCCGAGAGAAAGGTTTTCCGCGAAGCGGAATTATAACAACCGCCGGCCTCCGGCGGCTGCGGTAGACTCCCCGCCGCGATGCTGGCGGCGTGGAAGAGCGAGCTCTGCTCGCGTCTCGAGAGCCGGGTCCGCGACCTCTACGGCCTGGACTTCACGGCGAGCGTCGAGGTGCCGCCGCGGCGCGAGCTCGGCGACCTGGCGCTCACCGCCGGCCTGCAGCTCGCCCGCGAGCTGAAGCGCAACCCGCGGGCCATCGGCGAGGAGATCGCCGCCGGCTGGGAGCTGCCGCCGTGGGTGCGTGCGGTCAAGGTGGAGGGGCCGGGCTTCCTGAACGTCTCGATCGACCGCGGCAGGGCGGCGCAGCGGCTGCTGACCGAGCCGTTGCTCCGCGCGGCCGCGGATCTGCCCAAGGTGGTGGTCGAGCACACCAACATCAACCCGAACAAGGCCGCCCACATCGGCCATCTGCGCAACGCCGTCCTGGGCGACATCCTGGTGCGGCTGCTGCGGGCGCTGGGCCACCCGGTGGAGGTGCAGAACTACATCGACGACACCGGGGTCCAGCTCGCCGACGTCGTGGTCGGCTTCGTGGACCTCGAGGGCATGGGCGCGGCGGAGATCGCGGCGGTCGGGGAGCCCTTCGACTACCGGTGCTGGGACCTCTACAGCGAGGTGGGCCGCTGGTACGAGGAGGACGAGGGGCGCCGGGAGCTGCGCCGCCGCACCCTGCACGAGCTCGAGGCGGGCAGCGGTCCGCGGGCCGAGGTCGGCCGGATCGTCGCCCGCCGGGTGGTGCGGCGCCATCTGGGCACCATGACGCGGCTGGGCGTCTCCTACGACCTGCTGACCCACGAGAGCTCGATCCTCGGGCTCGACTTCTTCCGGCGCGCCTTCGAGGAGCTGCGGGAGAAGGGGGCGATCCGGCTCGAGAGGGAGGGCAAGAACGCCGGCTGCTGGGTGATGCCCCTCTCGGAGACGCGGGAGTTCGCCGGCATGGAGGACCCCGACAAGGTCATCGTGCGCTCCGACGGCACCGTGACCTACGTCGGCAAGGACATCGCCTACCAGCTCTGGAAGCTCGGTCTCCTGGGTCTCGACTTCGGCTACCGGAGATGGAGCGAGGCGGGGGTCTGGGAGTCGGTGGCCGAAGACGGCGAGGAGGAGCACCCCGACTTCGGCGGCGCCTGGAAGGTCATCAATGTGATCGACGCCCGCCAGAGCTATCTGCAGCAGGTGGTGCGGGCCGGGGTGGAGCGTCTGGGCTTCGTGGAGGAGGCGGAGCGCTCGGTCCACTTCGCCTACGAGATGGTCTCGCTCTCGGCGGCGGCGGCGCGGCAGCTCGGGGTGCTCGAGGAGGGCGGGGGCGACGGCCGGCTGGAGATGTCGGGACGCAAGGGGATCGGGGTCAAGGCCGACGACCTCCTGGACCAGCTCGAGGAGAAGGCTACGGAGGAGATCGCCCGCCGCAACCCGGAGATCGCCGGCGAGGAGCTGGAGGGCCTGGCCCGGCGCATCTCCTCTTCGGCCCTGCGCTTCTTCATGGCCCGCGCCACGACGAACCGGGTGATCGCCTTCGACTTCGACGAGGCGCTCAACTTCGAGGGCGACTCCGGGCCGTACCTCCTCTACTCCATGGTGAGGGCGCGGAACATCGCCCGCCGGCTGGAGGAGGAGGGGCTCTCCTCCGAAGTCTCGCCGGCCGAGCTGGCCTCCCTGGCGCCCGAGGCGTGGAGCGACGACCTCTGGGACCTGGCCCTCACCGTGGCGCAGATTCCGGAGCGGGTGAAGGCCGCCGCCGATTCCCTGGAGCTCTCCATGGTGGCCCGGCTGGCGCTGGAGCTGGCGCAGAAGTTCAACGCCTTCTACCACCGTCACCCCATCCTGCACGAGGAGGACGAGGCGCTGCGCACGGTGCGGCTCGGCGCGACGGCGATCTTCGAGCGCGGCATGGCGACGCTGCTCGAGCTGATGGGGCTCGAAGTCCCGGAGCGGATGTAGCGCCGTGGCCAGGGCCGGCTACTCGGGCACGCCCCTGGCGAAGAAGCTGGGCATCAAGCCCGGCCATCGGGTGGGTCTGATCGCCGCGCCCGAGGGCTTCGAGGAGCAGCTCGAGGGCCTGCCGGAGGACGCCGTCCTGAGCCGCCGCGCCGCGGGCCGGTTCGACGTGGTGGTCCTCTTCTGCCGCCGCCGGAGCGAGCTCGTGCGACGGTTCCCCAAGCTGGCCGAGCGGCTGCGGCGCGACGGCGGGCTGTGGGTGGCCTGGCCCAAGAAGAGCTCCGGCGTGGCCACCGACCTGGCCTTCGACTCGGTGCAGCGCACCGGTCTCGACGCCGGCCTGGTGGACAACAAGGTCTGCGCGGTGGACGAGACCTGGTCGGGCCTGCGCTTCGTCTACCGCCTCGAGGACCGCTGAGCGATCACCAGATCGCCAGCCCCAGCCGGGTGAAGAGACGGGCGGTCAGCGGCAGGGGCAGCCCGACCACGTTGGTGTAGTTGCCGCGGATCTCCTCCACGAAGAGGGCGCCCAGCCCCTGAACGGCGTAAGAGCCGGCCTTGTCCAGCGGCTCGCCGGTGCCCACGTACCACTCGATCCGCGCCGGATCCAGCTCGCCGATCCGCACCCGGGTGGTCTCAAGGTCGGCCACCAGACGGGGACCGGCGGGCTCGAAGAGCGCGACCCCGGTGAGCACCTCGTGCCAGCGGCCGGCCAGCTCGGCCAGCATCCGGCGCGCCTCGCCCGCCCCCTCCGGCTTGCCGAGGATCCGCCCGTCCAGAACCACGGTGGTGTCCGCGGCCAGCACGACCTCGCCGTCGCCCGCGCGGGCGCGGGCCTTCTCCCGCGCCAGACGCAGGACGTACTCCGCCGGGTCCTCGCCCGGGAGGACCGACTCGTCGAGGTCCACCGGGCGCACGGTGAAGCGCAGCCCCAGCGCCGACAGCAGCTCGCTTCGCCGCGGCGAGCCCGAGGCCAGCACCAGCTCTTCCATCGCGGCCCGAGTCTACGGGTAGTAGCCGGGGATCGTCTTCGCGGTGAGCCCGGGCTCCCGGACCCGGACCTCGACCTCACGGTAGGCGTCGGAGGAGGTCTGGGACGACTGGTAGCCCAGCAGGTACTGGGTGCGCAGCTCCTCCTCGATGCGCTCGTAGATCGAGTCGAGCTGCGCCGCCCGGTCGATGAAGAAGCTCTCGCCCCCGGTCTCGCGGGCCAGCCGGCGCAGGAGGTTGCGCACCTCGAAGTCGCGGCTGCCCCCCAGGGCGAGACCGATGGAGTAGACCGCCACCCCGGCGCGGCGGGCGAACTCCAGGGCCTCGGCGAAGCTGTTGCGGCTGATCGAGTCCTCGCCGTCGGTCAGCAGCACCAGGGCCCTCTTGCCGCGGATTCCGGCCAGGTAGTAGGTGGCGAAGACCACCGCGTCCCAGAGCGCCGTCTCGCCCTCCGCCTCGAGCCCCGCCAGACCGCCGGCGAGCGCCTCGAGATTGTTCGTCAGCGGCACGTGGAGCTCCGGCTGGTCGCTGAAGCGGAAGACCGCCGCCCGGTCCTTGGGCCGGATGACGCGCTGGAAGAAGGAGAGGGCGGCCTTCTCCGCCTGGTCGAGCTCCTCGGTCATCGAGGTGGAGGCGTCCACCACCAGGCCGGCGTGGATGGGCAGGTCGCGCACCCGGTCGAAGCGGGCCAGCCGCTGGGGCGACCCGTCCTCGATCACCTCGAAGCTCTCCGCCGTGAGACCCTCCACCGGGCGCCCCTTCCTGTCCACGACGCTGGTGTAGAGCTCCACGAAGTCGATCTGCACCGAGTCCAGGTTCTGGGGCGCATTGACGTACACCAGGTCCTCGGCCGAGTTGCCGTCCTCCAGGTAGGCGACGGCCCGGACGTAGGCGATGGCGTCGCCCTCGGGCAGCAGGATGGGCTGGGTGAAGGGGGGCTGGTAGAGGGTGGCGACCCGGGTCTCGTCGAGGTAGATCTCGAGCCGGTCGAGCCGCGCGCCCCGCGGCAGATCCACCTCGGCGCGGGCGCGCAGGCTGTAGCGGTAGCGCCCCGGGCGCGGCTCGAGCAGCCGCACGGCGAACCGCTGGGGCCCCACGTTGAGGAGCAGCCGGTCGCGGGTGAGCTCGCGGCCCTCGGCGTCCACGCCCACGGCCATGAGCCGGTGGAGGCGCGGGGCCCGCCCCAGGTCGAGCTCGACGCTGAAGGGGGGCCGCGCCTTGGTCATCACCGGCCGTCCGTTCAGGGAGAAGGCCACCTTGGCGATGGCCTCGCTGGAGACCGACGCCGTCACCCGCACCCGGCCGGTCAGGAGGCCCCGCTCCGGCACCCGGAGGAGCAGCCGGTGCTCCTCGGTCTCGAGGGTGCTGTTGGCCTCCGCGAGGAGCGGGGCCAGGCCCGCCTCGCCCTGGGCGGCCGGGGCGGGGACCGGCGGCGCGGGGGGCGCCACCACGGGGGTCGAGGCGATCCGGACGCCCGGCGCCACCGGCACCTCGAGCCGGCGCTCGACGCGGTGGTAGCGGTCGCTGGCGAGCTCGTGGACGCGGATCGCCAGGTCGTACTCGCCGGGCCGCAGATAGCGCTGGATGACCAGGGGCACCCGGCCGCCGGCGGCCTCCGCGGCGGGGAGCTCGAAGCGGTAGCGGAAGTCGTCGAAGAGCTCGCCGTCGCGGAGCAGCTCGCCGTCCAGCACGAAACGGCAGACGGTCGCGGGGCCCGATCCCTCCGCGCGGCACTCCTCGACCGGCACGGTGACCAGCCCCTGGACCACCGTCCGGCTCTGGTGCCGCGCCGGGTAGTCGACGTCGAGGGTGGCGCGGAAGGTCTCGGCGCCCTCGGGAAGCTCGGTGGAGCGGGCCAGGAAGGTGGCCACCCACTCGGTCGAAGGCCGTGGGAGGAGGGCGAGCCGGTCCAGCTCGTCCCAGCTCGCGGCGGTCGCCAGGTCGGCGACCAGACGGCCGCCGTCGGCGCAGCGGGTGCGCAGCTCGCGCTCCAGGTCGGCCTCGCCGGCGAGCGGCTGCCGGCGCGGCCAGGCGACCAGGTCGGCGAGGCTGTCGGGACGTGCCCAGAGCCGCCGTCCGCCGGGCGCGTCCACGAAGACCAGGTGGAAGGCCGGCGCCGCCTCGCGGCCGCCGCGGTAGCGCCAGATCTCCATCGAGGGCAGCCAGGCCGGGCACGGCTCCATCTCGATCGACGCCGGCTCGCCGGCCAGGAGGAAGGCGCGGCCGCGCTCGTCCACCGGCCCGCCGAAACGCTCCGCCACCGCCGCGCGGCGGGCCTCCCAGAGCTCTCGGAACTCGTTGGGCCGGGTCTCGGGGAAGGGGTCGCGCTCGCTCCAGAAGCGCTCGATGAAGGCGCGGCGGCGGTGCTCGCGCCGCAG
>JAWWBN010000151.1:0-9556 GCA_033720955.1 Thermoanaerobaculia bacterium | reverse complement strand
TGACGACGGTGCACGCCTACACCAACGACCAGCGGCTCGCCGACGTGCCCCACAAGAGCATCCGTCGCAGCCGCGCGGCGGCCGAGAACGTCATCCCCACCAGCACCGGCGCGGCGCGGGCGGTGGGGAAGGTGCTTCCGCACCTCGCCGGTCGGCTGGACGGTCGTCGAGACCGCCCGCTTCTGGCGAGCCGGGATCAGCACTGAGGCTGCGTGTTGCGGCAGACGACGTCCACGCCGGCCTCGAAGCTGGGCACGCCCTGGTGGTTCGACACCCCCTGGAAGCTGCGATACCACTCCGCGTGGAACCCGCCGTTGGCGTCGCGCCGGATCGCCGTCGGACCGGCGCCGGCGTTGAGGGCCAGGTAGCGGTCCACGGCGCGCTGGAAGTTGCCGGAGGGAGAGCCCGCCCCAGCGAAGGCACAGCCGGTCTTGGCGATGGTGTTGGCCAGCGCCTGGGCGATGGTGTTGCCCCAGCCGTAGGTCGCCTTGTCGGCGATCCGCTGCCCGGGGAGGGTCTTCGTGTTGGCGCAGTAGACGGCCACCTTGCCGGGGTTGCCACCCGAGGGCCGGACGAGCTGGGCGCGGTCGGTGGAGGTGATCTGCAGGGCCGCCACGTACTCGTTGCTGCTGGCGGGGCCGCCACCGCCGCCGCCACCACCGCCGCCACCACCGCCGCCGCCGTCGCCACCACCGCCGCCGGGCGTGCCGCCGCCACCGCCACCGGGGTTCGGCGCGGGCGCGGGCGCGGGGTCGGGCTCGGGGTCGGTGTCGTTGCGAAAGAGCAGATCCTCGGAGAGCTTGACGTCGGAGACCGCCATCACCATGTTCATGCCCTTCAGGAACTTCGCCTTGGTGAACTTGGGGAAGCTCTTGAACTTGAACTCGCCGACCACCATGTCGCCGGGCGAGACCTGCTGCAGGCCGATGCACTCCGACCAGGTGCCCTTTCGCACCCGGGCATCGACCTTGAAGGTCTTGTCGGGGCCTTCAGCGTCGGGGTCGGCCAGGCTCTTCTCCTTGTAGTAGAGGAGGTCCGCGACGATCCGCCCCTTCGCGTTCTTCTCGTTGCTGGCGTAGCCGAGACAGATGAAGGAGCGTCCGCCGGCCTCGGCCTCGGCCTCCTCCGCCGGCTCGCCATGCACCACCACCCTGCGAACCAGGTCGGTCGGGTGCGGCGTGGCGTCCTCGGTGACAAAGAACGAATCGGCCATGTGGAACCACTCGGACTCCGCCGTAGCGGCTCCGGCGGCCCCGAAGGCCAGCGCGACCGCAGCGAGCGCGATCAGGGTCAGTCTCTTCATTGTTGCTCTCCCGGATGACTGGTGTTGATGTACCTGGACCAAGCCCCCGACCGCGGAATACACCTACCCCGAGGACTCACGACCACCTGCTGGCGCGAAAGCTATCCAAAAACCTCGATGAGGTCAAGAGATTTGTGCTACCTTGCCGGCGATGCGAGCCACGGCGGCCCGGTGGGCCGAGATCGTCGCCGGCTCCCCTGCCGGGCCGGGACCGGGATAGAGAGCCCGCCGGTGGGTTGGCTGGAATGGCTGGCGTTGCCGCCGCTTCTCTTCTGGGGCGCGCTCCTCTTCCGGCCCTCGCGGCGGTGGCCGCGGACGTCCCGCCTGTCCCGGCCGCTGCCGGCGCCGGCGGTCGCGGGGGTCGTGGCCGTCGTCCCCGCCCGGAACGAGGCCGACCTGCTGCCCCGCACCCTCCCCTCCCTCCTGCAGCAGGAGGGTCTGCGGGTGGTCCTGGTGGACGACGAGTCCACCGACGGCACCGCCGAGGCGGCGGCGAGAGCGGCGGCGGCCGTCGGAGCGGCGGACCGGCTCCGGGTGGTCGCCGCCGGGCGGCGCACCCCGGGCTGGACCGGCAAGCTCTGGGCCCTGGAGCGCGGGCTGGCGGCCGCCCGCGAGTCGGCGGGCCCGGCCGAGGGGCCCGAGTGGCTGCTTCTGACCGACGCCGACGTCCTTCACCGACCCGGCTCGGCGGCCTCTCTGCTGGCCCGCGCCACCGACCCGCACGACCCCCGCGACCTGGTGTCGGTGATGGCCCGGCTCACCACGGAGACCTTCTGGGAGAAGCTCCTCATCCCCGCCTTCCTCTTCTTCTTCCATCTCCTCTACCCCTTCGGCCGCGTGGCGGACCCGCGCGCCCCCACCGCCGCCGCCGCGGGCGGCTGCATCCTGGTGCGCACCGCCACCCTGGTCGCGGCCGGGGGCTTCGCCTCCGTCCACGACGCCGTGATCGACGACGTGGCCCTGGCCCGGCGGCTGGCGGGCGCCGGCGGCCGACTCTGGCTGGGCCTCGACCCCGGGATCCGATCGGTGCGCCCCTACCGCGACCTCGCCGGGATCTGGAGGGTGGTCGAGCGCACCGCCTTCGTGCAGCTCCGACATCGGCTCTCGTGGACCGTGCTGGCCATCGGCGCGCTCCTCGCGGTGGCGGTGGCGCCACCCTTCCTGGTGGCGGCGGGCGCGGTGGCGCACCTCGGGCCACTGGGCGCCGCGCCGCTCTCGCCGGCCCGCGCCGTGATCTGGGCCTTCCTGGCCTGGGCCCTCCAGGCGGCGGCCCTGGCCCCATGGGTGCGCCACCAGAGGTTGGCGGCCAGCTACTCCTGGGCGCTGCCGTTCGCCTCCCTGCTGTACGCGGGCATGACCGCCACCTCCGCCTGGCGGGGGCTGACCGGCCGCGGCGCCGGCTGGAAGGGCCGCCTCTACCGGTCCGCCGGGCGCTCGAAGAGCCGGTAGGAGCGGCGGGCCGGCAGGCCGCGCAGCTCCATGCGGCCGCCTCCCGGCCACTCCACCCGCACCCGCTCGACGCCCTCGCGGGCTCCCAGGCCGAAGTGGAGCCACGGCTCCTGGCTGCTCTCGTAGCTCGACCCCGCGGTGCGCTCCTCGACCTGCACGGCGCCGCCCTCCAGGAGGGAGATCCGCACCCCCACCCCTTCGCGGTTGGACCGCGAGCCGGTGGCGTGGAAGCGGACCCACCCGCCGCCGTCGGGCAGGGTGTTGCGGTAGAGCCGGGCGCGGTCGTCGTTGTACGCCACGGCGAGGTCGAGCCGGCCGTCGTGGTCGTAGTCCAGGGTGATGGTGCCGCGGCCCACCCGCGGCACCGCCAGGTCGGCGATCTCCTCCGGCTCCGCCGGGGCGAAGCGGGCGCCGCCCCGGTTCCAGAAGACCTGCCCCGGCTGACGGAAGCTCTGGCCGTCGCTGGTGAGCTCGATGTTGTCGATCACGTGCCCGTTGACCACCACCAGGTCGAGGTCGCCGTCGTTGTCGAGATCGGCCAGGTCGGTGCCGAAGCCCACCGGCAGGTAGGAGTCCTCGTAGAGCCCGGCGAAGCGGGTGGCGTAGCGGAACATGACCTCCCCGCCCAGATAGAGGGCGTTCGTCTCGGCGGAGAGGTTGGTCACGAAGATGTCCAGCCTCCCGTCGCCGTCGGCGTCCCCGGCCGCGACTCCCATGCCCGCCTCGGTCTGGCCGTCCTCGTTGAAGCCGACCCCCAGCAGCAGGGCGTCCTCGCGGAAGCGGCCGCCTCCCAGGTTGCGGTAGAGGAAGTTGGGGGTGGAGTCGTTCGCCACGTAGAGGTCGGGCAGGCCGTCGCCGGTGAAGTCGGCGGCCACCACCCCCAGCCCCTTGCCGGTGAGGTCGGTGAGCCCCGCGGCCGCCGTCGCCTCCTCGAAGACCCCGCCCCCCCGGTTGCGGAAGAAGAGGTCGGGGGCCATCGGATAGACGTCCGGGTGGCAGTAGGAGAGGATACCCTGCGTCGGGTAGCCGCAGTCGAGGTGGGTGGCCACGGTCATCTCCAGGTAGTTGGCCACGTAGAGGTCGAGCCAGCCGTCCAGGTCGGCGTCGAAGAGGGCGGCGCTCGAGCCCCAGTGCGGGTTGTCGATCCCGCTCTCCCGGGTCGCCTCGCGGAAGCGGCCGTCGCCCAGGTTGCGCAGCAGTCGGTCGGCCCCGAAGTTGGCTACGTAGAGGTCCGGGTCCCCGTCGCCGTCCACGTCGCCGGCGACCGCCCCCATGCCGTAGCCGGTGTCGCCGGCCCCAGCCGTCTCGGTGACGTCGGCGAAACGGCCGTCGCCCAGGTTCCGGTAGAGCCGGTTGCCGACCTCGCCGGCCGCGCTCTCGGCTCCGGGTAGCCGGCCCGACTGGACGAGGTAGAGATCGGTCCAGCCGTCGCCGTCGTAGTCCAGGGCGGCGCCGCCGGAGCCCATGATCTCCGGCAGGTACTTGCGGCCGGTGCCGCCGTGGCGGTGTCGGAAATCGAGCCCGGCGGCGTCGGTGACGTCCGCGAAGAGGACCCGTGGGGCCGGGGCTCCTGCGGTCTCCGCATCCGGCGTCGGGGAGGGCGCGGTCTCCCCCCCGCAGGCGGCCGCCAGGACGGCCAGGGCCGCCGCGGAGCGAAGCGTCGGCTTGCGGCCTCTCCCCCGTGGCACGGCCGCGGAGCCTATCAGCGGCCGCCCGCGCCGCCCGGCCCCGGGCGGGCCGCCGCGGCCGGAAGAGGAGAGCGCCGCCGGCCGGAGCCGGCGGCGGAACGAGACGGTGCGGGGCGCCGCCCTACCAGAGGAGACGCACGCCGACCTGGAACTCCCGCGGCAGGCCGGCGCCGCTCTGCACCGTGCCGTCGAAGTTGAACACCAGGTTGGTCACCTGCGGCACCAGGAAGTTGTCCTCGTCCGTCAGGTTGAAGACGTCGATCACCGGCTGCAGGGTCATGTCGCCGATCTTGAAGTCCTTCGACAGCCGCACGTCGAGGGTGCGGAACTGGTTGTTCTTCTTGCCCAGGTTGCGCCGCGTGATCGTCCCGTCCGGGTTGATCCGGTCCTGCGGGGTGGCGGCCGGCGTTCCGTCCGCCCGGATCGACTGGGGCTGCGCGCTGCGGTAGCTGGCCCGCACGTTCACGTTGATCCCCCACGGCCCGTCCCACAGCAGCCAGGCGTTGATGCGGTGGCGCTGGTGACGGTCCGAGAAGCTGTACTCGGCGTCGAGCCGGGTCGGATCGGCGTACCGGAAGCTGAACGGATCGCGCTCGTTGTCGTCGTCGGAGCGGTCCAGCGAGTTGGTGTAGTAGGCCTGGAACTGGTAGCCCTTCGAGTACCGCTTGTTCACGCCGACGGTGTAGCCCTGGTAGCGGCTCTTGGCGCTGGACTCGACCGACGTCAGGGTGTTGATGCCGTTGGCTCCGCCCGGCGGCAGACCGGTCGACCAGGGCGACCCGAACGCGGGATCGTTGCGGTTGATGAAGCGGGTGATGTGGTTGGTGTTGGCGAAGCTGACCTTGGCCAGGAAGGCCCAGTTCGGGATCAGCTCCTGCTCCCAGGAGACCGCCCACGAGAAGGTCTCGGGCAGCTCGAAGTCGGAGTTGAAGACGAAGACGTCGGGCAGGAAGGGGTCGCCGATCTCCTCCTGCGGGATCAGGTTCGGCCAGGTCGGCGGAGTCACCCCGAAGTCGTTGAAGAAGCTGGCCCGGAAGAGGGTCTGGCCGCGGCTGCCGTTGGTGGAGCGCGTCGAGGCCAGGGTCAGCGCCGGGATGCGGGCGGCGTAGAGGCCGGCGCTCAGCCGCAGCACGCCGGGCCGCTCGGTGAGCTTCTTGGGCGCCCACGAGAGGGCGAACCGCGGCTGCAGCGAGTCGTCGTCGGGGATCGTGCCGTCCGAGGGGAAGACCTGCGGCCCGGCGCCGGTTACCACCGTCTGACCGATGAACGGGGCGAAGAAGACCTGGTTGGGCGGGGTGATCACCTCGGCGTTGTCGAGCTCCTCCCAGCGGAGACCGGCCTCCAGGGTGAGCGACGGGGTGGGCTGCCACTGGTCCTGGATGAAGACCGCGGTCTCGAGCTGCTCGATGGCCTGGGTGCCGGCGTCGCGCACGCTGAGGTCGCCCACTCCCGCCTGCTGCAGGAAGAGGAGCAGCGGGCCGGAGAAGCTCTCGCCCGCCGGGCAGCTCCCGGTGGTGGTGGTGCCGCCGCCCGAGCACCGGCCCCACCCGGGGCCGAAGGTGACGTAGTTCATGAAGCCGTCGAACGAGTCGAAGATGTAGCGGCCGTTGGCGAAGCCGATGAAGGTCTGCGCCGAGGTCACGTCGTTGTACTCGAAGCCGGCCTTGACCGAGTGGCTGCCCTTGAGGATGGAGAGGTTCTCGTTGATCTGGGTGCGGTCGTCGTCGTACTCGACCGGGATGAAGAAGGGCATGCCGACCCGGTACTGGCCCACGAAGTCGAAGGCGGTATCCGGGAAGGGCCGGCTCTGACCGGGCACGTCGGGGCCGTTGTAGGGCCGCGGGCGCCACTCCTTGGCGTACTGCAGCCGCAGCTCGTTGAGCAGGCTGCCGGAGATCGTGCTGATCAGGGTGCCGGTGTAGCCGTGCGCATAGTCGGTCTCGATCGCGTTGGCCGAGGCGCCCCACGAGGGCACGTCGAAGGTGCCGTTCTCCTGCTGCGAGTAGTGGTAGGCCCAGCGCAGGGTCGCCAGGTTCCGGTCGCTGGCCAGCCAGTCGATCTTGGCCAGATAGGCGTCGCCGTCGTCGGTGCGGGTGATCGGCGCGTTGTCGTTGGGCAGGCCCACGCTGGCCAGGAAGTTGACGACCTCGGGGGCGATGCGTCCGGGGTTGGTCTGCTTGGTCTCGTCGGCCTCCTGGGTGTCCACGGCGACGAAGAAGAAGACCTTGTCCTTGCGCACCGGGCCGCCCAGAGTGAAGCCGACCTGGGTCTGGTCGAACTCGCGCTGGTCGATGGAGCCGTCGGGCAGCTCCAGGTCGTCGGAGAGCGAGTCGTTCTTGAAGAAGAGGTGGGCGGTGCCCGAGAAGTCGTTGGTCCCCGACTTGGTCACCACGTTCACGAAGCCGCCGGAGGAGCGGCCGAACTCGGCGGGGGCGCCGTCGGTCACCACCAGGATCTCCTTGACGGCGTCCTGGTTGAAGGTGAAGGCGGGGCGCTGGCCGCCCCGCTGCTCGCCGAAGAAGGGGTTGTTGAAGTCGGCGCCGTCGATGGAGATGTTGTTGTTGATGCCCTTCTGACCGCTGATCGACAGCTCCTCGCCGTCCGGCCCCTGGACGATGGTGACGCCCGGGGTGAGCTTGGAGAAGTTGAGGAAGTTGCGGTCGTTGTTGGGCAGGCCCTCCACCGCTTCGTCGTCGATTCGGGTGGTGGACTCGGTTGGCGTCGACTCGATCAGCGGCGCCTCGGCGGTGACGATGATCTCCTGCTGGACCGTGGCGAGCTGCATCGTCAGCTCCAGGGCGATGGCGTCACCCAGGGAGACCCGCAGCCCTTCGCGGGTCAGCGGCGCGAACCCCTCGAGCTCCGCCCCCAGGCGGTAGGGGCCCAGAGGCAGGAGCGGGAAGCGGAAACGGCCCTCGTCGTCGGTGACGACGGTGCGGCTGTAGCTTGTCGCGGTGTTGGTCACGCTCACCGTGACGCCGGGCATCCGCTCCCCGTCATCGTCGACGACGATCCCTTCGATGGTTCCTGTGGTCGCCTGCGATTGGCTCCAGGCCGCCGGAGCCAGAACCGCCAGACAGAGTCCACCCACGAGCACGACACGCGCTAGCCGCTGCATACCTACCCCCCCAGAACGAGTCTAGTTTTCGGCGGCCCGTCACCTCGCTCAGGCGCGCCGCTGGTCCAACGAGTTGCAGGCATTGTAGCGCCGCGCCCCACCGGTCGCAAGAGCTTTCGAGAGGCCCGTCGAGGGCGGCCCCCGACCCGCGGCTGCGCTATCCTCCGGGCTCCGGCTCTGCTCACCGCCGCGGCCGGAAGCTCGTCATGACGACCGTCGCCATCGTGGCCGACATCCACGGCAACGTGCCCGCCCTGGAGGCGGTGATCTCCGAGCTCGCGCGGCTCGAGCCCGACGAGGTGCTGGTGGGCGGCGATCTCGTCGGTCGCGGCCCCCAGGGCAGCCGCGTGGTGCGCCGCGTCCGCGAGCTGGGCTGGCGCTCGATCCTGGGCAACCACGAGGAGTACCTCCTCGACTTCCACCACCGTCGAGTGCCCGAAGCCTGGTGGCACGCCGAGGAGTGGTCGGCGGCGCGCTGGATGGCCGCCGAGCTCGACGAGGAGAGCGCCGCCTACATCGCGTCGCTCCCCTTCTCCGCCCGGCCGGCGGCGGCGCCGGGGCTCCTCCTGGTTCACGGCAGCCCGGACTCGACCAACGAGGGCATCGGTCCCTGGACCTCCGACCGGGATCTCGCCCGCCACCTCGCCGGCGTCCCGGAGCCGCTGCTGGTCTGCGCCCACACCCACCGCCCGCTCCACCGCCGGCGGCCCGAGGGCGAGCTGGTCAACGTCGGCTCGGTGGGCCTGCCCTTCAACGGCGATCGCCGGGCGCAGTTCGGGCTCTTCCACTGGGACGGGGAGCGCTGGTCCGCCGACCTGCGGGCGGTCCCCTACGACGTCGAGCGCGCCCGGCGGGCCTTCCGCGACACCGGCTTCCTGGCCGCCGGCGGCGTGACCGCCCGGCTGCTCGACCTCGAGCTGGAGCATGCGCGCCCCTTCGTCGTCCCCTTCCAGAAGTGGGCCGAGCACCGCGGCCACCACCCCGGCATGGCGCGGATGCGGGAGTTTCTCGCCCTCTACGACCCCACCGCGCCGCTGCACGATTTCCTGCGGCTGCTGAGCGTCCCCCGCTAGCCATGTACGAGGAGTTCTACGGCTTCCACGAGTCGCCCTTCAACATCACGCCCGACCCCCGCTTCCTCTTCTTCAGCCGGCGGCACCGGGAGGCCTTCGACCATCTCCTCTACGGCCTGAAGGAGCGCAAGGGCTTCATCCAGATCACCGGCGAGGTCGGGGCGGGCAAGACCACCCTGTGCCGGGCGCTGCTCGAGGAGCTGGGACCCGCCTACCGGACCGCGCTCATCCTCAATCCGATCCTCACCAGCGAGCAGCTCATCTGGCTCATCCTGGTCGAGCTCGGGCTCGGACCCGAGGACTACGACCGGATGGCCAACCTGGAGCGCCTCAACACCTTCCTCCTCGAGCAGGTGACCGAGGGCAACGACGTGGTGCTGATCATCGACGAGGCCCAGGATCTCTCGGGCGAGCTCCTCGAGCAGATCCGGTTGCTCTCGAACCTGGAGACCGACCAGCGGAAGCTGCTCCAGATCGTGCTGATCGGGCAGCCCGAGCTGCGCGAGCTCCTGGACCGACCCGGGCTGCGGCAGCTCCGGCAGCGGATCACCGTGCGCTACCACCTCGAGCCGCTGTCGCTTCACGAGACCGGCCTCTACATCCAGCACCGGCTGCACGTCGCCGGCTCGAACTCCCGGCCCGTCTTCAGCCGCGGCGCGGTGCGGCGCATCCACCGCTACTCCCGCGGCGTGCCCCGGCTGATCAACGCCGTCTGCGACAAGACCCTGCTCTGCGGCTACGTGACCGGCGCCGACCCGCTGAAGCCGAGCCACGTGCGCCGCGCCATCCGCGAGCTGGAGGGGAGGTAGACCGATGAGCCTGGTGAGCGAAGCCCTGCGCAAGGCCCGCCTGGACGCCGCCCGGCAGGAGGCGCGGCGCCGCGGCCTGCCGCCCCCACCCGGCCCGGAGCCGCGGCCGCGGCGCG
>JAWWBN010000150.1:0-9561 GCA_033720955.1 Thermoanaerobaculia bacterium | reverse complement strand
CTCCGGCGGCCGCCCCGCGGGAGCGGGACGGGGGGGAGCTGGAGATCTTCCCGGTGAGCACCTTCGTGAACAGCCCCGCCAACGACGGGCCGCGCTGCGTCGAGCCTCTGGCGGAGCTGCCCCGCGACGACGCCCCGACGCTCTTCTGACCGGCGGCCCTCCGGGGCGGCGACTCGATTGACCGCGGACGGGCGCGGCACTATCCTCTCGCGAAGGGCTCTCCGCGAGCCCGGGCAACCTGCGATGAGCGCCCCCTCCTCCTCCGAGAAGCTGCCACCGCCCGACTCTGGAGCCAGCGCGCCCGCGCGGATCCTGGCGGTGGACGACGACCCCGAAGTCGGCAAGATCATCCGCGCCACGCTGAAGAAGGCGGGCTACGAGACCTGGATCGCGGCCTCCGGCGAGGAGGCGCTGACCCTGTTGGCGGAGCGCGGCCTCCCCCACCTGGTGATCGTGGACATCATGCTGCCCGGTCTCGACGGCCTGGCGCTGTGTCAGAAGATCCAGGAGATCAGCGACGTGCCGATCATGATGCTCACCGTGGTGGACAAGCAGGAGACGGTGGTCAACACCATCGAGCGCTTCGCCGAGGACTACATGATCAAGCCGTTCAACCCGCGGGAGCTGACCGCCCGGGTGGGCCGGGTGCTCAAGCGGATGGGCGACTTCTCCTACACCCTCCAGCCCGAGGTGCGGGTGGACCAGCACCTGGCCGTGGACTTCGTCCGTCAGCGCGCCATCGTGGACGGCCGTCCGCTGGCCCTGACCCCCACCGAGACCAAGCTGCTCTACATCCTCATGCGCAACGGCGGCAAGACCGTGGCGACCCCCCACATCCTGGCCCGGCTGTGGCCGGCCGGCGACGCCGACGAGAACACCCTGCGGGTGCACATCCACCGCCTGCGCCAGAAGATCGAGATCTCGCCCAGCCGGCCGCGCTACGTGGTCACCGAGCGAGGGGCCGGCTACACCTTCCTGGCGCCCCCCGGCGCCTGACCCCCCCCTCAGCCGGGGGACGAAGAGCCGTCCAGCCGCAGGCGCAGCCCGCCGATGGTGCTGGCGAGGGCGGTCTCCAACGCCGCCGCGGAGGCGACCGCGCCGCTCTCGCCGGCCCGGGCCAGCCGCTCCGTCTCGCCGGCGAGCCGCGCCAACCCGGCCGTCCCGATGCTGGCGCCGGCCGAGCGGATGGAGTGGGCCGCGGCCAGGATGCCCGGCAGGTCGGCGCGCTGCCGGGCGCGCCGGAGCGCCTCGAGCCGCGAGCCGGCGTTCTCGACGAAGGTCTCGAAGAGCTCGCGCACCAGCTCCTCGCCCCCGACCTCCCGGATCTGGGCGACGACCTCGGGGTCGAGCTCCAGGGTCATCGCCGCGGCCCCCTCCTCAGAGCGAGCCGAGCATCTGGCGGGCCAGCTCGGCCTCCGGATCCTCCGGCGCCAGCTCCAGGAAGCGCGCCAGGTACTGCTTGGCCTTGGCCGAGTCCCCCGCGCTGGCGTAGCAGAGGCCCAACTGGTAGTGGGCCCGGGGATGGTCGGGGACGATCTGCAGCACGCGCTCGAACTTCGCCTGGGCCTCCTGCGCCCGGCCGTCGTTCCACAGCTCGGTGCCCTCGCGGAAGAAGTTGTCGGCCACCACCGTCGGGTCGGCCGAGGCCAGCTCCGCGAAGGCGGCGTCGGCCTCCTCCTTGCGGCCCAGCGCCTGGAGCGCCTCGTACTTCATGGTCAGGGCGCGGCCGTTGCCCGGGTCCCGCTCCAGGTAGGCGTCGGCATGGCGGACGACGGTCTCGGCGTCACCCTCGGCCTGGGCGATCAGGGCTAGATTGAGGTACGCCTCCTTGAGGTCGGGGCGCAGCTCCACCGAGCGGGTGAAGCTCGCCTTGGCGCGCGCAAGGTCGCCGGCGCGGATGGTCGCGACGCCGATCTTGAAGTAGCCCACCGCGGCCTCGCGGATGGACTCCATCTCGACCAGGGTGGGCAGCAGCGCCTCGGCCTCGTCCCACCGGCCCAGACCCGCGAGGGCCTCGAAAGAGAGCACGACCGGCGCCCGCTCCGCCGGCAGCAGCTCGCGCAGCCGGCCCGTGGCTTCGAGGGTCTCCTCGTAGTAGGGCGCCTTCTCCCCCTCCTCCGCCCGGGCGGCGAGCTCCAGGTTGATCCGGGCCAGGGCGTCGAGGGCCTGGGGCAGGTCGGGATCCTCGGCCAGCGCCTCGCTCATCTTGGCCTTCGCGCCCATCATGTCGCCGGCCTCGAACAGCTCCGCGCCCTCGTTGTAGGCGCGGGCCATCTTGTTGTGGGCTTCGATGCGGGCCAGCTCCTCGGCCGAAGCCCCTCTCGAGCCCTCCGGGTAGAGGGTCCAGGTGCCGCGCAGAACGCCGCCCACGTTGAGCCGGATCGGCTCTTCGCGCACGTCGTAGCCCTCGGCTTCGAAGCGGATCTTGTAGGACCGGGTGGCGTCCAGGATCAGCATGGAGAACCGGCCCTTGCGGTTGGTGGTGGCCTCCTTGGAGGTCTCCACCTCGGTGCCGATCACGGTGACCTTGACGTCGGCCACCGGCTCGCCCTCGGGATTGACCACCTCGCCGGCGATGCGGCCTTCGTTGCCGGCGCGCGCGGCCACCGGCGCCAGGGCGAGCAAAGCGGCGACGAAGATGGTCAGGACGTGGTCTCTCTTCATGGGCTCCCCCTCTCGTGGGCCTTCAGTCTACCCCGAGCAGCGCGGCGAGCTGGCGGGCCCGCGGTCCCCGCGGCTCGCCCTCCGCCGGCCGGCTGCGCTCCCACCAGCGGAGCGCCCGCCGCGGCCGGCCCTGGTGGAAGGCCAGCAGCCCCAGAGCGGCCCGCGTCTCCCCCTCCGTCGGCGCCAGCCGATGGGCGCGCTGGTAGTAGCGCTCGGCTTCGCGCAGACGCCGGGCGGCCAGGCTCTCGTCACCCAGGGAGAGGTAGATGAAGGGGTCCCGGTTGTCGCGCCGGTCGAGCAGCCGCAGGACCTCCCGCGCCGCCACTCCCTCCCCCTGGAGTCGCAGCAGGCCCACGAGGTTGTGGTACGCCTGGTAGTTCCGGGCGTCGGCCTCGATCGCCTCCCGGTAGGCCTCCTCCGCCCCCGCCAGGTCGCCGCTGCGGCGGCGGGCCACACCCAGGTTGAGCCACGCCTGCGACCACGCGGGATCGAGCCGAACCGCGACGTCGAGCCACTCGCGCGCCTTCTCCGCCGAGCCCGCCAGCAGCTCTCCCGCGCCGCGGTTGGAGTAGTACATGGCGAGGGCGGTCAGATCGGAGAGCTCCTCGCTCTGGGCCGACTCGACGGGCGGCCCGATGTCGAACTCGAGCGCCAGCCGGCGGTTCGGCGGCCCGTAGCCGGCCGTGACGTGCTCCCACACCACCACCAGGTCGCCCTCCTGGTCGAAGCTCGGCCGGCGCCGGATCTGCAGGTAGTAGACATCGGCCCCGATCTCGCGCCCCATCGCCACGAAGAGGTTGGTGAAGGCGAGACAGTTGGCGCGGCCGGTCGCGAACACCTCTTCGGCGGTGCCGTTGGCGTGCACGGCGTACTGGAGCCCCTTGCCGTCGCGGTCCAGGAGCGCGTTCAGCAGCACGCCCAGACGGCGCTCCTCCCCCGGCACGCCCTCCACCTGGCGGTGCGCCCAGGCCCTCATCTCCTCCGTCAGACGGCCGGGGAAGACGATCTCGGCGGGATCGAGACCGCGCGCGCGGACGGCCTGCTCGAGCTCCTGCTCGGCGACGCGGGAGCCGGCCGCGGCGCTCGCCAGGAGCGCCAGCGTCGCCAGGAGCAGCCCCGGACGCCGGCCCATCGGCTCAGCCCATCGCGGCGAACGCCTCCCCGATGCGGGAGAGGCCCTCGTCGAGCCGCTCGCGAGAGCAGGCGAAAGAGATCCGCAGATGATCGTCGTTGCCGAAGGCGATGCCCGGCACCACGGCCACCCGGGCCTTCTCGAGCAGCAGGGAGGCCATCTCCACCGAGCCGCGGCAGCCGTCGGCGTACAGGTCGGCGACCCGCGGGAAGGCGTAAAAGGCGCCGGCGGGGGGACGGCACTGGACGCCGGGCATGGCGTCGAGAGCGGCGGCGACCAGGTCGCGCCGGTGCTCGAACTCGCGGATCATGGCGACCACCCCGCCCTCGGCGTCGCGCATCGCCGCGAGCGCGCCGTACATGGCGAAGGTGGTCGGATTGGAGGTGGCGTGGCTCTGGATGGCCGTCACCGCCTTCACCACCGGCGGCGGCCCCAGCAGGTAGCCCAGCCGCCATCCGGTCATGGCGTACGTCTTCGAGAACGAGCCCACCAGGATGACCGTGTCCGGGTACCGGGCCGCCACCGCCGCGACGCTGGCGTGTCCCTCGCCGTCGAAGACGAAGCGCTCGTAGGTCTCGTCGCTCACCACCCAGACGCCGCGCTCCGCGCAGGCGGCGACCACCGTCTCGAGGTCGTCGGCCCCCAGGACGCCCCCGGTCGGGTTGCAGGGCGAGTTGAGGATCACCCCACGGGTGCGCGGAGTGAGCGCCGCCAGCACCGGCTCGGCCCGCAGCCGGAAGGCGTCGCGGGCCGAGCAGGGGACGTCCACCGGCCGGCCGCCGGCCAGCCGGATCTGCGCCGGGATGCTGACCCAGTACGGCGTCGGCACGACCACCTCGTCGCCGTCGCCCACCAGAGCCAGCGCCAGCTCCATGAGCGCCGCCTTGGCGCCGACGGTGACCACCACCTGGTCGGCGGTCCACGGCGCGCCGCGCTCCGCGCCGTAGCGCCGGGCCAGCTCGGCGCGCAGCTCGGGCAGCCCGGCGGCGGCGGTGTAGCGGGTCTTGCCCTCGGCCAGGGCGCGCCGGACCGCCTCCACCGCCACGGCGGGCGAATCGAAATCGGGCTCGCCGGCCGAGAGATCGACCACCTCGACGCCCCGCGCGGCCAGCTCCTTGGCCTTGCGCGACACCGCGAGGGTCGCCGATTCCCCGAGCTGACCGAGCCGGTGCGCCAGATTCATCGGGCCGAGGATACCTGAGGGCGGCGGTGATAATCTGCCCGCGGCGGCCGGGGCCGCCCCGCCATGAAGACGCTCCTGAGACCCTCGACCCTCGCCCTGGCCGTGGCCCTGACGGCCGCCGCCGCGGCCGCCCAACCGCCGCCGGGCAAGGCGAGGCTGGAGCTCGCCGCGGACCGCACGGCCTACGAGCCGGGCTCCACGGCGCGGATCGCGGCGCGGATCGTCATCGAGCCCGGCTGGCACGTCAACAGCCACCGGCCCACCTACGACTGGCTGATCGCCAGCGAGCTCGCGCTCGACCTGCCGGAGGGCTGGCCGCCGGCGGAGATCTCCTACCCCGAGGGGGTGCTGCGCCGCTTCGCCTTCGAGCGCGAGCAGCCGCTCTCGGTGTACGAGGGGACGACGCGGGTGACGGCCGAGGTCCGGGTCCCCGAGGCCTGGCCGGAGGGGCCGGCCGCCGTCGTCGCGACCCTGACCTACCAGGCCTGCGACGACAGGAGCTGTCTGCCGCCCACGGAGGCCACGGCCAGCCTGGAGCTGACGGTCGGCCCGGGGGGAGTCGCCACCGGCGCCACCGAGCCCTCGGCTCCCCGGGGCGCCGGCGGCCGCGCCCTGGCGGTGCTGGTGCTGCTGGGGATCGCCGGCGGCCTGATCCTCAACGCCATGCCCTGCGTGCTGCCGGTGCTCTCCCTCAAGCTCTTCGGCCTGGTCCAGAGCGGCACCCGCGGCCGCCGGGAGGTGGTGTTGGGATCGCTGGCCACGGCGGCGGGGATCCTGGTCTCCTTCTGGGCCCTCGCCGCCGCGGCGGTGATCGCGCGGGCGGCCGGGGCCACGGTGGGCTGGGGCGTCCAGTTCCAGGAGCCGGTCTTCGTGGTCCTCCTGACGGTGATCGTCCTCCTCTTCTCGCTCAACCTGTGGGGTCTCTTCGAGGTGCCGCTGCCGGCCCGGCTGGCGGGTCTCGCGGGCAGCGGCCGCGAGGGGCTGCCGGGCCACTTCACCTCCGGCCTCTTCGCCACCCTGATGGCCACCCCCTGCTCGGCGCCCTTCCTGGGCACCGCCGTGGGCTTCGCCCTCGCCCAGCCGGGCCCCGCGGTCTTCGGCATGTTCACCGCCGTGGGCTTCGGCATGGCGCTGCCCTACCTGATGATCGCCGTCTCGCCGGGCCTGCTGCGCTGGATCCCCAAACCCGGGGCGTGGATGGAGTCGCTCAAGATCGTGATGGGCTTCCTGCTGGCCGGCGCCGCCCTCTGGCTGCTCTACGTGCTCGCCGGGCAGGTGAGCCGCGAGCGGCTGGCCTTCGTCGAGCTGGCGCTGCTGGTGCTGACCCTCTGCGTGTGGGCCGGGGCCCGCGCCAACCGCCGCAGGGGCCGTCTCCTCGCCGCGACGGGTCTCCTGGTGGCCGCGGCGGCCGCCCTGGCCCTGGCGGCGGGCGGCCGCGGAGAGACGGCGGCGTCGGCCGCCCCGGAGACCCGGCTCATCGACTGGGTGGTGTTCGACCGCGCCGAGGCGGAGCGCCTGGCGCGCGAGGAGGCCCGTCCGGTCTTCGTGGACGTCACCGCCGACTGGTGCTTCACCTGCAAGGTCAACGAGCGACTGGTGCTGGAGACCCCGGAGATCGCCCGTCTCTTCGAGGACCACGGGGTGGTTCCCATGCGCGCCGACTGGACCAACCGCGACGACGGGATCGCCGCCTTCCTGGCCGACCACGGCCGCTACGGCATCCCCTTCTACCTCCTCTACCGCCCCGGCCGCGAGCCCCACCTCTTCAGCGAGCTGCTCACCAAGGGGGCGGTGCGGGAGGCGGTCGAGGAGGCGACGGGGCTGATGACGGCACGGGCGGAGTAGCGGGAGCCCGTCCGCGGCCCCTCCCGGCCGACCCCCTGTCCGACAGGGCCGGGCGGCGACGCTCTCAGCAGCCGGCCTTCGTCTCCTCGATCACGTGGTCCACGACCTTCTTCAGGTCGCCGGTCTGCTTCCAGACGGCGACCTGGCGGTCGGCGCTGGTGCCCCT
Organism: Thermoanaerobaculia bacterium; assembly: GCA_033720955.1. Taxonomy (GTDB): domain Bacteria; phylum Acidobacteriota; class Thermoanaerobaculia; order Multivoradales; family JAHEKO01; genus JAWWBN01. The sequence goes on along the minus strand of JAWWBN010000150.1, from coordinate 2,571 downwards.
CTGGAGGATCGTCTCGACGTAGGCGATCTCGTCGGTGGTGCCCAGCTCCTCGGCCACGTCGGCCACCAGCTCCACCAGCTCGCGCGCGAGCTGACGGCCCGACACCTCCTCGTCGCGGCCGAAGTCCAGCAGCTTGCCGTCCACACCGTAGCGCACCGCCCGCCACTTGTTCTCCTGGATCAGGTGGTGACGGTAGCGCCGCCACGACTGGTTCCGGGTGCGAAGCTGGTAGAGCTTGGCGACCAGCGCCTGGATGAGCGCCGCCAGGCAGATCGCCTCGTCGATGGTGGTGCAGATGTCGCAGACCCTGAACTCGATGGTGGGGAACTTGGGGTGCGGCCGCAGGTCCCACCAGATGCGCGTGGCGTCCTCGATGCAGCCCGTCCGGGTCAGGGTGTCCACGAAGCGCTCGTACTCGCTCCACGAGCGAAAGGCCGGTGGCGGCCCGGTGCGCGGCAGGCTCTCGAAGACGATGGACCGGTACGACTTGAGACCGGTGTTGATGCCGTGCCAGAAGGGCGAGCTGGTGGAGAGCGCCAGCAGGTGCGGCAGAAAGTAGGTCGCCTGGTTCATCAGGTCGATGCGCAGGTCGGGGTCGTCGATGCCCACGTGGACGTGCATGCCGAAGATCAGCATGCGGTTGGCGATGAAGGCCATCTCCTCCATGTGCTTGGCGTAGCGCTCGGAGCGGGTGACCTCCTGCTCGAACCAGGTCGAGAAGGGGTGGGTGCTGGCCGCCGCCACCCGCAGGCCATTGGCCTCGGCCACCTCCACCACCGCGCGGCGCAGACGCCGGAGCTCGCTCCGCGCCTGGGCGATGTCCTGGCAGATGGTGCTGCCGACCTCGATCTGGGACTGCAGGAACTCGGGCTTGATCTGCTCCTTGAGCACCAGCTTCCCCTGCTCCACGAACTCCTGCACGTAGGAGGTGAGCTCGCGCCCCTCGGGCTCGATGATCTGGTACTCCTCCTCGATGCCGATCGTGAAGTCGGGCTTGGCCATGCTGAGCCTCCTGGGACCGTGTTCGCGCGCAGTCTAGCAGCCGGCCGGAAGCCTCAAGCCGACTCGATCTCCCGCACCAGGGCGTCGGTGAACTCGGTGGTGCTGGCCGAGCCGCCCACGTCGGGGGTGCGGATGCCACGGCGCCCGACGACCTCGAGAAGAGCCGTCCGCACTCGCGCCGCCTCGTCGACCATCCCCAGGTGCTCGAGCATCAGCACGCCGCTTCGCACGAGGGCCGTCGGGTTGGCCAGATTCCGGCCGGCGATGTCGGGAGCGCTGCCGTGCACTGCCTCGAAGACCGCAGCGTCGGAGCCGATATTGGCGCCCGGCACCACTCCCAGGCCCCCCACCAGCCCCGCGCAGAGGTCCGAGAGGATGTCGCCGTAGAGGTTGTCCATCACCAGGACGTCCCAGGCCTCGGGACGCGCCACGAGCTGCATGGCCATGTTGTCCACGATGCGGTCCTCGGACTCGATCTCCGGATACCGCTCGGCGACCTCGCGGAAGCACTCCAGGAAGAGCCCGTCCGACCGCTTCATGATGTTGGCCTTGTGGACGGCGGTGATCCGGCGCCGGCCGTGGCGGCGGGCGTACTCGAAGGCGAACTCGGCGATCCGCAGCGAGGCGGCGCGGGTGACGATCTTCAGGCTCTCGACGACTCCCGGCACCACCTCGTGCTCGAGTCCGCTGTAGAGCCCCTCCGTGTTCTCGCGCACCACCACCAGGTCCACGCCCTCGTAGCGGCTGGGCAGATTGGGCAGCGTGTCCACCGGGCGCACGTTGGCGAAGAGCTCCAGCGACTTGCGCAGCCGCACGTTGACCGAGGAGAAGCCGCGCCCCACGGGGGTGGTCACGGGACCCTTGAGCGCCACGCCGGTGCGCCGGATCGAGTCGATGATCGGCCGTGGCAGCGGATCGCCGGTCTTGGCGAGGGCCTCGCTGCCGGCCTCGTGGGTCTCCCACTCGATGTCGGCGCCGGAGGCCTCGAGCACCCGCTTGGCGGCGGCGGTCACCTCGGGGCCGATGCCATCCCCGGGGATCAGCGTGATCAGCTTGCTCATCGTCCTCCTCCTGTCGGATCGCCGGCGGCGGCCGGCCCGCGGGCCCGCTCCACCAGTCCCTCTCCCTGAAACACGTCGCCCAGCCGCAGCAGGCGGGCGCCGCGGTCGAAGTCCAGCACGAGATCCCCCTCGTCGAGCACCCCGGGCGTCCCCAGATCCCGGTGGGCGAGGACCACCCGCGCCCCCACCCGCACCAGCCCGGGGCCGGCCCACGGGGCGGCGCCCGGCTCCACCGCCTCCCAGACCAGCTCCTCCCACTGGCTGCCCATCCCCCGGAGCACCTCGCGCAGCAGCGCCGTGCGCTGGAAGGCGAGCCGGCGCCGGGTCAGCTCCACCACCCGTTCCAGGACGGCCTCGCCGGCGTCGGGCCGCAGCTCGATCTGGGTCAGGGTGAACAGGCTGGAGGCCGGGCCCAGGGGGCCGGGAACGCTGGCTACCACCGTCGGAAAGCCGGCGGCGCCCTCCGGCAGCAGGTCGGCGCCCGGCGACCGGTACCTGCTGCGCGGCG
>JAWWBN010000149.1:0-9605 GCA_033720955.1 Thermoanaerobaculia bacterium | reverse complement strand
CTGCGGGGTCTCCGGGTCCATCGCCCCCCACATCATGTGGGAGACCATGTCCAGGTTGCCGAAGTAGTAGAAGAGCAGCCCGCCCTCGAAGCTGTCGAGGACGTACTCGTACTGTCTCTCGAGCTCCTCGCCGGCGATCCGCGCCTGGGCCAGGAACTCCTCTACGGTGAGGACGTCGCCCTTCATGGCCTGGGTGTCCTCGGGCATCCCCTGGGTGTAGTAGCGACCGGTGGCCTCGGCCAGCTCCCTGCCGTAGTCGGCCGGGTGGGAGTTGGGCAGGCCGCCGTAGAGCGGGTCGAAGTTGATGGGGCTCACGTAGAGCTCGACCTCGGGCGTCACCTGCCGCAGGTAGAACCTGGCCATGCCGTGCACGCTCTGGAGGCTCGCCCCCATCCCCACCGGCACGAGCTGGATGTCGAACGGCACCCACTCGGACCACTCCCCCACCAGCAGCAGCCGCTGGCTGTCGCCGATCTCCAGCTTGCCCGCCGCCTGGCCCTCGTCCACGTAGAGGGTGAAGGGGACCATGGCCTTCCTGCCGTCCTTGCGGAACGGGTTCACCGGGCCCTCCAGGGCCCCGCGCGCCACCCCGTCCCAGTAGTCGAGTTCGTACAGCTCGCCGCCGGCCACGTCGCGCTTGTCGAAGAAGAGCTCCGAGGTGAAGAAGGAGAACATGCCGTAGCTGCCCACCGCGTCGGGGGTGCCCATGCCCGAGATCTCCCGCGTCGCGGTGCCGGAGACCGGGAAGTTGGCGGGGATCCGCAGGATGGAGGTCTCGACGCCGGCCTCCTCGAGCACCTCCCAGAAGGGGGTTCCCCGGCGCAGCAGCTCGTAGCCGCCGGCCGACAGCGGCACCTGCCAGGCGCCCAGCGGCAGGGTCCGCATCTCGCCCCCGGCCGGCTGGCTGGTGGACAGGTACGGCAGCATGGTGTCGGGGTCGCGGTGCATGAAGTCGTAGATGCCGTGCGCCGCCGGGTCCTGGCCGGTGATGAAGTTGGACCAGGCCACGGGAGAGAGGGGCGGCACCGAGGTGCCCAGCGGCTGGAAGAAGCCGCGCTCGGCCAGGCGCTTCAGGTTGGGCAACCGGCCCTCCTCCATGAGGCGGGCGGTCAGCTCGTGGTCCATGCCGTCGATGCCGAGCACGATCATCGACGCCGCCGGCGGCTCCCGCCGGGAGCAGGCGCCGGCCCCGAGAGCGGCGGCGAGGGCCAGGAGCGCGGCGGCCGCGCGGAGACCCTTCATCCCTTCAGGCTCTCCTCGTCGAAGAGCGGACGGCCGTCCATGTGCGGCGCCGGCGGCAGCCCGAAGAGCTGCAGCGCCGTCGGCGCGACGTCGATGAGGGCCGGATCGTCGCGGTCGATCGGTCGGTTGCAGAACAGCACCCCGGGCACCTGGCGGGGGTCCACGCAGTGGTCGCCGCTCCAGGCCTTGACGTTGTCTTCGAAGATCCGGCCCGCGACCACGCCGGTGGCGCAGTCCCAGGAGGTGCGGTAGCCGGAGTTGTAGCCGATCAGGAGGTCCGGGGCGTTGCCCAGGTAGGGGCCGTCGTAGAGCTTGGCCGTGTCGAACGCCTCGGTGATCCCCACCTCGCCGGTCTCCTCGTCCACCAGCCCGCTGAGCTTCTCCACCAGCTCGGCCTTGAGCCGCCGGACCTCCTCGCCCGGCTCCACGATCCCCTGCGCCTCGCGCCCCTTGACGTTGAGGAACATCCCCGTCAGCCCCAGGGCGTAGGCCCGGGTCCGCGACCAGTCCACCCCGCGGAGCCACTCGGCCGAGGGGTCGGCGCCCTCCTCGAGGACCAGGTAGCCGTTCGCGTGCAGCCAGGTGTTCAGGTTGACGCCACGCCGGAAGGAGGTGAAGCCGTGGTCGGAGATCACGAAGAGGACGTCGTCGTCGGTGAGCTTCTCCATCACCCGGCCCACCAGGGCGTCGTTGTGCCGGTAGAGCTTCTCGATGGCGTCGCGGTGCTCGGCGTCCTCGCGGCCCCGGGCGGCGGGATGCCCCTCCTCCAGGTAGCGCCAGAACATGTGCTGGATGCGGTCGGTGGCGTCGAACACGCAGGTCAGGGTGCCGCGCCGGAGCTTGTCGAGGGCGGCGAAGAACATCCGCTCGCGCTCGCCGTCCACGTCGTAGGTCATGCGCAGGAAGTCGCCGTCGCCGATGATCCCCTCGTTCAGCGCCCAGGTGTCCTCGGCCAGACCCAGGGTCGAGTAGGGGCCGATCTTCTTGGCCAGGTAGGTGGCGTAGTAGGAGGGGTGGGAGATCGGCATCGCCGGCTTCTCCGGGTCGAAGGAGATCGGCGTCAGGTAGAGCGAGGTCTCCTCCCCCAGCTCGGTGAGGATCAGCCGGCAGATGCCCGACACCTTGACCCCGGGAGCGGCGGGGAAGGTCAGCTTGACCCAGTCGGAGAGCTCCCCCACCGCCAGCTCGACCGTCTCGTCGCCCAGAGCGACCCGGACGCCCCGGCCGTTGGGCTCGATGGCCAGCGGCAGGCTCATGGGCGGGCTGCCCTCCAGGAAGAGGTTCTCCGGCCCTTCGACCACCCCTCTGTAGCCGCCGCCGTTGCGCTCGAGCGGCAGCCGGAGCCCCCCCTCCTTGAACCGCTCGCCCGACGGCCGGGTGGTGAACAGCAGGAAGGTGCCCTGCGTGCCCAGCAGGTCGGGCACGCACATCGCCGACAGCTCGGCGCCGTAGAACCTGTCGGGCGGGAAGGTGATGGGCACCCGCAGCACCGTGCTCCACACGTTGCGCTCGCCGAGCAGGGTCCAGAAGGGCTTCGACCGCCTGAGCAGCCTGAGCTCCGGCTTCTCCAGCGGGATGCGGTACCTGCCGATCTTGAGGAAGCGCTCCACGCTGCCGATCTTGGTGGACGAGAGGACGGGCAGGTAGCTCTTCCGGTCGCGGTCCAGGAAGTCGAAGATGTTGTGCTTGGCGGGGTGGGTCCCGGTGCTGAACGAGGACCAGGCCACCGGCGACACCGAGGGGAACGTGGTCGCCAGCCGGTGGTAGCAGCCGCGCTCGGCCAGCTTGGCGAAGTTGGGCAGCTTGCCCTCCGCGAGGAAGCGGTCGGTGAGCCGAGGATCCTGACCGTCGAGACCCACCACGATCATCCGCCCCACCCTCGGCTTGGGCCGGTTGCGCCGCCGGATCACCCGCCAGAGCGTGCGGAAGGGCCAGATCAGCAGCGAGACGAAGACGACGACGACGGTGACGAAGATGACGAAGAAGGACGACAGCAGGGCGAAGCCGGCCCCCGGCCCGATGTAGGCCTGGGCGGGCGCCGCCAGGACCACGGCGAGCGCCGCGGCGAGCGCGAGACCGGCGCAGGTCTGACCCCGCCGCGCGTACGTTTCCTTCGAGTTCACCGGGATGGGATTGTGAGGGGCGCGGCGGTAGCCGCGGGCTGGATGCTTTCGGTTATCCTAGGCGTCGCCGCCGGGGCGGACGCCCCGGCGACGTCCCCGAACGTTAGCAGATTCGACCGACAAATGGCACCGGGTATCCAGCGTCTCTATCGCCGGCTGCGCTACGGCCAGCCCATCGTGGTGGTCTCGGGGCTGCCCCGCTCCGGCACCTCCATGGCCATGAAGATGCTCGAGGCGGGCGGCGTGCCGCTGGTGGTGGACGGGGTGCGGACCGCCGACGCGGACAACCCCAAGGGCTACTACGAGTTCGAGCCGGTCAAGGACCTGGCTCGCGACCCCGCCAAGGCGTGGCTGCCCGGCGCCCGGGGCCGGGCGGTCAAGATCATCTCGCACCTCTTGAAGGAGCTCCCCGGGAGCTACAACTACAAGGTGATCCTCCTCGTGCGGCACCTGGACGAGGTGCTGGCCTCCCAGGCCAAGATGCTGACGCGGCGGGGCGAAGGCTCCGACACCCCCGACGAGCGGATGACCGAGCTCCTCGGCGACGACCTCTGGCGGGCGCGCTATCTGCTGAAGCGGGCGCCGCACTTCGACCTCCTGGAGCTCGACTACGCCCAGGTGGTCGGCGATCCGGTCACCGCGGCTCGGCAGCTCGACGAGTTCCTGGGCGGCGGTCTGGACGTGGACCGGATGGCCGCGGTGGTGGACCCGGCGCTCTACCGCAACCGCGCCTGAGCCCCGGCGTCAGGAAGAGGGCGGCCCCAGCTCGACCTGGACCACCCGTCTGCGGCCCTCCCGCAGCAGGGTCACCTCCACCAGGTCGCCGGGCTCACGCCGCTCGAGCGCCAGGACGAGATCCTCCGGCGTCCGCACCTCGCGACCGCCCACGTCCACGATCACGTCGCCCAGGACCACCGCGCCACGGCGGTCGCGCCGGGTGCCGACGATGCCGGCGCGGGCCGCGCCGCTGCCCGGCACCACGTCGAGCACCAGCGCCCCCTCCAGCTCCAGGTTGGCGACCTGGTTCGGCAGCAGCCGCACCCCCAGGGTGGGACGGATGACCCGCCCGTGCTCGATCAGCTCGGGGACCACCCACTTCACCGTGTCCACGGGGATGGCGAAGCCGATGCCCGCCGACGCGCCGGAGGGGGTGATGATCTGGGTGTTGACGCCGATCAGCCGGCCGGCGCTGTCGAGGAGGGGGCCGCCCGAGTTGCCGGGGTTGATGGCGGCGTCGGTCTGGACCACGTCGCGGATGGGAATCCCCGCCAGCGACATGATCTCCCGTCCCAGGGCGCTGATCACCCCGGTCGTCAGCGTCTGGTCGAGACCGAACGGGTTGCCGATGGCGTAGACCTGCTGGCCCACCAGCAGATCGCTCGAGCGACCCAGCGCGAGCGGCCGGAGAAGCGCCGCCGGGGCGCGGATCCGCAGCACCGCGAGATCCTTCTCCGGCTCCGCCCCGACCAGCTCGGCCTCCCAGGTGGACCGGTCGTTCAGGGTCACCCGGACGCCGCTCGAGCCGGAGAGCACGTGGAAGTTGGTCACCACGTGCCCGGTGCCGTCCCAGACGAAGCCGGAGCCGGAGCCGCGTGGGATCTCCTGCGGCCGCATGCTGAAGAAATCGCGCCGCCGGGTGACCGAGGTGATGAAGACCACCGAGGGCGACGCCCGTCGGAAGAGGGCGATGGTGGCCCGCTCCTGGTCGGTCAGCTCGGGGCGGTCCGCCGTCGAGACCAGCGGCTCGGCCGGGGAGGGGTCGGGCGCCGGGGAGGCGGTCTGCCGCCAGAGGGCGCCGCCCAGAAAGCCGACGGCTCCGGCGAGCAGGGCGATCAGGAGGAGCAGGGGGAACAGGATCCGCGACACCGGCCGCATCTTAGCCAACGCCCTCCCGCCCGCCGATCTCGAGGACCTACAATCGGCCTCCGGATGAGTGCCGATCCCATCGAGCGCTTTCGCCGGCTCTTCGAGCGCGCCGCGAAAGAGGAGGCGCACGACGCCACGGCGGCGACGCTGGCCACCGCCGGCGTGGACGCCCGGCCGTCGGCGCGCATGGTGCTCCTGAAGGGGGTGGACCGGCGGGGCTTCCGCTTCTTCACCAACTACGGCAGCGCCAAGGCGAGGCAGCTCGACGCCAATCCGCGGGCGGCCCTCTGCTTCTACTGGCCCACCCTGGGGCGTCAGGTGCGGGTGGAGGGGAGGGTCGAGCGGCTCCCGGCCGAGGAGTCGGACGCCTACTTCGCCAGCCGGCCCCGCGGCAGCCAGCTCGGCGCCTGGGCTTCGCGGCAGAGCGAGCCGCTGCCGCGGCGATTCACCCTGCTGCGCCGCTACGCCCGCGAGAAGATCCGCTGGGCCGGACGCGAGATCTCCCGTCCGCCCTTCTGGGGCGGCTACCTTCTGCGCCCCGACCGGATCGAGTTCTGGCGCACCGAGGCCTACCGGCTGCACGACCGGCAGGCCTTCGTCCGCGACGGAGAGGGCTGGCGGGCGGAGAGGCTCTACCCCTGACGGCGCCGCGCCCCGGGGGCCCCTACCGCTGGGTGCTGCTCGACGCCGACGGCACCCTGTTCGACTACGACCGGGCCGAGGCGGCGGCTCTCGCCGCGACCTGGGAGGAGCTGGGCCTGCCCCGCGAAGAGCGTCTCCTGCCCGCCTACCGCGAGATCAACCACCGCCTCTGGCGCAGCTACGAGCGCGGCGAGATCGAGCAGGCGGCCATCCCCGGCGAGCGCTTCGCCCGGCTGCTCACGGCCCTGGGGCACGACGCCGACGCCGGGCGGGCGAGCTCGCTCTACCTGCGCGCCCTGGCCCGCCAGACCCACCTCCTGGACGGCGCGCTGCGGGTGGTGAGTCGGCTGGCGCGGCGCGCCGAGCTGGCGCTGGTGACGAACGGCCTGGCCGAGGTGCAGCGGCCCCGGCTCGCCGCCTCGCCGCTGGCGCCCTTCTTCGAGGTGGTGGTCATCTCGGGCGAGATCGGCGCCGGCAAACCCGACCCGGCCTTCTTCGACGCCGCCTTCCGCCGCATGGGGGATCCCCCGCGACGACAGACCCTGATCGTGGGCGACAGCCTGACCAGCGACATCGAGGGAGGGCGCCGCTACGGCATCGACACCTGCTGGCTCAACCCGCGGGGCGCCGAGGGCGACGGACGCCCTCTCACCTACGAGATTCGCGAGCTGGCTCAGCTCGAGCGGCTCGTCTAGAGGCGCCCGTGCCCGCCCGGGAGACCGCGCCGCGCCGCCGCAGCCGGCCGTGGACCGCGCGCCGGGAGCGGACCGGGGAGCGTCTGGCCGCGGGCGGTGCCGCCGCCGCCCTCGAGCTGTGCGATCTCTTCCAGGAGGCGGCCGTCGAGCACGCAGAGCGCCTGGGCTGCTCCATCGCGGCCCTGAACCAGCTCGGTCTGACGTGGGTCCTGCTGCGGCTCGACGTGGAAGTGGAGCCGGCCGCGGTCTGGCGGGGGCCGCTGGTGGTGACGACGTGGCCGTCCGCCGCCCGCGGTCTCTTCGCCCTGCGCGACTTCGAAGCGGCGGGAGACGCCGGGCCCATCGCCCGCGCCACGAGCGCGTGGTGCGCGCTGGACCTCGCCACTCGGCGCCCCGCCCGCCTGCCGTCCTCGGTGCGGGCCATCCAACCGCCCCACCGGCCGCGCGCCCTCGAGCGCCGCTTCCGCCGCCCGCCCGCCCCGGACCGGCCCGAGCGCTCCCTGCGGCTGCGGGTCGCCGAGGCCGACCTGGACGTCAACCGGCACGTCAATCACGTCCGCTATCTGCGCTGGGCGCTGACCAGCCTGCCGGAGGAGTGGCGGGAGGGCGCCGGGTTCGCCGGCCTGGAGGCCGAGTTCCTGGCCGAGACCTCGCTCGGCGAGGAGCTCGTCGCCGACGTCGCGCGCCGGCCGGCCGACGGGGGCGGCACCGAGGCGCGGCACCTCGTCGCCACCGCCGGCGGCCGGGCGGTGGCGCGGGTGCTCACCCGCTGGCGGCGTCCGGCCGCGCCCTAGGCGGCCGACGACAGCCGGAGCCGCTCGCCGGCGCCCCGGGGGGGACCAGCCGGCCGACCGCCGAGGTGGCAGCAGCGATCCGGGGTGGACCCGAGCGAATCCGCACGTCAGGGCAACGTCTGGAGAGGGTCGATGGTCACCAGCATCTCCCCCCTCACCGTGGCCTCGTTGCGGAGCACCACCTCCACCCCGGACGTCAGCTCCAGCCGGCCCGAGGGGCCCAGCAGGTACGGCCCCACCTCCAGCCGCAGACAGGCGAACTCCTCCTGGAAGCCGTTCTGCTCCGCCGCGTTGGTGACCTCGACCACCGCGGGGTGGGCACAGGCGACCCCCTGTCCGCTCAGCGGCAGGACCCGCTGGTTGGCCTCCAGGAGCGAGTCGATCGTCAGGGTGGCGTCGAAGGAGCTCGTGGCGTCCGGCCCGAAGCTCACCGTGACGGTGCACTGCTGACCGGCCGGGATGGTGGGCATCGTGCTGTGGCAGGGCTCGGCGCCGCCGGCGGTGTCGAGAAAGAAGCGCGAGGGGTCGGAGAGGGTCATCCCCGAGAGGGCCAGGGCGGCGTCGCCCGCGTTGGCCAGGACCACCTCGTGCGGAGGCGAGAGGCCCCCCTCGGGCCACCCGCCGAAGTCGACCGCCTCCGGCGCCGCGGCGAGGAGGGGGCAGCCGGGGATGACCAGCGAGCCGATCCAGCTCCCCCAGTTCGCCGCCTCGCCGACCAGATCGCGGCTGTACTCACCGAGGTACCAGAGTCCCAGGCCGTCGGGGTCGGGAGTCAGCCCGGTGTAGTCGCCCCAGCGCAGCGGGCTCGCGTCGAAGGAGCTGTAGGCCCTGTCGCCCCCCCGCAGCTCGGTCTCCGGGCCCAGCGACCCCGGCGCGTCGCCGATGCGCCGGCCGGCGACCGCCACCGAGGGGAAGAGCGCCGGCCCGGTCGTCGTGTAGCCCACCGCCAGGTCGCCGCAGTGGTTGGCCGCCAGGTCGCCGAAGATCCGGTAGACGCCGTCGCTGCCCAGCAGGCCGGCGTCCAGCACGGCCGGCGTCGCCGGGTCGATCCGCGCCCACCGGATGCAGTCCACCGTGCCGCCCCCCGGGTTGCAGGAGACGGTCTGGGTGGTCCAGAGCTCGCCGTTGCGGTACTCGGCATCCTGCACCCGCCAGTCGTTGGCGTCCAGGTTGGCCACGGCGCCGCTCTGGGGGGCCGGCAGGGGAAAGCCGGCCGCCCCGGTCGCCGGCGCCAGGTCCACCTCGCCGACCAGGACCAGGTCGTCGGCGCCGAACGGATCGGCCCACGACCAGACCCCCAGCCGGGCGCCGCTGAAGGCGGAGTCGTCGGTCAGCAGGTAGTGGGGTCCCGCCGCCGGCCAGGTGCCCTGGGCGAAGCCGTGCAGGTTGGCCGGCTGGGGGGTGCTGCGGCTGCCGGTGGAGTGGGTGATCACCGCCGGCGAGGCGGCGCCGGCGTAGACCGCCGTCTTGTCCACGGCCCACACCCGCCCCTCGAAGAAACCGCCGGAGAAGAGGTTGGCGCCCATGTAGATCGCCTCCCGCCCGACGCCGGCGTGGGGGTAGTCGAAGAAGAAGGGGCCGCTCGGATGGGAGGGGAAGTCGGTGGCGAAGGCGTAGGTGTGCCACACGCCGGTGGGGTCGGGCCCGGCGCTGGCCGCCAGGCAGTAGGAGCTGCCGCCGCCGTCGGCGCCGATCACGAAGCGGTCCGCCTCCTCGTCGTAGAGCGCGTTGGGATCGAAGGGCGAGCCGTCGCAGCCGGGCGTGGTGGAGAAGAGCGAGGCCAGGCCGGTGGGCCCGGAGAGGACCGCGCCGCTCTTGTCGTAGATCGTGAACCCGGCGTTGAAGACCGCCAGGAGGTGCTCCGGTCCGGCGGCCAGCTCGGGGTCCGGGGGCACCAGGCTGGACCCCGCGTCTCCGAAGGCGGGCCCCTCGAAGCCGCCCAGGACGGAAGCCGCCGCGGGAGCCGGCCCGAAGGTCGACGACTCCCCCGGAGCGCGCACGTCGCGGCTGGGCGGCAGGGTGCGGGCGTGGGCGCGCAGCTCCTCGGCCAGCTCCTCCGGGATCGGCGACTCCGGCCGCCCGACGGGGTCCCGGGGCGGCGCGGAGGGGGCGGGGAGAAGCGCCAGCTCGCGCAGATCCACCGCGGCCGGCCCCTCGGCGAAGCCACGGAAGGCGGAGCCGCCTCCGTCTGCGACGACGGAGCCGCCTCCCACCGGGCCCCGGCCGCCGGCCGCCGGCGAGGG
>JAWWBN010000148.1:0-9607 GCA_033720955.1 Thermoanaerobaculia bacterium | reverse complement strand
GCCCCGCGGGGTTAGCATGCTCCCGTGGAGGACCGACGTATCGTGCCGGAGGGGGAGCCCCTGCGCGTCCTGATCGTGCGCACCAGCGCCCTGGGGGACGTGGTCCACTGTCTGCCCACCCTCACGGCCCTCCGGCGGGCGTTGCCCAGCGCCACCATCGGCTGGGTGGTGGAGGAGGTCTTCGCGCCGGTGCTCGACGGACTGCCGGACCTCGACGAGGTCGTCCCGGTGGCCCTGCGCCGCTGGCGGCGGCGGCCGCTCGCGGCGGCCACCCTGCGCCAGGTCGCGGCCTTCCTGTGGCGTCTGCAGCGGTTCCAGGCCGGAGTCGCCATCGACCTGATGGGGAACCACAAGGGCGCGATCCTGGCCGCCGTCAGCCTCCCCGGCCGGGTTCTCGGGCCGGCCTACGGTCACCGCCGCGAGCCTTCGAGCGCTCTCTGGATCGGCGAGGGGTACCCGGCCGGCGGCGAGCACGCCCAGCACGCCGTCGATCGCGCCCTGGCCGCCGTGGACGCGCTGGGGCTCGCGCGGGGCGCGGTCGATTTCGCCCCCGACAGGCTCTTTCCCGGCGCGCCGGCCCGGCCCGACGGACCGCCCGGCGTGGTCATCGTGCCGGGCGGCGGTTGGGCGAACAAGATCTATCCGCCCACCCGCTGGGGCCGGGTCGCCGAGCTCGTGGCCGAGCGCACCGGCGTCCCCAGCCGGGTGGTCTCCGGCCCGGGGGAGGAGGCGATGGCCCGCGAGGCCGCGCTGGCCTCGCGGGGGCGGGCGCGGGCGCTCCACGCCGGGAGCCTGGGCGAGCTGGCCTCGGTCCTGCGCGGCGCCCGCCTGGTCCTCGGCGGCGACACCGGACCGGTCCACCTGGCCCACGCGCTGGGCGTCCCCGTGCTCTGCCTGATGGGGCCCACCGATCCCCTGCGCAGCGGTCCCTACGGCGCTCCGGAGCGAGCTCTCTGGCACCGTCTTCCGTGCAGCTTCTGCGAGAAGCGGTTCGACGACGCCCGCGTCTGCCTGCTCGCGATCCCCCCGGAGAGGGTGGCGGCGAGGGCGGTCGAGCTCCTGGAAACGGGCCCGGCGTGAGGCCCTCGAAGGCCGCCTGAGGCCGGCTTGGCCGCCACTTCGGGCGCTGCTACACTCCTCGCAAGCGCGGGTTCACGCCTGGACGGTGCCGTGAGGTGAGGTGCGAGTGAGTCGAATCGGCGAGCTTCTGGTCAAGGCCAACAAGATCACCCCCGAGCAGCTCCGGGAGGCTCTCTCCCACCAGCAGGGTGAGGGCGGCCGCATCGGCACCCACCTGGTCAAGCTCGGCTTCCTGGACGACGAGGAGCTGGTCGAGTTCCTCTCCCAGCGCTACGGGGTGCCGGCCATCAACCTCGCCGAGATCGAGGTGGACGAGACCATCATCAAGGTCATCCCGCCCGACGTCGCCCGCAAGTACACCATCCTGCCCGTCTCGAAGGCCGGGGCGAAGCTGACCATCGCCATGGTGGACCCGACCAACGTCTTCGCCATGGACGATATCAAGTTCATGACCGGCTACAACGTCGAGCCGGTGGTGGCCTCGGAGTCGGCCCTGCGGGAGGCGATCGACCGCTACTACGGCACCACCCACTCCATCGAGCTCAAGAAGGTGATGGAGGACATCGCCGACTCCGACGACGCCGACCTGGAGGTGCTGGAGGAGGAGGAGGACCTCGACCTCGCCACCCTGGAGCAGGCCTCGGAGGAGGCGCCCGTCGTCCGCCTGGTCAACATCATCCTGACCGACGCCATCAAGCGCGACGCCTCCGACATCCACATCGAGCCCTACGAGAAGGAGTACCGCGTCCGCTACCGCATCGACGGCATCCTCTACGAGATGATGCGGCCGCCGCTCAAGCTCAAGGAGGCGATCACCAGCCGGCTCAAGATCATGGCCAAGCTGGACATCGCCGAGAAGCGGCTGCCGCAGGACGGCCGGATCAAGATCAAGACCCGGGTCGCCAACCGGGTCAAGGACCTCGACTTCCGCGTCTCGGTGCTGCCCACCATCTTCGGCGAGAAGGTGGTCATGCGGCTCCTCGACAAGGACCAGCTCATGCTCGACATGACCAAGCTGGGCTTCGAGGCGGAGTCGCTGCGACGCTTCGAGCAGGCGATCTTCCGGCCGTACGGGATGGTGCTGGTGACCGGGCCCACCGGCTCCGGCAAGACGAACACCCTCTACTCGGCGATCTCGCGGATCAACTCCCCCGAGACCAACATCATGACCGCCGAGGACCCGGTCGAGTTCAACCTCTCCGGCATCAACCAGGTCCAGATGAAGGAGCAGATCGGGCTCAACTTCGCGACCGCCCTGCGCTCCTTCCTGCGTCAGGACCCCAACGTGATCCTGGTGGGCGAGATCCGCGACTTCGAGACCGCCGAGGTGGGGATCAAGGCGGCGATGACCGGGCACCTGGTGCTCTCCACCCTGCACACCAACGACGCCCCCTCGTCCATCAACCGGCTGATGAACATGGGGATCGAGCCCTTTCTCGTGGCCAGCTCGGTGCACCTCGTGGTGGCGCAGCGGCTGGTGCGGCGCATCTGCACCCAGTGCAAGGAGCCGATCGACGTGCCCGCCCAGGCGCTCACCAACATCGGCTTCACCAGCGACGAGGTCAAGACGCTGCAGCTCTTCCGCGGCCGCGGCTGCGACGGCTGCAGCGGCACCGGCTACCGCGGCCGGATCGGCCTCTACGAGACGATGGAGGTGGACGACGAGGTGCGGGAGTTGATCCTCTCCGGCGGCAGCGCCTACGAGCTGCGCCAGAAGGCGATCCAGAACGGCATGGTCAGCCTGCGCGAGAGCGGGCTGCAGAAGATCCGCGACGGCGTCACCAGCATCGAAGAGGTGATGCGGGAGACCCTGCAGTAGACGCACCCGCCCCCGTCCGGCCCGTCGGTCCCGCCGGCGGGCTGCGAGACCTCCCATGCCCAGGATCACCAAGGTCTACACCCGCACCGGCGACGACGGCACCACCGGCCTGGGCGGCGGGCAGCGGGTCTCCAAGGCGTCGCTCCGCATCGCCGCCTACGGCACCGTCGACGAGCTCAACTCGGCGATCGGGGTGGCCCTGTCCGGCGGCCTCGCCCCGGAGCTCACCGGGCCCCTGGAGCGGATCCAGAACGAGCTCTTCCACCTGGGCTCCGATCTCTGCATCCTCGAGGAGGACAAGGGGAGGATCCCCGTCCCGGTGATCGAGCCCAAGCACGTGGACGCCCTGGAGCGGCTGATGGACACCCTCTCCAGGGAGCTGCCGCCGCTCGAGAACTTCATCCTCCCGGGCGGCTCGCCGGGGGCGGCCCAACTGCACCTGGCGCGCACGGTGAGCCGGCGCGCCGAGCGGCTGGTGGTGGAGCTCGGGGCCGCCGAGGCGGTGGGCGAGTCGGTGATCCCCTACCTCAACCGGCTCTCCGACGCCCTCTTCGTGATGGCCCGCTTCGAGAACCACCGGCGGGGCGTCGAAGACGTCCTCTGGGACAGCCGGGCCTGACCCCGCGGGCCCGATCGACGTAGGATCGGCTCCTGAGCCGGCGTGACGCCAGCCGCGGGGGCTGGCGCGTGCCGGTCCCGCCAGAGGTGGCGCCACCCTGCGCGAGCGGGGTACAACTCAGCGAGAGGTTGCAGCCGGAGGAGCAGGAGGAGGATGCCGATGAAGAGGGTGTTGATCGCGGCGGCGCTGCTGCCGCTCGTGGCCTGCGGGCCGTCGGGAGGCCGGGGCTCGCGCCAGGTGATCCAGAACAAGGGCTCGGACACGCTGGTCAACGTGGCCCAGGCGTGGGCCGAGGCCTACAAAGAGGTCAACCCCGCCGTCGCCGTGGCGGTCACGGGAGGGGGCTCGGGGACCGGCATCTCCTCGATGATCAACGGCACCGTGGACATCGCCAGCTCGAGCCGGGAGATGAAGGACAAGGAGATCGAGCTGGCCCGCGCCAACGGCATCGAGCCGGTGGAGTTCACCGTGGGCTACGACGCCCTCGCCATCTTCCTGCACCCCGCCAATCCCATGGACGAGGTGAGTCTCGAGCAGCTCGCCGGGATCTACGGCGAGGGGGGCGAGACGGAGCGGTGGAGCCAGCTCGGCATCCAGGTCCCCGGCTGCAGGAGCGACGAGCTCGTGCGGGTCTCCCGTCAGAACAACTCCGGCACCTTCGTCTACTTCAAGGAGGCGGTGCTGGGCAAGGGGCGCGACTACAAGCTCGGGTCGCGCGACATGCACGGCTCCAAGGACGTGGTGGACCTGGTGGAGCACACCCCCTGCGCCATCGGCTACAGCGGTCTGGCCTACGCCAACGAGAAGGTCAAGATGCCGTGTGTGCGGACCACGGACGGCGGCCCCTGCGTGGCGCCGTCGGTGGCCACCGCCGTCGACCGCAGCTACCCCATCGCCCGGCCCCTCTTCATGTACACCGCCGGGCAGCCGCAGGGGGCGGTCAAGGAGTATCTCGACTGGATTCTGAGCGACGCCGGCCAGTGCATCATCCTGGAGAAGGGGTACGCTCCCGTCCGCGCGGTCTCCTGCTCCTAGGGCGATGAGTCACTACGAAGAGCGTCTCGAGAGGGATCTGGACGACATCCGGTCGCGGGTGCGCGAGAGCTCCGCGGCGGTGGAGCAGGCGGTCCAACGGGCCGTGCACGCCCTGCTGACCCACAACATCGACCTGGCCAACGAGGTCATCCTGGGGGACCTGCCCATCAACCGGGCGGTGCGGGCCACCGACTCGCGCTGCCACGCCTTCGTCGCCCGCCACCTGCCGAGCGCCGGCCACCTGCGCACCGTCTCGGCCATCCTGCGTCTGAACATCGAGCTCGAGCGGGTCGGTGACTACGCGGTCACCGTCGCGCGCGAGGTGGTGCAGCTCTCCGAGATTCCGCCGGAGGGCCTCCTGCGCGACGTCGAGCTCATCGGAGACCAGGCCCGCGCCACCCTCTCCCAGGCGGTGCAGGCCTTTCTCGACGGCAATGCGGAGCTGGCGCGCGGCACCAAGAAGATGGCCCAGCAGGTGGACAAGACCTTTCAGAAGGTCTTCGCCGACCTGCTGCGAGCGGGCGAGCGCGGCGAGCGCCCGATCAAGGACCTCTTCGCCCTCCTGGTGATCATCAACCGGCTGGGGCGGGTGAGCGACCAGGCCAAGAACGTCTGCGAGGACACGCTCTTCGCGGTCGCCGGCGAGACGAAGGCGGAGAAGGTCTACCGGGTCCTCTTCCTGGACGCGGCCAACG
Source organism: Thermoanaerobaculia bacterium (assembly GCA_033720955.1). Classification (GTDB taxonomy): domain Bacteria; phylum Acidobacteriota; class Thermoanaerobaculia; order Multivoradales; family JAHEKO01; genus JAWWBN01. Next base: position 4,359 of record JAWWBN010000148.1, on the reverse strand, counting down.
ACAGCCTGAGCCAGATCGCCCAGGGCTACGCGAGCAAGGCCTTTCCGGAGAGCGGCCGCTTCGACAGCTTCGGCTGGAGCCCGGCCCAGGCGCTGGACCCGCGGGCCGAGGGCCTCATGGAGAGGAAGGGGCTGGATCTCGCCGGCAGGAGACCCAGGAAGCTGGACGCCACCACCGACGACCTGAGCGAGTATCACGTCATCGTGGCGCTGGAGCCGGGGGCGCGGAAGCGGATCGGCGAGCTGCCCTTCCGCACGGTGCTGCTCGAGTGGCCGCTGGGCCCGCTGCCGAAGGACCTCGACGCCGAGCGCACCCTGGCGGCCCTCGAGCAGGCCTACGAGACGATCTCGGTCAACGTCCGCGATCTGATGGACACCCTGCGTGGCGACACCGCCTGAGGCAGTGCTCGAGCGGAGATCTTCGCTCGACCGGCGCAACCTCGCCTGGTACGTGGACAAGGGCGTCCAGGCGGTGGTCTTCGTCGGCGGCATCTCCGCGATCCTCTTCATCATCGGCATCTTCGTCTTCATCACCAAGGAGGGCGTGGGCTTTCTCGGCACCACCTTCCGGCTCACCGAGTTCTTCGGCTCGGTGCGCTGGGCGCCGACCTCGGACCACAACCCGACCTACGGCGCCCTGGCGCTGCTCGCGGGCACCGCCAGCGTCACCGGTCTCGCCATGCTCATCTCGGTGCCCTTCTCCCTCGGGGCGGCGATCTACATCGCCGAGTTCGCCACCGGGAAGACGCGCGAGTTCCTGAAGGTGCTGGTGGAGCTGCTGGCCGCCATCCCCTCGGTGGTCTGGGGCTTCATCGGCCTCTCCATCATGAACCCGCTGATCATCCGGCTCTTCGACGTGCCCATCGGCCTCACGGTGCTGAACGCCGGCTTCATCCTGGGCCTCATGGCCGCCCCCATCATGACCACCATCGCCGAGGACGCGCTGAAGGCGGTGCCCGAGACCTACCGGGAGGCGGCCGAGGCGCTGGGCGCCACCCGGTGGCAGGTGATCTTCCGGGTCGTGATTCCGGCGGCCAAGAACGGGCTGGTGGCGGCGGTCCTGCTGGGGGTCGGCCGGGGCTTCGGCGAGACCATGGCCGTCCTCATGGCGAGCGGCCACTCCATCAACCTGCCCACCAGCGTGTTCGACTCGGTGCGCGCTCTGACCGCGACCATCGCCGCCGAGCTCGGGGAGACCGCGGTCGGGTCGGACCACTACCGCGCGCTCTTCACCCTGGGCATCTTCCTCTTCGTGGTCACCTTCGCGATCAACCTGACCGCCGACCTGGTAGTGCGGGGCATCCGCAAGAAGTAGCCGTCATGTTCGAGGCCTCCGAGCTCAATCTCCGGAACCGCAAGGTGGAGCGTCTGTGGCGGCTCCTCTTCCTGCTGATGACGGCGCTGCTCATCCTGCCGGTGCTGGTGATCCTGGGGGTGCTGGTCGTCCGCGGCGGGCCGGTTCTGTCGATCGACTTCCTGTTCACCGAGCCCACGCAGGGGATGACCGCCGGCGGCATCCTGCCCGCCCTGGTGGGGACGGTCTGGCTGGTCGCCGTCGCCCTCCTGGCGTCGGTGCCGGTCGGCGTGGCCGCGGCCCTCTACCTGAGCGAGTACGCGCCCGACAACTGGCTGACGCGGTCCATCAACCTGGCGATCATCAACCTCGCCGGCGTCCCGTCCATCGTCCACGCCCTCTTCGGAGTGGGCGCCTTCGTCCTCTTCTTCCGCTTCGGGACCAGCATCCTGGCCGCCAGCCTGACGCTCGCGGTGATGACCCTGCCGGTGGTCATCGTCGCCACCCGCGAGTCGCTGCAGGCGGTCCCCCAGGCCTTCCGGGAGGCCTGCTGGAACATGGGCGCCAGCCGGTGGCAGACCATCCGCCACGTGGTGCTGCCCAACTCGGTCAGCGGCATCCTGACCGGGGTCATCCTCGAGGTCTCGCGCACCGCCGGCGAGACGGCGCCCATCATGTTCACCGGCGCCGCCTTCTTCCTGCCCTTCCTGCCGCAGAGCGTCTTCGACCAGACCATGGCGATGTCGCTGCACCTGTTCGTCATCAGCACCCAGGTGCCCGGCGTGCCCGAGGAGCTGCCGTTCGGCGTGGCGCTGGTCCTGATCGCCATGGTGCTGACCATGAACGCCCTCTCGATCGCCTTCCGCATGTACCTGAGGGGCAAGAAGAAGTGGTAGCCGAGCGTCCCAAGGTCGAGGTCCGGAGCCTCGCCATCCGCTACGGCGACCGTCTGGCGCTCGAGGTGCCCGAGCTGACCATCCGGCCGCACGAGATCTTCGGCATCATCGGCCCGGCGAACAGCGGCAAGACCTCCTTTCTCCGCGCTCTCAACCGCATGGACGAGTTCACTCCGGGCATGCGGGTGGACGGCACGATCCTCTTCGACGGCCGCGACGTGCGGCGGGTGCGCAACCTCTATGCGCTGCGACGCCGGATCGGGGTCGTCTTCCCCCTGCCGGTGGGGCTGCCGATGACGATCTACGACAACGTGGCGCTCTCCCCCCGGCTGGCCGGGATCAGGAAGCGGTCGCGGCTCGACGTGATCGTCGAGCGCTGTCTGAGACGCGCCGCCCTCTGGGACGAGGTCAAGGACCGCCTCGACTCGCTCGGCAGCCTCCTCTCCGGCGGCCAGCAGCAGCGGCTCACCATCGCCCGCGCCCTCTCCCAGGAGCCCGACCTCCTGCTGCTGGACGAGTTCTCCATCGCCGTCGATCCGGTCACCACCATGCGCATCGAGGACGTTCTCAAGCAGCTCAAGTCCGAGCTCACCATCGTGCTGGTGACCAATCTGGTGCAGCAGGCGCGGCGTCTGGCCGACCGCACCGCCTTCTTCCTCACCGGCGAGTGCGTCGAGATCGGGCCCACCGAGAAGCTCTTCTCGGACCAGGTCCAGGACCCCCGCACCCGCGACTACGTGGAGGGGCGCTTTGGCTGACCGCACGGGCGCCCCGGCCATCGAGACCCGCGGGCTCAACCTCTGGTACGGCACCTTCCAGGCCCTCTTCGAGGTCGACCTCGACATCCGGGAGGGACGGATCACCAGCCTGATCGGTCCGTCGGGCTGCGGCAAGACGACCTTTCTGCGCAGCGTCAACCGCATCAACGAGAGGCTGGGCTACGTCCGGACCACTGGCACGATCAAGGTCCTGGGCCACGACATCTACGCCGATCGGGTGGAGCTGGCCCAGCTCCGCAAGCAGATCGGCATGGTCTTCCAGCGGCCCAACCCCCTGCCTCTCTCGATCCGCGACAATGTGCTCTTCGGCTATCGCCTCGACCGGGCCGGCCACCGGGTGCCGGCCGCGGAGCGGGACGCGGTGACCGAGAAGGCGCTCCGCGAGGTGCTGCTCTGGGACACGGTCAAGGACCGACTCGACCGGCCGGCCACCGAGCTCTCGCTGGAGGAGCAGCAGAAGCTGTGCATCGCCCGGCTCCTCCCGGTCAAGCCCAAGCTCCTCCTGATGGACGAGCCCTGCTCGGCGCTGGACCCCGCGGGCACCGAAGCCGTCGAGGAGCTGATCTGGGAGCTGCGCGGCGAGTACACCATCCTGATCGTCACCCACAACATGGCGCAGGCCCGCCGCGCCAGCGACGAGTGCATCTTCATGCTGCTCGGGAAGGTGGTCGAGCACGCCGCCACCGAGGAGCTGTTCGTGACGCCGCGGCACCAGGAGACCGCGGACTACATCGAGGGCCGCTACGGCTGATCGGGAAGGAGAGAGGGAGCCCATGACGATCGCAGAGCTCGAGAGAGTCCCCGGAATCGGCGCCAGCGCGGCGCGTGTGCTGTCGGACCACGGCGTATCGACCGTGCGCTCGCTGGCGGAGGCCGAGCTGGCGCGGCTGGTGAACATCCCCGGCTTCGGCGAGGTGCGCGCCCGCCGGGTGCGGCGCGCCGCGGCCGAGTTGCTCGAGGAGACGGCCCCGCCCGCCCCACCCGGAGAGGCCGCCCCCGACCCGGCGGCGTTTAGGCCGGACAGGACGGAGAAGAAGAGCCGGAGGAAGAAGGAGAAGAGAGAGAAGAAGAGGAAGAAGGAGAAGAACGGGAGCGCCGGCAAGAGCCGGAAGAAGGGCAAGAAGGCCTCCAAGGGCGAGAAGAAGGGCGGGAAGAAGAGGAGGAAGGGGCGGAAGAAGGCCGGCAAAGGCGGGAAGAAGAAGGGCAAGAAGTAGGGCGGCAGGCTCGAAGCGCTGGACCTCGGCAAGAGCCTCTCCAAGGCGGAGTACAAGCGGCTCATGCCCGGGTCCCAGGCCCGGCTGCACCGTCTGCAGCGGAGCTGCTGGACCGCCCGGTGCAGGGCCTCGAACAGGGGCTCGATCTGCTCCGGCTCCAGACAGGAGAAGGCGATG
>JAWWBN010000147.1:0-9679 GCA_033720955.1 Thermoanaerobaculia bacterium | reverse complement strand
GCGGCGGCGGCCGCCGCGAGAGGGGCGGGCTCGGAGCGGGCGATCCCCAGCAGCAGGAAGGGCAGGAGGGCGACGAAGCCGGCGATGGGACCGGACGCCCCCACGTCGAGGAGCTGCCGCCGGTCGCGGATGGCGCCCCGGATGCGGATGAAGGCGCCGAAGGTCCCCAGGGCGAAGGGAGCGGGCAGGAAGATCGGCGGCGTCGCCGGGAGCCGGTACCGGCGGCAGGTCAGGTAGTGCCCGAGCTCGTGGCAGAGCAGGATGAAGAGCATGGGCACCGCGTAGGCCAGCCCGGTGGCCCGCAGCTCGGGGTCGCTCCACACCCGCTCCACCGTCCGCGGCCCCATCGTCTCGAGGACCGGCAGGTCGGTGGTGACGTCGGTGCGGGTGGCCAGGAGGAAGCCGGCACCGGCGGTGGTCGCCGTGACCAGCGTCACGGCGAAGCTCACCGTCGCGAGGAGGCCGAGCAGCGGTCCCCGAGCCGAGCGCCAGCTCAGAGGTCCTTGAGTCCCTTGCCGGGCTTGAACCGGACCGTCTTGCCGGGGGCGATCTCGACCTCGACCCCGGTCTTGGGGTTGCGCCCCACGCCCCGTTTCCGGTCCCGGATCTGGAAGACGCCGAAGCCGCGCAGCTCGATCCGCTGGCCCTGACCCAGCGCCCGTTTCATGGCCTCCAGAATGGTGTTGACCGCCTCGGCGGCCTTCACTCGGGACACGTCAGACCTCTCGGCGACTGCATTCACCAGATCGGCCTTGATCATCGGGACTCCGGAGCGGCGGCAGTGTAGCGCGGCCTCCGGAGGGTGTCAACGAAGCCCCCGCGGCCCGGCCGACACCCTCCTCAGGTGCTCGACGGCCCCATCTTGCGGCGCAGGATGCAGCGCTCGAGGGCGGCCCCGGCGCTGGCCGCGAGGTGCGCCACCTCGTCGACGTCGACCCCGGAGAGCCCGGCGTCGCCGCAGTCGGCATAGAGCACCGCTGCGAGCCGGCCCCGGACTCGGATGGGCAGAACGAGGCACTCGTGCGCCGCGGCGCCGCCCAGCGCCTGGTGCAGCCGGAGATGGGCCGGCAGCGGCGCCAGGACCCCGATGAACGGCTCGCCCGGACGCTCCATCTCCTGGAAGACCGAGCGCTCGGTGAGGTCGGAGTGGTAGCCGCGCAGCCGCTCGGGCTCCACGCCCCGTCCCCGGCCGTGCCAGCCGCTCACCCGACCCCGCCGGACACTGAAGAGAAGCAGGCGCTCGAAGCCGCCGTCCAGCTCTTCGAGGAGGCTCTCTGCCACCTCCCGAGGCCGCCGTGCCCCCTCGAGGCCACGCCTCCCCGGCGGCAGGGCGTCGTCGGGCTGCGAGGACGTCGTCTCCGTCGGCGGGGGAGAGGCCGGCGGTCTCTCCAGGGCCGCCCGCTCGCTGGGGGAGAGCTCGATCTGCCACGGACGCTCGGCCGCCGGCTCGCTCGGCCCCGCCGCGCCAGGTGGCGGCCCCTCCGAGGCGGCCCGGCGGGGCGCGGTCCGTCGTCGTTCGCCGGCGTCCTCCTTCTCCTCCTCCGACGCCAGCCGCACGATGGGCGCCACGCGACGGTTGAGACGGTCCAGGAGGTTGCGGAAGCGGGCCGGCATCTGCTGGCCGTAGTAGCGCGCCAGCGCCTCCACGATCCGCACCTCGTTCGCGACGTGCACCTTGACCCGCTTGCCGGCGATGAAGGAGAGCTCGTCGTGGAGGGTGAGGTCGCGGACGTCCAGCATGGCGACGTCGAGCCGCGAGGCGGTGCTGCGGAAGGGGATGGCCTCACAGCGGATGGCGGCCTTGGCCGGCAGCTCGTCGATCACCTCCGGCCGGATCTTCCGCAGGTCCTCGGCGTCGGCGGCCGGCACGTTGAGCTGCTCGGAGAGCGCCTCGAGGAGGAGGGGCTCGGCGAGCTGGCCGAGCTCCAGCAGAGCGGTTCCGAGCCGCCCGCCGAGCTGGCTCTGGCGCTGCCGCGCCGTCTCGAGCTGGGAGCTGGAGATCCAGCGTCGCCGGCGCAACAGCTCACCGAGGGGCGGCGCCGACATCGGGCGGGCCTCGGAGCCCCTCAGAGGGCGCCTCCGGTACGGCCGCCCGGCGACGGCGGGCGTGGGGCGATCGACTTGTAAAGCACCGATCGCGATTATATTCTCCGGCGGTGCGACGGGCTCTCGCGGCGCTGTCTCTGCTGCTGATCGCCGCCGCCGGAGGGGCGGCCACCGTCGAGGATCGCGCCGACAACGCCTTCGACTTCCTGGTCGCCGAAAGCCTGGTTCTGGAGGGCTCGTACGGGGAGGCGGTCGAGCTCTTCGGCAAGTTGGTGGAGCGCGATCCCGACGAGGTCTACCTGCGGCTCGAGTTCGCCGAGCTCCTCTTCCGGCTCGGGCGCCTCGACGAGGCCTCGGAGCAGGCGAGCGCCGCGCGTCGGCTCGACGGGGACGACCCGGAGGTGCTGCGGCTCTACGGCCAGATCCAGCTTCGGAGGGCCGAGGACGACGCGGAGGCCCTGGGACGCGCCCGCGAGGCCTTCGAGGTGCTGCGCCAGAGCGCGCCGGAGCAGATCGAGCCCCTGGTGACGCTGGGCCAGATCTACCTCAGCGAGGGCCGCACCAGCGACGCGGCCGACCTCTTCCTGGAGCTGCTGGCGCAGCGGCCCGGGGACCGCATGCTCTTCTCCTTTCTGCTCGAGGCCCTGGAGCGCTCGGATCGGCTGGTCGAAGGGGAGGAGACCATCCGCTCGTTCATCGCCCGGGATCCCGGCTTCGCGAAGGCCCGGCTGGCCCTGGCGCAGCTTCTGAGCGACCGCGGCGAGCACGTCGAGGCGGCCCGGGTCCTCGAGCAGGGGGTCGAGGCCGGCCTCGACGGTCCCGACGTGCAGCGGCAGCTCGCCGTGGAGCGCTACCGCAGCGGCGACGCGGACGGCGCCCTGAGGGCGGCGTCGCGTCTGCTGGAGGATCTTCCCGGCGACTACGGCGCCCGCTACCTGAAGGCCCTGGCGCTGGTCGAGCTGGCGCGGCGGGACGAGGCGCGGCAGGTGCTGGAGACGCTGGTGGCCGAGCGTCCCGACGGGCTCGACGTGGCGCTGCTGCTTTCGCGTCTGCTCGAGGATTCGGGAGAGATCGACGCCGCCGCCGAGGTCCTGGAGCGGGTCGGCGAGCGTCTCGCGGCGGCCGACCGTCTCCGTCCGTCCCGAACCGCCCGTCTGCGGCTGGCCGAGCTCTACGCCCGCGGGGAGCGCTGGGAGGAGGTGCTGCGGGTCAGCGAGACCCTGCTCGAGGGGCCCGCGGCCAGCGGCCGTCTCGACGCCGCCCTCCTGAAGTCGGAGGCGCTGGCCCACCTGGAAGGCGCCCCCGCGGCCCTCGCCTACCTCGAGGAGCTGTCGGGCTCGGAGCCGGCTCCCCGGCTGATGGCGCGGAGAGCGGAGCTGCTCTTCGACCTCGACCGCGCGGGGGAGGCGCAGGTCGCGCTCCAGCCCCTGGCGGACTCCCCGGAGCTGGACTCGCTGCTGCTGGCCGCCGGCGTCTACCAGCGGGTCGAGAGCTACTCGGACGCGATTCCACTGCTGGAAGAGGCGCGCCGGCGCGAGCCCGGCTCGCCGCCGATCCTCTTCCGGCTGGGCGCCGCCTACGAGCGCTCGGGCCGGTACGACGACGCCGAGGGGGCCTTCCGGCATCTGCTCGACCTGTCGCCCGACTTCGCGCCCGCGCTGAACTACCTCGGCTACATGTGGGCCGAGAGGGGGACCAACCTCGACGAGGCGGTGGACCTCGTGCAGCGGGCGATCGAGCTCGATCCGGACAACGGCGCCTACATCGACTCCCTCGGCTGGGCCTACTACCAGATGGGGCGGTACGGCGAGGCGCGCGATCACCTCGAGCGGGCCGCGGAGCTGGTGCCCGACGACTCGGTCGTCTACGAGCACCTGGGCGACGTCTATCTGGCCGTGGGCGAGCGCGAGCGGGCTCGCCGGATCTACGAGCAGGCGCTCCGGCTGGGCGGGGAGAACCGGGAGCAGGTCAAGCGCAAGCTCGAGCGTCTGAGCGGCGAGCTCTGAGGCCCCTCCGCCCTCCCGCGGCCGCGGCGCTCGTCGCGACGGCCCTGCTGACCGGCTGCGCCGGCCGGCTGCCGCCGGCGGCGACCCCGGAGCGTGCCGCGGAGCTCCCCTCGGGGAGCTACGACCGTCAGATCCTCTACCGGGTGGAGGTGGAGGGCGAGCAGGGAGGGGGGCGACTGCGGCTCGTCCTGCGGCACGGCGCGGACGGCTACCAGCTTCTCGCCTCCGATCCCTTCGGGCGACCGCTCTGGGTGCTCACCCGCCTGGCCCCGGTCACCTGGCTGGTCGACCATCGGGCCGAGGCCTGGTGTCGCGCCAGCGGAGCGGTGGCGCTGCCGCAGCTCGAGCTCTCGGGCCTGCCGATCGACCGGGTCCCGGCGGTTCTCGAGGGCGAGGCGCCGGCGCACCCGCCGGAGGACGCCGAAGGCGAGCGGTTCGAGGACGCCGAGGGCCGCTGGTGGAGCCTTCGCGAGGGGCCGGAGGGGTTGGCCGCCTGGACCCTGTGGAGCGGCGACGAGCCGGTCCTCTGGTGGCAGGCGCAGCCGCGCGGCGGCATCCTCTCCCATCGCCGCGGCTCCCAGTTCCGCTGGCGGAGCTCGGTGGCGGAGGAGACCGAGGGCAGTCGCTTCGCCGCCGTCGTGCCCGAGGGCTATGATCGCCTCGACTGTGCCGCCTGGGACGTACTGGAGCTTCGCCAAGATCAACCTGCATCTGCAGGTGATCGGCCGCCGGGCTGACGGCTACCACGAGCTGCGCAGCCTCTTCCAGTCGATCGACCTGGCGGACGGCGTCCGCTGCCGGCTGGAGGCGCGTCCCGGCGTCCGCCTCGAGGTGGTCGAGGGTGTCGCGCCGGGGGGACGGGAGAACCTCATGGTGCGCGCCGCGGAGGCGTTCGCCGCCCGCTGGGCGCCGGAGCTGGGGGTCGCGATGGAGCTGGCCAAGCGGGTGCCGATGGGCGGCGGCCTCGGCGGCGGAAGCGGCAACGCCGCGACGGTGCTGCGGGCTCTGCGGGACCTCACCGGACGCCCCGAGCGGCTGGAGGAGCTGTGGCCCGTGGCGCGGGAGCTGGGGGCCGACGTGCCCTTCTTCCTGGTCGAGGGAACCGCGCTGGGCTTCGGGCGCGGCGACGAGGTGGTGCCGGTGCCCGACCTGCCCGAGACCGAGCTGTGGCTGGCCGTTCCCTCTCTCCACATCTCCACGGCCGACGCCTTCGCGCGGCTGCCGGAGCCCAGCGCAGAGCCCCTCGCGCCCGCCGTCCTGGCCCTGGTCCACGGCGCCCCGGCGGCGCCCCTCGAGAGTCTGGCCGCGGGCAACGACTTCGAGGCGCACGTCCGCCGTTGGTACCCGGTGATCGACGACGTGTATAATTCGCTCCTCGAAGCCGGCGCCAAGGTGGTGCGCTTGTCCGGAACGGGAGCGTCGCTGTTCGCGATCTTCGACGAAGGCTCCCAGCCCGGCGACGCGAATCTGCCCGCCGGGACCTCTCTCTTGCCCACCCGGACACTGTCCCGAACCAGCATCGCTGCGCGGAGAACGCAACCATGGAGGTAACCGAGGTCAAGGTCTTCCCGGTCAACGAGGAGAAGCTCAAGGCCTTCGTGTCGATCGTCTTCGACCACTGCTTCATGGTCAACGACATCAAGGTGATCCGCGGGCGGGACGGGCTCTTCATCTCCATGCCCAGCCGGCGCAAGAAGAACGGCCGGTTCAAGGACGTCTCGCACCCCTTGAACAACGAGACCCGGCAGATGATCGAGCGTCTGATCCTGGCCGAGTACGACAAGGTGACCAACCCGGACGCCGAGGCGAAGGAGGAGGAGACGCCGGGCCCGAAGCAACGGCCCGACCCCGAGCCCGAGAGCGAGACCGAGAGCGAGGCGCCGTCCGAGATCGCCGCGGCCGCGGAGGACGACGCGGACCGGAGCCTGGAGGAGGTCGCCGAGCTCCACCTGCGCGACTCGTTCTGGAACACGTAGACGGCACCGGGCCGCAGCCTCCCTTGGGGCGTAGCCAAGCGGTCTAAGGCACCGGACTTTGGATCCGGCATTCGGAGGTTCGAATCCTCCCGCCCCAGCCACCCTCTCCCTTGCGAGGCGAGATGCGTTACAATCACCGATTCCGGCCGGCCGGGGACGATCCCGGTCCGCTCCCGGACGCCGCCCCGGTTCCCGACGACCTCCCCCGAACCCGTCCCTCCCTTCGGCACGCCAAGGACCAGATCGCCCTGCGGATGAGAAACGAGAGCGCACCCGATGTACGGTGAACTGAAGATCTTCGGCGGTCGCGCCCACCCCGAGCTGGTGGGCGAGATCTGCACCTACCTGAACCTGCCCAAGGGGAAGGTGGAGCTCTACAACTTCGCCGACGGGGAGATCTTCTGCCAGATCAAGGAGAACGTCCGCGGCGCCGACGCCTTCGTCATCCAGCCGGTCTGTCATCCGGTGAACGAGAATCTGATGGAGCTGCTCATCATGCTCGACGCGCTGAAGCGCTCCTCGGCCTCCCGGGTGACGGCGGTGCTGCCCTACTACGCCTACGCGCGTCAGGACAAGAAGGACAAGCCGAGGGTGCCCATCACCGCCAAGCTGGTGGCCGATCTGATCTCGGCGGCGGGCGCCGACCGGATCCTCACCCTGGATCTCCACGCGGCGCAGATCCAGGGTTTCTTCAACGTGCCCGTGGACCACCTGTTCGCGGCGCCGGTGGTGCTCGAGGCGATCCGTGAGCTGGGGCTGCCCGAGCTTACGATCGTCTCCCCGGACGCCGGCGGTGTGGAGCGCGCCCGCGCCATCGCCAAGCGGCTGCACGCCGACCTGGCCATCGTGGACAAGCGCCGGGTGGCCGCCAACCGGGCGCAGGTGATGCACGTCATCGGCGAGGTCGAGGACCGGACGGTGCTGATCCTCGACGACATCATCGACACGGCCGGCACCCTGGCCCACACGATCGCCGCCCTGAAGGAGAAGGGAGCGGCGCGGATCTTCGCCGTCGGAGTGCACGCCATCCTCTCGGGCCCGGCGATCGAGCGGCTCGAGCGGAGCCCGGTGGAGAAGGTCCTGATCACCAACACCACGCCTCTCGAGGAGAAGCTGGCGCGCTCGGCCAAGCTGCAGCCGCTCTCGGTCGCCGCGCTGCTCGGAGAGGCGGTTCGCAGGATTCACGAGAACAGCTCCGTGAGTTCTCTGTTCGTCTAGGAGAGAAGCGATGAGTGAGCAGCTCCATATCGAAGTCGAGAAGCGGTCCGGAATCGGCAAGGGGGCCAGCCGGCGCCTCCGCGCCGCGGGGTCGATCCCGGCGGTGCTCTACGGCGGCGACCTGGAGGCCGTGCCCATCCAGGTGTCGGCAAGCACCCTGCGCGAGCACCTGCGCACTGGCGCCGGGGAGAACGCGGTCTTCCTGCTGAAGCTGGCCGGCGCCAAGGACGAGCGGCACGCCATGATCCGCGCCCTCGACGTCGACCCGATCAGCCGGCAGATCCTGCACGTGGACTTCCAGCGCATCAACCTGGCCGAGAAGATCCGGGTCGAGGTGCCGATCGAGCTGGTGGGAAGCGCCGTGGGCGTCATCCGCGACGGCGGCGTCCTGGACTTCGTCAGCCGCGAGATCGAGGTCGAGTGTCTGCCCGGCGACATCCCCCAGTCCCTCGAGGTGGACGTGACCGAGCTCGAGATCGGCATGCACGTCGAGGCGAAGGACGTCGCCCTCCCCGAGGGGGTCGTCCTGATGGACGAGCCCGAGAAGGTGATCGTCTCCCTGGCCCACAGCCGCGTGGCCCTCGACGTCGAGGAGCTCGAGGAGGGCGGCGAGGAGGAGACCCTCATCGAGGCCGAGGTCGCCGAGCCGGAGGTCATCGGCAGGGGCAAGGAGGAGGAGGAGGAGCCGGGCGACTAGCGCTGCGCGCGCCGGCCGGGGCCTCGCCCCACCGGCCCGCGGCGTCGTCGCGACCGGCGGCCCGAGCAGGTGGACGAGACGGCTGGCTCCCGGACCCGGCTCGTCGTGGGTCTGGGGAATCCCGGAGCCCGCTACGAGGGCACCCGGCACAACGTCGGGTATCTCGTGGTCGAGGAGCTCGCCGGCCGGCGCTCGGCGCGCTTCGGCCGCTCGGAGTGCAACAGCCTCCTGGCCGCGGCCGGCGACGATCTGCTGCTCGCCAAGCCCCTGACCTACATGAACCGGAGTGGCTACGCCGCCCGCTGCCTGCTGGAGCGGCGCGACCTCGACGCGTCGTCGATCCTGGTGGTCTACGACGACGTCTGGCTGCCCCTGGGGCGGCTGCGAGCGCGGCCGCGCGGCGGGCCGGGAGGCCATCGCGGCATGGAGTCGATCGTGAACAGCCTGCGCACGCCCGAGATCGGGCGGCTGCGGCTGGGGGTGGGCTGGGAGGGGGGGCCGCCGGAGGGGGTGGACCTCGTGGAGTACGTCCTCGAGCCCTTCGCCGAGGAGGACCGCGGCGCGGTGGAGGCGCTGGTCGGGCGCGCGGCCGACGCCTGCGAGTGCTGGCTGGATCACGGAATGGAAGAGACGATGGCCCGCTACAACGGGCTTGCGGAACCGATTGACAGGGGTTAGGAGGAAGCGAAGTGGATCAACAGTGGATCGTCTATCTCGTGCCGGCCTGCGGCGCGGTGGCTCTGGTCTTCGCCTGGCTGCGCAGCGCCTGGATCGAGCGTCAGGACTCCGGCAGCGACAAGATGCGCTCCATCGCCGGGCATATCCGCGAGGGCGCGATGGCCTTTCTGGGCCGCGAGTACCGCGTGCTGGCGATCTTCGTGATCGTGGTGGCGGCTCTTCTGGCCTGGGCCAACGCCGGCAACGCGGCCAGCTCGGGCCTGATCGGCCTGTCGATGGTGGCGGGCGCCTTCTGCTCCGGCCTGGCGGGCTTCTTCGGCATGCGGGTGGCCACCTCGGCCAACGTGCGCACCGCCGCGGGGGCCCGCAGCGGTCTGACCCGCGCCCTCGCCGTCGCCTTCTCCGGCGGCGCCGTGATGGGCTTCTGCGTGGTCGGCCTCGGGGTGCTCGGCCTGGGGGCGCTCTACCTGCTCTACGCCGCCCTGTTCGAGACCGGCGCGCCCCAGGAGGACCTCAGCCGCGTGGTGACGGTGCTGACCGGCTTCTCCTTCGGCGCCTCGTCCATCGCGCTCTTCGCCCGCGTGGGGGGCGGCATCTACACCAAGGCGGCCGACGTCGGCGCGGACCTGGTGGGGAAGGTCGAGGCGGGGATCCCCGAGGACGATCCGCGCAACCCCGCGACGATCGCCGACAACGTCGGCGACAACGTCGGCGACGTGGCCGGAATGGGCGCCGATCTCTTCGAGTCGTACGTCGGCTCGATCATCGGCTCGCTCGTCCTCGGGGTCACGGCGACCCGGATCGACGGCGGCGCCTACACCCCCATGCTGGTCCTGCTGCCGCTGGTCCTGGCCGGGGTCGGCATCCTGATCTCGCTCGGCGGCACCTTCCTGGTGCGCACCGGCGAGGGCGGCGATCCGGGCAAGGCGCTGCATCGCGGCACCTTCGCCTCCGCGGCCGTGATGCTGGCGGCCATCTGGCTCGTCTCCGACTGGCTGCTGGAGGGTGAGTACGTGGTCGGCGGCACGCTCGTGGACGGCGTGGTCGAGGGGGGCAAG
>JAWWBN010000146.1:0-9740 GCA_033720955.1 Thermoanaerobaculia bacterium | reverse complement strand
CACCCGGACCTCGGCCCCCGACCTGGAGGACGACGAAGTCCTCCGGGTCGAGACGCTGCCCCTGGCCGATGCCGTGGACGCCGCGATCTCCGGCGAGATCCGCGACGGCAAGTCCGTCTGCGCCCTCCTGCGCGCCGCCGCCCTCGCCTGACGGGCCCCTCTCAGAGCCCGCCACCTCTCCTCTACTGAGCCAGAGTCGCGTCGAGAACGATCTCGGTGCCCGCGAGCGCCTTGGACACCGGGCAGTTCTTCTTGGCGCCTTCGGCGTGCTGGAGGAAGGTGGCCTCGTCGATGCCGGGAACCCGTCCCCGGGTCACCAGCTCGATACGGGTGATCTGGAAGCCCTCGCCGACCTTCTCCAGGTGGGCCGAGGCGTGGGTCTCGACGCTCTCCACCGGATGGCCGGCGCGCTCGAGCGCCACGGAGAGGGCCATGGAGAAGCAGCCGGCGTGGGCCGCGGCGATGAGCTCCTCCGGGTTGGTCCCCGGCTCCTCCTGGAATCGGGTTCCGAACGAGTAGGCGCCCTCGTAGGCGCCGCTGCCGAGCTTCATCCGGCCGCCGCCGTCCTTGAGAGTTCCTTCCCAGCGGGCCTGTGCTTTGCGAACGGGCATCTGCTACCTCCTGCGGGTCTGCGAGCCGTGGATCGGGAGTGCGTCCGGCGCTCCGCGGACGCGGTGCGCGAGAGCCGCGAGAATATCGGATCAGCGCCGGGCGCGGCTACCGGCGGCTACTCGCCGTAGACCGCCACCCGGGGCTTGCCGCCCTCGTCGATCCAGCCGCGGTACATCCCCGCCGTGTTGAACTCGAGCACCGGCCGCCCCCGCCGGTCGAGGGCGATCACCCCGCCCTTGCCCCCGGCCCCGCCGAGGACGTTGGCGATCACCTCGCGCGCCGCCTCCCGCACGCCGATCCCGAGGTAGCGCGACCGGGCGCAGACGTCGTGGGCCACGCTGTAGCGGATGAAGTACTCCCCGTGGCCGGTGGAGGAGACGCCGCAGCCGTCGTCGGCGTAGGTTCCGGCGCCGATGATCGGCGAGTCGCCCACGCGGCCGTGACGCTTGTTGGTCATGCCGCCGGTGGAGGTGCCGGCGGCGATGCGCCCCGCGCGGTCCCGCGCCACCGCCCCCACCGTCCCGAGGTAAAGGGTTTCGTCCTCCTCCGCCCGGCCCAGCCGCTCGCGCTCGCGGGCGCGCTCCAGGGCCTTCCAGCGCTTCTCGGTCCAGAAGTACTCGGGCGGCACGGTCTCGAGCCCGACGGAGCGGGCGAACTCCTCGGCGCCATCGCCGGCGAGCAGCACGTGCTTCGACCGCTCCATGACCGCCCGCGCGGCCGAGATGGGGTGCTTGAGGGTGGTCACCCCCGCCACCGCGCCGGCGCGGCGGCTGACGCCGTCCATGATGGAGGCGTCGAGCTCGTTGCGGCCGTCGGCGGTGAACACCGCGCCTCGGCCGGCATTGAAGAGGGGAGAGTCCTCGAGCTGGCGGATGGTCTTCTCGACCGCGTCGAGACTGCTGCCGCCCGCCTCGAGGATGGCCCAGCCGGTGGCCAGGGCCGCCTCGAGGGCCGCCCGGTACTCCGCCTCCTCCTCCGGGGTCAGATCGCCCCGGTCGATCGAGCCGGCGCCGCCGTGGATCACCAGGCCCGGCGGCGGCGTCGGGTCCTCGCCCGCCGGGGCGGCGGCGGGGAGGAGCAGGGCGGCGAGGAGCGCGGCGGCCGCGGTGAGTCGGCTCATGGGGCGTGTGTCTATCACAGCCTGGGCGGATCGTAAGATCGGGTCATGGCCACCGCCTCCGCTTCGCTGGTCGACCTGGTGGAGCGTCTGCGCCGCGACGACCGCCTGGGTCCGCAGATCGTGGAGGCGCTCTATCTGCCGGCGGTCGCGGCGCGCTTCGGCGACCTCGATCCGCCGCTGCCGGCACCGCTCGCGGCGGCGCTCGCCGAGGCCGGGGCGACGCGGCTCTGGAGCCACCAGGCCGAGGGGGTGGCGGCGGTGCGGCGCGGCGAGGACCTCCTGCTCACGACGCCCACGGCCTCCGGCAAGTCGCTGGTCTTCCAGCTTCCGGTGCTCCAGGCGGCGCTCGCCGAGGAGCCGGGGCACGCCCTCTTCCTCTACCCCCTCAAGGCGCTGGGGCAGGACCAGAAGAGGAAGCTCGACGCGCTCGCCGCCGCCGCCGGCATCGAGCCCGCGGCCGCGAGGTGCGAGATCTACGACGGCGACACCGCCGACGAGGAGCGGGCCCGCATCCGCCAGGAGCCGCCGCGGGTTCTGATCACCAACCCGGAGATGCTCCACCTGGGAATCCTCGCCCACTGGGCGAGCTGGGCTCCCTTCCTGCGCCGGCTGCGCTGGCTGGTGCTGGACGAGCTCCACACCTACCGCGGCATCTTCGGCAGCCACTTCCACCACGTGCTCGCCCGGCTGGAGCGGCTGGCGGCGATCGAGGGATCGCGGCCGACCGTCGTCGCCTCGTCCGCCACCGCGGTCAACGCCGGCGACTTCGCCGCCGAGCTCACCGGCAGGAGCTTCACCTGGGTGGCCGACTCGGGGGCGCCCCGGCAGGGCCGCCACTTCCTGCTGCTGCGTCCCGACGCCAGCCCCTACACCCTGGCGCTCCAGCTCACGGAGAGGCTGCTGCGGGCGGGTCTCAAGACCATCGTCTTCACCAAGGCGCGGCGGATCACCGAGCTGCTCTTCTCGTGGCTGAAGCAGCAGGCGCCCGACCTGGCGCCGCGGGTGGCCAACTACCGCTCGGGCTTCCTGGCCGAGGAGCGGCGCGAGATCGAGGCGCGGCTCTCCGACGGCTCCCTGGACGGGGTCATCTCCACCTCGGCGCTCGAGATGGGGGTGGACATCGGCGGCCTCGACGCCTGCGTCCTGGTGGGCTTTCCGGGGAGCGTGATGGCGACCTGGGAGCGCTCCGGCCGCGTGGGGCGCGCCGAGCGCGAGTCGATCACCGCCCTGGTGGCGCTGCCCGACGCCCTGGACCAGTACCTCCTGGACCACCCCGGCGAGCTGGTGGAGCGGCCCTGCGAGCGTCTGGTGACGGACCCGGCCAACGAGCCCATCGCCCGCGCCCATCTGGTCTGCGCCGCGGCCGAGCGGCCGCTCACCCGGGAGCGCGACGCCGCCTACCTGGAGCGTCACGCTCCGGTGGTGGGGGAGCTGCTCCGAGAGCGCGAGCTCGTGGAGGCGGAGGGGACCCGCGAGCTCTGCACTCCGCGGCGGCGGCCACAGCGCGGGGTGAGTCTGCGGGGGAGCGGCGAGGGCGTGACGATCGTGGATCCGCGCGGGCGCACCATCGGCACCGTGGACGGCGTGCGCGTCCTCCACGAGTGCCACCCGGGTGCGATCTACCTCCACTGGGGCCGGCAGTTCCTGGTGCGCGAGCTCGACCTCCCCGGCGGCAAGGTGCACGCGGAGCCCGTCTCCCTCGACTACTTCACCACTCCCCTGACGGAGAAATCCACCCGGGTGGTCGAGGTTCTGGAGGAGCGCGACGAGCCGGAGATGCCGCTCCAGGCCTTCCTCTGCCGGCTGCAGGTGACGGAGAGGGTGGTGGGGTACGAGCGCAAGAGGATCCGCGGCCAGGAGCCGATCGACCGCCACGAGCTCGAGCTTCCGCCGGTCCGCTTCAAGACCGTGGGGCTGGTGTGGACGGCGCCGCGCGAGATCGAGGAGGCGGTGCGCGAGGAGGGGGCGCACTTCATGGGGGCGCTCCACGCCGCCGAGCATGCGACCATCTCGCTGCTGCCGCTCACGGCGCTCTGCGACCGCAACGACATCGGCGGCATCTCCATGCCGGTCCACCCCCAGCTCGGCTGTGGTTGCGTGTTCATCTACGACGGGCATCCGGGCGGCGTCGGCATCGCCGCCCGCGGCTTCGCCGAGCTGCCGGACCTGCTGGGGCGGGTGACGGAGCTGCTCGAGCGCTGTCCCTGCGAGATCGGCTGCCCCTCCTGCGTCCAGAGCCCGAAGTGCGGCAACGGCAACCGGCCCCTGGACAAGCAGGGGGCGGCCTTCCTGCTGGCGACGCTGCTCGGGCACCGCGAGCTGCGGCACGGTCTGGAGCCCTCCAGAGTGACGGTGGGCCCGGCGCCGCCGGAGGAGGAGCCGGCGGAGGCGTCGGCCGTGGCTCCGGCCGGCCCACCCGTTCGGGAAGCGGCCCCTGCCGCCGCGCCGGAACGGGTCTCGCGGACCGGACCGCCGTGGTGGGGGGGCGCAGCCCGCCGCCGCCGGCGGAGCCGCGACGACCGTCCGGAGCCCCTTGCTGGCCCGCCGGTGCCCGCCTTTCCGCGCGACACGGTGCTCTTCGACCTCGAGACCATCCGCTCCGCCGCCGAGGTCGGCGGCTGGGCCAACAGCCACCGCATGCGCATCGCCGTCGGCGTGGCGTTGCACCTCCAGGAGGGCCGCTTCGAGGTCTTCCGGGAGGACGGGGTGAGCGAGCTGGTGGCGATGCTCGAGGCGGCCGACGCCGTCGTGGGCTTCAACGTCCGGCGCTTCGACTATCTGGTCCTCTCCGGGTACACCGGCATCGACTACTGCCGCAGGTTGCCCACGGTGGACCTGTTCGAAGAGGTCGAGCGCCGCGCCGGCTTCCGAATCGGCCTCAACAACCTGGCCAAGGCCACCCTCGGGGTGGAGAAGAGCGGCGACGGCCTCCAGAGCCTGGCGTGGGTGCGCGAGGGCGATCTCGCGAAGGTCGAGGCCTACTGCCGCAGGGACGTCGAGATCCTGCGCGATCTCTACCTGTTCGGCCGCCGCATGGGCCACCTCTTCTACGCCGACGACGAGGGCCGGCGGTTCCAGCTCGAGGTGAGCTGGTAGCCCCCGCAGGGGAAGCGAAGTAACGAAACCGGCCTCGGGACGCCGGAGTTGGTAAGGTGGATCCGATCCCAACCCGATTTCCACGAAAGGAGGCGAGCCATGCGGTGCTCTCCCGTCCTCTTTCTCGGCGTCCTCGCCGCCGCGGCGCTGCTCGCCCCGGTCTCGGCGGAGGCCTGCTCCTGTCTGCCCCCCGACCTGGCGCGTAGCTACAACGGCGCCGACGCGGTCTTCACCGCCGAGGTCACCGGCCCGGCGGCCTCGCCGTCGCCGATGCAGGTCCGTTTCCAGGCCACGGTCCGGAAGGTCTACAAGGGGTGCCTCGAGCCCGGGGACGCCATCGTGCTGCAGACCGCCAGCAGCAGCGCCGCCTGCGGCATCGGTCTGAGCGTGGGCCAGACCTACTACCTGAACGGATACGCGGTGGGCGGCGCCGGTGGGGCGCCGGTGCTCGCCGTGAACCTGTGCGACATGAACAAGCCGGCGGGTGACCTCACCGCGGACGATCTCGCCTTTCTGCGCACCCGTACGCGGATCTGCGGCGACAAGGTCTACTGCGAGGCGGGCATGGTGCACTGCCTGGTCGATCCCTGCCGGTTCAGCACCTGCGACGCGCCGGGCGCGACCTGTGTCTCGAACTACTGCGGCGGCTGCTTCGCCGAGTGGTACGACGCCGCCGGCGCGCGGGTCTGCACGGGAAGCTGCGAGGCCGACGCCGACTGCCCCGCGGGGAGCTGGTGTCGTCCGCTGCAGGCCGGCGGCAAGGCCTGCGCTCCCTTCGCCGGACCGGGGGACTCGTGCGGCGGCTACACCATGATCTGGGCGCAGGAGCGCTGCGAGCCGGGTCTGCTGTGCGTGCCGAGGGAGCCGACGGGCGACCTGCCCGGCACCTGCGCCGCCTGCGAGTACGACGGCCAGCCGTACCAGGTGGGCGACACCTTCCCGGCCGGCGACGGCTGCAACACCTGCTTCTGCGCCGAGAGCTTCGTGGGCTGCACGCTGATGCTCTGCCCGCCGAAGTGTGACTACGAGAAGACCGACCGCTCCTACGTGTCGAAGGACCCCAAGGTCTGCGAGCGCATCCGCTGGCTCTGCTTGGAGGGTCTCCAGCCCTTCAGCGACGAGTGCGGCTGCGGGTGCGAGCCGGCCCGGGCCGCGTATTGAGCCGGTTGCCGACCCCCCCTCGCCGGGAGGGCCGCGAGGCCCGCGCGGGAGGGGTACCCCGAGGAGGTTGGAGATGAAGAAGGGCGACTACCAGGCGGAGCTGGAGAGGTTCGACCCGGGCAAGGCCGCGCGGCGGCTGAAGCGCCGGCGCTCCAAGCTCGCGCCGCACCACGTGCACGGGCCGGTGCGGTCGGTCCGCGAGTCGGTGCACAAGAAGCGGAAGGTCAAGATCGTCACGACCTACGAGATCACCATCGACGGCGAGAAGCTGGGCGGTCACCTCGCCGTCGGCCACGACGGGCGGGTGCACTTCCACGGCCTGCCCAACTACTCGTGGGGCTCGGCGGTGGAGATGTGCCACGAGCTGATCGACCAGTTTCCGGCCGACTTCCCCGGGCCGCGGAAGAAGTCGCGGCGCGCCCGGCTGGAGGCGGCGCGGAAGGGGACCGGCAAGCGGAAGACCGCCCGGGCGAAGGGCTCCGGGCACCGGCACGGCGCCGGGTCGAAGAAGAAGAAGAAGGAGTAGAGGAGGGGACCATGGGAACGCGACGCAACATCCTGCTCCACAACGCCGCGCGCGATGCCTTCGTGGACGGCGTCCTGGCGCTGAAGGCGGAGGCCACCGGTCTGTCGACCGGCGACATCTCGCAGATCCTGCACGAGCCCGGCATGCCCTCGCAGCCGCTGTCGACCTGGGACCTCTTCGTGCTCTGGCACGCGATGGCGATGAACGAGAGGCAGGCCGGCGGGCGCAACGCCGCCCACTCGGGGCCCGCCTTCCTCCCCTGGCACCGCTGGTACCTGCTGCTGCTGGAGTTCCAGTTCCAGCGCGTGCTGGGCGACCCGAGCTTCGGGCTGCCCTACTGGGACTGGGCGACCGACGGCCAGCTCCCCCCGTCCCTCCAGTCTTCGACGCCGCTCTGGACCGCGGCCTGGATCGGCGGCAACGGCACCGGCGCCGGCCGCTTCGTGATCACCGGCCCCTTCCGCCAGAGCAACGGCTTCACGGTGCGCATCGAGGGCGACAGCCTGGGCGGCATCTGGGCCGCGCAGCGCCCGCTGCGGCGGGACCTGGCGCAGGGGGTCGGAACCCTCCCCGACAAGGCCGACGTCGCCGCGGCGATGGCGCAGGGCGCCTACGACGCCAGCCCCTTCAACCAGGGCAGCGAGACGGGAGTGCGCAACCGCCTGGAGGGCTGGCGGCCGAGCTTCAGCGCTCCCAACACCCACAACCGGGTGCACGTGTGGGTGGGCGGCGACATGGGCCCGGCGACCTCCCCCAACGACCCGGCGTTCTTCCTGAACCACTGCAATGTGGACCGGCTCTGGGCCTCGTGGCAGAACGCCAACGGCGTGGACAACTATCAGCCCACCACCGGCCCGGCGACCCAGCTCCTGCACCACCGGAGAAACGACCCGATCTTCTCGGTGCTGACGCAGTTCGCGCCGACCAACGCCCAGATGCTCGACGTGAGCCCCTTCTACGACTACGACACCCTGACGCCGTGACCCGGCCGCCGGGAGCGTGAGGAGGCCGCGCCCGGGGGCCGCCGCGGTTCGACGACCCGCCGGAGCCGGCCGGGGCTGGAGCCGACGCGAGCTGCTCCGGCTGGGCTGTCTGGCGGCCCTCGCCCCGGCCTCCTGCGCCGGCCCGCCGCGGCCGGAGGCGGAGCTGGTCGTCAACGACGTTCACTCCAAGCTGAATCGCACCCGCGTGGGCGAGATCGTGAGGCCGGGCGACGTGCGCACGCTGCGAGAGGCGGTCCTGCGGGCCGCCGGCGACCGCCGCAAGCTCTCGGTGGCCGGAGGCCGGCACGCCATGGGCGGCCAGCAGTTCGGCGCGGGCACTGTGCACCTCGACAGCCGGGGCCTCGACCGGGTGCTCGCCTTCGACCGGGAGCGGGGCACGGTGGAGGTCGAGGCGGGGATCCAGTGGCCGGCGCTGGTCGAGGCCCTGGCGAGAACCCAGGCGGGAGCCGAGCGGGCCTGGGCGATCGTCCAGAAGCAGACCGGGGCGGATCGGATGACCCTGGGTGGAGCGGTCGCGTCCAACGTGCACGGGCGGGGGCTGACGCTGGCGCCCATCGTGGGCGAGGTGGAGTCCCTCACGGTGGTCACCCCGGCGGGCGAGCTGGTGACCTGCGCCGAGGACCGGGAGCCCGAGCTCTTCCGGCTGGTGGTGGGGGGCTACGGCCTGTTCGGCGTCGTCTACTCGGTGAAGCTGCGGCTGGCCCGGCGGCGCAAGCTGGAGCGGCTCGTGGAGGTGCGCTCGGCCGAGGGTCTGTCGGACGCCTTCGCGGCCCGGATCGCCGACGGCTTTCTCTACGGAGACTTCCAGTTCATGACCGACGCGACCTCGGACGGCTTCCTCGACCGGGGGGTTTTCTCCTGCTACCGCCCGGTGCCGGACGCCGCCGCCCGACCGGGGCGTCGGCGCCGCCTGCCGCGCCGCGTCTGGGAGCGCCTGATCGAGCTGGCCCACCGCGACAAGAAGGAGGCGTTCGACCTCTACTCGCGCTACTACCTGTCGACCAGCGGCCAGCTCTACTGGTCCGACACCCACCAGATGACCAGCTACCTGGACGACTACCACCTGGCTCTCGACCGGCGCTCCGGCGCTTCGGCGCCCGGGTCGGAGATGATCACCGAGCTCTACGTGCCGCGGCCCGATCTGGCCTCCTTCCTGCGCCGCGCTGGAGAGGTCCTGCGGGAGCTCGAGGCCGACGTGATCTACGGCACCGTCCGCCTGATCGAGACGGACCGGGTGAGCTTCCTGCGCTGGGCCCGCCGGCCGTGGGCGTGCGTCGTGCTCAACCTGCACGTGGACCACACCGCGGACGGGCTGCGCCGCGCCCGAGACGAGTTCCGGGCGCTGATCGATCTGGCCGTCGATCACGGCGGCAGCTTCTACCTCACCTACCACCGGTGGGCGAGGCGCGACCAGCTCGAAGCCTGCTACCCGCAGATGGCCGACTTCCTGGCCGAGAAGCGGCGGCGCGATCCCCACGAGCTGCTCGAGAGCGAGTGGTACCGGCACCTGCGCCGGCTCTACTCCCTCTGACCGCCGCTCGCGGATCTAGGGGGCGCCGCCCAGCTCGCGCCAGAGGTGGGCGTAGGAGAGCGCCAGCCGGTAGGCGAGCTGCTCGTTGGTGCTCGAGCCGCCGTGGCCGCCCTCGGTGTTCTCGTAGTAGGTCACCGGGTAGCCCAGCTCGGCCAGCCGGGCGGCCATCTTCCGGGCGTGGCCGGGGTGCACCCGGTCGTCGCGGGTGGAGGTGTAGAAGAAGACCGGCGGGTAGCCGCGGTCGGGCTCGACGTTGTGGTAGGGCGAGTAGGCGCGGAGCCAGCTCCACACCTGCGGGTCGTCCGGGTCGCCGTACTCGGCCATCCAGCTCGCGCCGGCGAGCAGCCGGTGGTAGCGCCGCATGTCGCTCAGGGGGACGCCGCAGACCACGGCGCCGTAGAGGTCCGGCCGTCGGAGCATGGTGGCCAGCACCAGCAGCCCCCCGTTGCTCCGGCCCTCGATTCCCAGCCGGCCGGGCGAGGTCACGCCCCGGCGCACCAGATCCTCGGCCACGGCCTCGAAGTCCTCGAAGGCGCGCGGCCGGTTCTCGAGCAGCGCCGCCTCGTGCCAGGCGGGCCCGAACTCGCCGCCCCCGCGGATGTTGGCCAGCACGAAGACGCCGCCCCGCTCCAGCCAGAGCTTGCCGTAGGCGCCGGAGAGGTTCTCGTAGGAGCCGGAGTAGGAGGGCGT
>JAWWBN010000145.1:0-9793 GCA_033720955.1 Thermoanaerobaculia bacterium | reverse complement strand
CCGCCGGCCTGCCGCTAGGTGGCGGCGGCTAGCCGCTCCAGGAGACGGTGCGGGAAGCCCTCGAACGAGCCCGAGGACATCGAGACCACCAGGTCGCCGGGGGCGAGGGCCGCGGCGGTCTCATCGAGCAGCGCGTCGATGGACGGCGGGGCGGCGGCGGGGGTGCCCGCCGCGGTGAGGTCGGCGGCCAGCCGGTCGAGGTCGATCGCCTGGCCGTCGCCCAGCCTGGCGGCGTGGAAGATGGGCGCCAGGAAGACCCGGTCGGCCACGCCGAAGGCGGCGCGGTAGGCGTCGTAGAAGAGAGCCCGGCCGGCGGAGTTGGTGCGGGGCTCGAAGACCGCCACCAGCCGCCGCCCCGGATAGCGGCCGTCGAGGGCCTCGAGGGTGGCCTTCACCGCCGTGGGGTGGTGCGCGAAGTCCTCCACCACCAGAACGCCCGCCGCCTCGCCCAGCTCCTCCATCCGCCGCCTGACGCCGGCGAAGCCGGCCAGGGCCGCCGCGACCTCCGCCGCGGCGATGCCGTCGCCGCGCGCCGCCGCCCACACCGCCAGGCAGTTGGCCACGTTGTGCTCGCCCGCCAGCGGCAGGTCCACGGGCACGGCGCCCGCCTCCGGGTCGGCCACCAGGAGGCGGGTCACCCCGCCGTCGGTCTCGGGCGGGCCCGACAGGTGCAGGTCGTTCGCCGGATCCAGCCCGTAGAAGGTCACCGGGCAGACCGCCCGGACGGCCACCCGCCGCACGTCGGCCGAGTCGCCGCAGGCGATCAGGCGGCCCTGGCGGGGCACGATCTCCACGAGCTGACGGTAGGCGGCGAGGAGCGACTCCCAGTCGGGGTAGAGGTCGGCGTGGTCGTGCTCCACGCTGGTCAGGATGAGCGTCTCGGGCCGGTAATGGAGGAATTTGGGGCCGCGGTCGAAGTAGGCGGCGTTGTACTCGTCGCCCTCCACGACGAAGCGGTCGCCGGAGCCGCGCCGGAAGCTCTTCTCGAGCGACCGCGGAATGCCCCCCACCAGGAAGCCGGGGTCGCGGCCGCAGGCGGTGTAGACCCAGGCCGCCAGGGCCGTGGTGGTGGTCTTGCCGTGGGTCCCGGCCACCACCAGCGGGCGGCGCCCCTCGAGAAAGAACCGGGCCAGGGCCTGCGGCATGGACAGCCGCGGCAGCCCCAGCCGCTCCGCCTCGACGCACTCCGGGTTGGTGCGCGGCACGGCGTTGCCCACCACCACCAGGTCGGGCGGCGGGTCGAGGTGCGCTGCCTCGTACCCCACCCACGGCCGGATCCCGGCCTCGGCCAGCAGATCGCTCATGGGCGGATAGAGGGGACCGTCGCTGCCCCCCACCTGGTGCCCCGCGGCCTGGAGCAGACAGGCCAAGGGCGCCATGCCGGTGCCGCCGATGGCGATCAGGTGGATCTTCATGGCTGGCTTCGCCTTGGCCGCGAAGGCGGCAGTGTATAGGATGACCGGGGCCGCCCGGCGGCGGCGAAACGGAGGCGATGCGGATGAGCGACGAGCGGACCACACAGCGGCACCGGGGATTGGCGACCGGCCTGCTGCTGGCCTTCGCGGCCCTCGCGGCCGCCGCCCAGGCCCCGGCGCCCCGCGCCGTGGTGGAGCAGCCGGTGGTGGACGTGGGCAACGTCAACCGCGGCAAGCCCATCCGCCGCGACTTCGTGATCCGCAACGCGGGCACGGCGCCGCTCGAGATCACCGAGGTCAAGCCGGCCTGCGGCTGCACGGTGGCCGACTACGACGAGGAGATCGCGCCCGGCGCCTCCGGCAAGGTCACCGTGGTGGTCAAGACCACCTCGTTCCGCGGTCCCATCGCCAAGGCGGTGACGGTCTTCACCAACGATCCCGAATCCCCCCAGGCGCAGCTCGTGGTCAAGGCCAACATCCGCACCGACATCGAGGTCGAGCCGTCCTACGCCCGCTTCGTGGTCGTCCAGGGAGAGGAGTACCCGGCCGCCGAGCTCGAGCTCAAGGCCGTCGACGACCGTCCCTTCCGGGTGCTCGAGGTGGCCTCGCCCGTGCCCTTCCTCGAGACCTCCACGTCGGGGGAGGGAAGCGAGTGGACGGTGCGCATCGAGCTCGCCCAGCGCGCCCCGGTGGGGCCCATCGCCGACTTCGTGGTCATCACCACCGACCACCCGCGTCAGCCGGAGGTGCGGGTGCCGGTCTCCGGCTTCGTCCGCCCGCCGGTGGTGGTGATCCCCCAGGTATACGACTTCGGCCGCCGCAAGATCGAGGAGCCCTACCCGGGCAAGGTGCAGGTCAAGGTGGTGGGCAGCGGCGTCGTCAAGCTGGGCGAGGTCACCTCCAGCCTGCCGGGCGTCGAGGCCGAGGTCGAGGAGGTGGAGCCGGGCAAGGTCTACAACCTGGTCATCCGGCTGCAGCCCGACCTGGCGACGGGGCCGGCCGAGGGGACGGTCACCGTGCGGACCGACAACGCCCGCTACCCGGTGCTCGAGGTCCCGGTGCGCGGCACCGTTCTCTAGGCGGCGCGGGGACGCGCGGCGCACTCTGGACGTCGGTCCGGGTGCCACCGCGATCCGGGATGCGCTCGGACGTCCGGCCGGGGGCTCGGGCTAGGGCTCGCCCCAGAGGTCTTTCTCGTCTTTGGCCGGAGCCGGCCTGCGGTCGGGCTTGCCGGTCACGGCCTCCACCTCGGCCAGGGTGGCCGCCACGGTCCGCCGCTGCCGCTCCATCAGCTCGTCGATGCCGGCCAGCCCCAGGTCCAGCAGACGGTCGAGCTCGGCGCGGCGGTAGCCCCGCTTCTCGCCCGTCCCCTGCACCTCCACCAGCAGGCCGTCGCTGGTGGCCACGAAGTTGAAGTCGGCCTCGGCCGACTGGTCCTCGGCCGCGTCGAGATCGAGGAGCGCCTCGCCGTCCACGATACCGGCCGAGATGGCCGCCACCTGGGCGCCGAACGGCCAGCGCTCCAGGTCGCCGGTCAGCAGCCGCGCGGCGCACGCCTCCACCGCGGCCACCCAGGCGGCGGTGATCGAGGCCGTGCGGGTGCCGCCGTCGGCCTGGAGGACGTCGCAGTCCAGGATGAGGGTGTGGTCGCGCAGCGCCGTCAGGTCCAGCACCGCGCGCAGGCTGCGGCCAATCAGCCGCTGGATCTCCGTGGAGCGGCCGGAGGGACGGCCGCGGGTGACCTCGCGCTGATTGCGGCGGGGAGTGGCCGAGGGGAGCATGGCGTACTCGGCGGTGGCCCAGCCCCGCCCGCTGTCGATCAGCCAGGGCGGCACCCGCTTCTCCACCGTGGCCGACGCCAGCACGCGGGTGTCGCCCACCTCGATGAGCGCCGACCCCTCGGCGAACTTCTGCACCCCGGTCTCCAGACGGACCGCTCTCATCGCGTCGGCGGCGCGGCCGTGGGCGCGGGCGGGCATCTCCCGATTGTAGCGGTCTACCTGGTGATCAGGTCGCGCTTGACCCTGAGCGGCCGCGAGGTGTCCAGGTGGCCCGCGAAGCTGGCCCGTTGCACCCCGTTCCACAGCAGGGCGACGCCGTCGAGCTCCGGCGCGGTCAGCAGGATCGAGTTCACCACGCTGTAGACGGTGACCAGCTCCTGCCGCGAGCCGGAGGGTGGGGGCGGCGTCTCGTCCGGGGAGGTCAGGTCGACGTAGGCGGTGCCGTCGGTGGAGACGAAGACGTTGGCCACCTCGATGGTGGGCGGGAAGGGGGCCACCCGGCCCGACTCGGCCGGTCCGACCAGGAGCTCCTCCACGGTGCGGCGGACGATCTCCTCCAACGAGCCGGGGTTGGAGATCGTGCGGGTCTCGGTCCGCAGACCGCCGGCGAAGTCGGGAAAGAGGAGCTGCAGCTCGATCTCGGGCGCCGTGGAGAGGGCGATGGGCGATGTCGTCCCCGGGAGCCCCTCCGGGCCGGCGGTCCGGCGCGAGCCCCGCGACAGCAGCCAGACGGCTGTCACCGCGATCACGAGGACCGCGGCGGCCACCCAGACCGCCGTCCGACGGCTCATCGCCCCGCCCCGGCGGCGGCGACCTCGTCGTCGCCGACGAGCGACGCACGGTAGCGCGACACCGCCCGCACCAGGGTGTCGGCCAGACGCACCCGGTACTCCGGGTCGTTGAGCCGCTTCTCCTCCTCGCGGTTCGTCAGAAAGCCCAGCTCGACCAGGACGGCCGGCATGGCGGCGCCCATCAGAACCCGGAAGGGCGCCTGCTTGACGCCGCGGTTGCGCAGCTCCAGGGTCAGGTTGAGCTCCTCCTGGATGAGGGCCGCGATGCGCTGGCTCTCCGCCAGGTGGTGGTTCTGCGCCAGGTCCCACAGGATGAGCTCCAGGTCCCAGAGCGGGTCGCCCTCGGCGCGGGAGGAGGAGGCCGGGCGGTTCTCGGTCTCGGCCGACCGCGCCGCACGCTCGTCCGAGGCCTCGAGGCTCAGGAAGTAGGTCTCGGCGCCCTTGGCCCCCGCCGCCACGGAGGAGTTGAGATGCAGCGAGATGAAGAGGTCGGCCTTGTGCTGGTTGGCCAGCGCGGCGCGGGTGTCCAGCGGCATCTCCACGTCGCTGTCGCGGGTCAGCACCACCTTGACCGGCAGCCGGGTCTGGAGCTGCCGCTTGAGGGTGCGGGCCAGGATGAGGGTGAGGTTCTTCTCCAGCGAGCCGTCGGGCCCGGTGGCGCCGGTGTCCTCGCCGCCGTGGCCCGGATCGATGACGATGGTGGTCAGGCCCTCGGTCCGGCGCGGCACCCGGGGCGCCGGCGAGACCGGCGCGGCGCTCGATCCCTGGTAGACGTCGAAGACCAGGCGGAAGGGGTCGGCGAGGAGGTAGTCCTTGGCAACGACGTTGGGCGCCAGCCGGATCCGGATGGCGTCGCTCTCCACCGTCACCTCTCGCACCAGGGCGCCGCGCGGATCGGATCGGCCCGCGTCGAACCGCAGCCGGTCGCCGGTGAAGCGGACGGCCACGGTGTCGCCGCTGCGCTCCACCTCGTAGTGCGGCCGGCTGGAGAACCGGAAGACCAGGGTGGTGACCCCCTGCAGGTTGACTGACTCCAGGCTCACGGCGAGCTCGCGGGGCGCCCGCCGGGAGATCTCCAGCACGCTCTCGGCGTCGCGCCAGCGGAACTCGAACCCCTCCAGCCGACCGTAGCTCTCCTCGAGCAGCTCGACGGGCACCCGCAGCCCCACCGCGCCGCGCAGCGCCGGCTGCCGCAGGTAGAAGAGCCTCTCCCCCTCGGAGACGACGCTGGACTCGGTGCCGAAGACGAAGGTGGAGGGACCCAGGGTGAGCCGGGCGCTCGAGCCCAGCGGTCCGGGCTCCAGGACACCGCCCAGAAGCCGGGCCACCGGGTCGAGGGCCACCAGCGGTCCGGCCACGGTGGTCGAGTACTCGATCGGGGCGCGGCGCTCGCCGTAGAGGGCCGAACCGATCCCGGAGGAGAGGATCGGGAAGAGCTCCTCCTCGTCGTCTTGCGCCACGGCCCCGGCCGCTCCGATCGAGAGGAGTAAGATCGGCGCCACGAGGAGGGCTTTCCGGCCCGAAATCACGGCGGAGAGAATACCATCGTCGGCACCCGTGGCCGGCGGCCGGCGGGCCCGGGGGGCCGTAGCGCAAGGGGGCAGGCGCAGTGAACATCGACCAGTTTCGGACCGTCGTCAGGGCGAAGAGCTTCGAGGGCACCTGTCGCTTCTACGGCGACGTCATGGGCCTGCCCCGACTGCACAGTTGGGATGACGAGAGCGGCCGGGGCGCCCGCTTCCAGGCCGGCACGGGGGTCATCGAGGTCCTCGGGTCGGCGCGCGAAGGGGAGGGGGAGGAGTTCCGGTACCAGGGTCCGGAGCACAAGCTCACCCTGTCGCTGAAGGTGTCCTCGGCCGAGAAGGCCTACGAGGAGATGCACTTCCGCGAAAAGAACATCCCCGGTGGGCTGCGCGAGCGCGCCGACGGCTCCCTGGTCTTCGAGACCTGCGACCCCGACGGCGTCAAGATCCACTTCGTGGAGGCGTAGCGGCCGGCCCGCGGCCCGACGGCGGCCTTGAAAAAAGAGCCCGCGTTTGTTACCTTCTCGCCGGCCCCGGTCCTCTAGGGGGCCCCGTGGCGCGTTCGTCTAGGGGTTAGGACGCCGGCCTCTCAAGCCGGTAACACGGGTTCAAATCCCGTACGCGCTACCAATCTTCCGCTTCGCTCCAGATAGGCAGCGCGTCCGGGATCTTGGTCGTCAGACTTCGCGCGGAGCGCGAAGTCCTCAGGAGCAAATCCCTCATCTCGTTCCAACTCGGAGCGGAGGGGGCTACCAACTGTTCCAGCTCCATCTCCGGCCGCTTCAAGTCCCTGAAGAACAGGCAGGTTACCGGGGTTCGAAACGCCTCGCCGGACCAGCGTCAGGTCCTGGCTGATCCGCGCGAGCTCTCGGCGATACGTGTCCTGGTCGATCGCCTGCTCGTAGACGTAGGCGGCCACTAGGCGCTTCTTCTGCTCCTCGAACCGGGCAATCTCCTTCTCCATGTGCGGCCGAGCTTCTTCCAGGTCCCGCTTCCGCTTTCGCCAGACCACGAGCACACTCTCCTTGAGCGCCTGCAGCTTCTTCTTCGTGGACTTGAGCCGGTCGAGCAGCTCGAGGAAGCGCTCTTCGAGGACCTCTCTCAACAGGCTCGTGCTGCGGCAGCGGTGGCTGTGGTAGTACGCGTACCGTTTGCCGGTCTTGGAGCGGGCCCAGGAGCCGGTCAGCGGGCTGTCGCAGGAGCCGCAGCGGACGAACCGCCGCAGCGGGAAGTCGGGGTTGTTGCGGAAGCGCTGCTCGCCGGTCGAGGCAGCTTTGCGCATCGCAAGCTGCGCCCGGTGGAAGGTGTGCTCGTCGACGATGGGTTCGAAGTCGCCTTTGACGTTGACTCCGGCCTTCCGCTCCACTACGGTTCTGTTGTAGCTCAAAGTCGTAATCAGGTCGCCAGCCACGCGTTCCCGCCACGGACACGCCAGCCGGGCGTCGCGGTTGAATGGCGGGACGGGCGCTTCTTTGGAGGAGCCTAAGATGACCTCACGAGAACCGATCCGCCGATGCATGTCGCTGGGCGCAGCCCTCTGGTTGGTCGCGGCCGTGGTGCCGGTCCCACCCGCCACAGCCAGCGAGTGCGGCGGGAATGGACAGAGGATCTGCATTCCCGGAGGCTGCAACCGAGGACTGACGCGCCTAGAGGGGAAGTGCTACTCGAAGGACGCGGACGGATTCCCCGACTACTGCGGAAGAGACCAGCAGCCGACGTGCAAGATCCCGACACAGAGGGCCTTCGGCGTCTCTTTCTGCAAGCCGCACCTGGTCAACTGGGTACTCAAGTGCTATTCGACCGATGACGAGGGCTTCCCCTCTTTCTGTGGGCACGAGCAAGAACAGGCTTGTCCCGCCGACGTTCGACGGAAGTTCAACATCACGGCCTGCCACTCAGGGCTCTACGAAGACACCCTGACTGCCAAGTGTCTCGTGACCCCTAAGATCTGCGTCTACAACAACTCTACGAAGGAAACGTTCGGCGCGTACGTTCTTCCCGACGGCAACATCCCGGACAACTTCGGCGACAACGATGTCTACCCATGGCCGGAGCTGCCGATCCGCTACAAGGTCAAGTCGATCGGACCCCACGGTCCGACGCTCTATACGTCGGCCTACTACGGAGGGCCGGAGAATCCGAACGATCTCGGCAACGTCTCGAAGACGCTCGACTGCTACATCTCGAAGTGGGCGGAAGGCAAGCGATTCGTAAGCGTGGAGGCGCACCGGACGCCGGGTTGTGGCGCCGGAGCGAGAAGTCTCGACTCGCCCATGACCGTCTGCGCGCACGAGGTCACGAAAGGTCAGTATCTTGTCGTGGATCTCCGAGACAGCGACAACTGTCAAGAGCAGTATGAGGCAGCGTCCTGCACGGTTCACGACGATTGATACCCCGTCCAGAGAGGTCGGCCGTTCTCCGCTTTCGTGTGCCTTCGACAGGTCGTACGTTCCCGCGACAGCGTCGGATCGACCCTCCACGGCATCGACATCCATGAGCAGGCGGTCGAGGAGGCACGAGGCCAGGCGCTTGCCGAGCGGGCGACCTTCCTACTCGTAGACGAACGCAGCGGCGCGCATTGGAGCCCCATTGGCGTCTGCCACGTTCAAAGGCAAGCCCACGAAGAGAATCTCCCCATCTTCGGGAATCGCGGCGAGATTGACCAACTGCTCGATGACTGGGATGCCACGGAGCAGGAAGGCCTCGTGGACCACCGGGCCCAGCCTGCTGCCGCGAGCGTCAACGCTCCATCCGTCCGTCGCGAAGGCGCGGACGGGAATCGACGCGAGGTACTCGGCCGCCGCCGCCGACAGGCAATGGTATTCCGGAAACTGCGTTTCTTCCCTGGGCGGCTCGTAGCCCCCGAAGAGCACGACGATATCGCCCTGCCGGATCACGCTTTCCTCGATGGTCTCTCGGCTGATCGCCTGATCCTTCGGAAGATTCCGAACGTCGACGAGACGCAACGGGCCGACGAATTGGTCGAGCGTGAAGTCGTTGACCGTGCCGCCATCAGGGAAGATGTGGATCCCTGCGTCGACGTGCGGCCCACCGTGGGCGAGAAGAGTGAAGAGTGAGTTCCGTACGACGTAAGGCGGTGCATCACGCGTGAAGTGCTGGAATGGATTCACGACCGGGTAGGGTCTCGTCCTGCTCAACGCGGCCCCCATGACCCGAGCGGGTAGGTCCTCGGTAACGACCGGGCTCAGGTCGATGATCGACGTCGGGGTCGAGGAGGGCGACCCGCAACCGACGAGAACGAGAATCCCGAGGTGAGTGACGATCCTTCTCGTGAGGTCCCCGCCGTCTCGCGCCATATCAGTTCTCCTAATCGAGGCGCTATTCGCCGCGGGCCGAACCAACGAACCGGGACACCCTTCGAGGTCAACGCCCATGATGTCTGGCTATCTCTTCCTCGCTCAGGCGTAGGAACCGCGCGGCATTGTTGTAGAAGATGTCCCGTTTCTCTTCGTCGGTCAGGAAGTCGGCGCTCTCTATGGTCTCGATCGCGACGCCGATCGTCTCCGGCCACATCATCTGATCCGAACCGAACATGATTCGCTTGGACATTCCCAGATCGACAAGACCTTGCAGATGGGTATGGACGGCCCGGCGGGACCGGCTCCACGTTACCGTCGAGAGATCCACATAGACGTTCGGGTACTTCTCCATCACGGCGACGATCTCCTCCAGAAACGGCCAGCCGGCATTCTCCACCCACACCCGAAGATTCGGGTGCTTCCGCATCACTTTGCTCAGAAGGATTGGATCGCCGAGATGAATCGGGAACGTCGCCCCACGGCCGTTGGCACCCAGGTGAACCAGAACCGGTGCGTCGAACTCCTCGGCGAGAGCGAAGATCGGCTCCAGAGTGGGATCGTCGATGGCGATGTCACGGTATTGAAACCCCAGCTCGCCGATCACCTGGATCTCGTCGCGCTCCAGGAGGCTTCGCAGGTCCTTCAGGGTGATCTCGCTCGGATGCGACATGAAGTAGCCGAAAAGGAAGCGGTCCGGGTCCGCCGCCCTCCACTCGTCGAAGATCCAGCGCTCGTCCTTCGGCACCGGAGGAGAGTCGGTGACGATACCGAGGACGACGTTGTGCTTTCTCATTTCCGCGAGACTGCTGGGAATGATCTCGGCCGAGCTCGAGATCCGCGCCGGAGCGCCCTCGCACGGCGCCGGAGCGCAGGGCCGGCGGCGAGGGCTACCGTCGGGCATGAGGCGGATTGCCCCGGCCCTATACCCCCCGTGCATGTGCATGTCGATGATCGGAGGCGTCT
>JAWWBN010000144.1:0-9846 GCA_033720955.1 Thermoanaerobaculia bacterium | reverse complement strand
CCACCGAGCCGTCCCGCCTGCCCGACGAAGACCACAAGCCGGCCGCCACCCCCGAGCCCCACCGAACCGGCCCGGCTTCCGACCCACAGCACCCCGATCCCCCGCCAGGCCCACGGCGAGCCCCAGGGCGATGGGGGTCGTTCCGCCGGACCGCAGCCTCTGCGCCCGCCCTCGAGAGCCCGACATGCCCTGGACCGGTCTCGGCACTGCCGACCCGGAGACCTCGGACCCCCCCGGACTCGGACCCCCCGGCCACCTCGGAGAGGGCGAGGGCTCGCCCCCAGCCGCCACGACGGGCGAGCCGTGCCGACGCCCACCGGCCGGCAAACCCGGCCGATGCGGGCTCTCCCAGGCGAGGACCGCCGGAACGGCCCCCATCGGCCCCCTTACCGAGCCGTCCCGCCTCCCCGAGCAAGAACGAGCAAGTCCGCCCAACCCCCACGCCGACAGGCCCGCCCGAAGGTCAGCCCCGACCTAGGCGAGCGAATCCAGAAAAGGCCTGAGCTGCCGCGAGCGGCTCGGGTGGCGCAGCTTGCGCAGCGCCTTCGACTCGATCTGACGGATCCGCTCGCGGGTGACATTGAACGAGCGGCCCACCTCCTCGAGAGTGTGCTCGGTCCCCTCACCGACGCCGAACCGCATCCGCAAGACCAGCTCCTCACGCGGGGTCAGAGTCTTCAAGACCTCCCCCGTCTGCTGAGTCAGATTGCTGGAGATCACCGACTCCATGGGTGAGAGCGCGTTCTTGTCCTCGATGAAGTCGCCCAGGTGGGAGTCCTCCTCCTCGCCGATCGGGGTCTCCAGCGAGATCGGCTCCTGGGCGATCTTCATGATCTTGCGGACCTTGGAGGCGGAGAGATCCATCCGCTCGCCGATCTCCTCGGCGGTGGGCTCGCGGCCCAGCTCCTGCACCAGGGAGCGGCTGGTGCGGGTGAGCTTGTTGATCGTCTCGATCATGTGCACCGGAATGCGGATCGTGCGCGCCTGGTCGGCGATGGCGCGGGTGATCGCCTGACGGATCCACCAGGTGGCGTAGGTCGAGAACTTGTAGCCCCGCCGGTACTCGAACTTCTCCACCGCCTTCATGAGACCGATGTTGCCCTCCTGGATCAGATCCAGGAACTGCAGCCCCCGGTTGGTGTACTTCTTGGCGATCGACACCACCAGCCGCAGGTTGGCGACGATCAACTCCTCCTTGGCCCGCGCGCAGGTCGCCTCGCCGTTGCGGATCTTGCGCAGCGTGGCCGACACCTGCGCGTGAGTGGTGCCGTAGCGCTGGTCGAGCTCCTTGATGCGGCGGCGGTAGCGCTCGATCCGCCGCCGGTGCAGCGAGCGCAGCTCCTTGCTGGTCTCCCGGTCCAGGGCGAGCTGGGCCCGCCGGATGTCCCGCGCCAGCCGCGCATACCGGCCGTCGAGCTCGTTCAGGTACTCGATGAGCCGGTTGCGGGACTGGGCGGAGATGTCGATGCTGCGGATCGCCTTGGCGATCTTGGCGACCTGGCGGTCGATCTCGCGCTCGAGCTCCTGCCAGCGCTCCCCGTCCTTCTTGTAGCGGCGCTGCTGCTTGCGCAGCGTCTCGATGCGGGCGTCGTAGCTGGCGATGCGATCGAAGACCCGCATGTTGCGGCGAATCCGGTCGTTCGACTTGCCGTCCAGGGTGGCCTCGGCGTCGGCCAGGGCGATCTCGCGCTGGGCCCACTCGTCCCCCTTCTGGGCCAGCTCGTTGAGCCGCAGCAGCTCCTTGAGCACCACCGGGTTCTCGCAGAGCGCCTCGTAGATGGTCCACTCCCCGCGCTCGATCCGCTGCGCGATCTCCACCTCGCCCTCGCGGTCGAGAAGCGGCACGGTGCCCATCTCCCGCAGGTACATGCGCACCGGGTCGTTGGTCTTCTCCTGCTCGCGCAGGTGCAGCGGCGCACCGGTCTCCTCCGGCCGCTCCACCTCCACCGCCAGCCGCTCGACGGCCTCGCGGTTCTGGTGACGCTCGGGCCGGTCGATGACGTCGATCCCGAGCTCGCCGAATCGCAGGTAGATCGCGTCCACCTCGTCCGGCACGCTGACCACGTCGTCGGGGAGCAGGTCGTAGATCTCGTCGTAGAGCAGGTAACCCTTGCCCTTGCCGAGATCGATGAGCTGGCGCGCCGCCGGATAGCGCTCCTCCACCTGCGGGCTCTTGCTCACCGTCAACGGGCCACCCTCCCGGCCGCGGCCAGACCCCCGGTCATTCCGCCGCCCCGTGGATCCTGCGGCTCAGCGAGGTCTTCTCCTCCAGCAGCCGGCGCAGCGCCTCGTCGTCGCCGGCGCGCTGGGCGTCGCCGATCTTCGCCGACAGCTCACGAAGCCGACGCTGATGCCAGCGCCGATTGATCCGACCTAGCGACAGTCTCAGATCCTCCGAGTCCGTAGAACCGCGCTCTTCTAACAAAACGCGAGCCACCTGGTCAACCGCGTCGTCACCGCTTCCGAGCCGTTCCAGCACCGCCTGGGCCGCCGGCCGCTCCCCCGGCTCCTCCGCATACAACTCCAGGAACGCCCGATAGATATTCCGGCAGGTCGGGTCGTGGAACGCCTCCGCCGGCGGCAGCTCGTCGGGCCCGGGCAGCGGCGCCCGGCCGGCGAGCAGAAGGTGGATGACCTGCTGCTCGGTCGAGCGCACCACCCGCCCCTCGTCCCGCCGCGCGGTGGGCTCCTCCGTCGCCCGCGAGCCGCCGCCGCTGACCCGCCGCCAGAGCAGGTCGTCGGGCACCGCCAGCCGCGCGGCCGCCAGCCGGACGTAGCCGTAGCGCAGGATCCGGTCGGGAATCGGCTGCAGGAGCTCGGTCAGGTCACGGGCCGCGCGCGCCTGCAGCCGGGGCTCGTCGGCGGCGCCGCGCGGGATCAGGCGCTCGAGCTCCGCGGCCACGAAGTCGCGGGCCTCGTCGATCCGCTTGCGCAGCTCCTCGTCGCCCTCGGCGAGGCGGAGGGAGTCGGGGTCGTGGCCTTCGCCCAGCTCGACCCGCCGGGCCCCCAGGCCGGCCGCCAGAACGAGGGGCAGCGCCCGCCGGGCCGCCGCCACCCCCGCGTCGTCGCCGTCGTAGCCGATCACCGTCTCGTCGGCGAAGCGGGCCATGAGCCGGCACTGCTGGGCGGTGAGCGCCGTGCCCATGCTGGCCACGGCCTCCTCGATCCCGGCGGCCACCGCTCCGAGAACGTCGAAGTAGCCCTCGACCAGGAGGACCCGGCCGCGCTCCCGGATCTCCCGCTTGGCGAGGTCGAGACCGTAGAGGATCGTGCCCTTGCGGAACCGAGCCGTCTCGGAGGTGTTCAGGTACTTGACCTTGTCGTCGCCCAGGGCGCGGCCGCCGAAGCCGACGAGCCGTCCCGTCAGGTCGCGGATGGGGAAGATCAGGCGGTTGCGGAAGCGGTCGTAGGGATCGTCGGGCCGCTTCTCCGACCGCGCCAGAAGGCCCGCCGCCTCGAGCTCCCGGATCGAGACGCGGGGGGCCAGGGCGCCGCGCAGCTCGCGCCAGGCGTCGGGGGCGTAGCCCAGCCGGAAGCGCTCCACCAGCTCCTCCGGGATCCGCCGCTTCTCGAGGTACGCGCGGGGTCCCGCCGCCCGCCGCAGCCGGTCGCGGAAGAACTCCTCGGCCGCCTGGAGCACCGGCTCCAGGTCGGGCTCCTCCCGACCGCCGGGGCGGGGCGCCCGCCGTCGCGGTAGCGGAATGCCGTACCGTTGGGCCAGACTCTCGATGGCCGCCGGAAAGTCGTCGCCCGTCAGCAGCATGTGGAGACGGATCGCGTCGCCCCCCTGGCCGCAGCCGAAGCAGTAGAAGAGCCCGCGGTTGACGTCGACGCTGAAGGAAGGGGTCTTCTCCTTGTGCAGGGGGCACAGACCGGTGGCGCGCTGACCGGCGCGCCGGAGCCGGGTGTGCTCGCCGGCGATCTCGTCGATCCGCACCGCGTCGCGCACCGCCTGGACGAGCTGGGGGGTGAGCTGGACGTTGCTCAGCGCCACCGCCCTACCCCCGCATCTCGACCACGGTGGCGCCGTCGCCGCCCTCGTCGCCCCGTCCCGGCCGCACGCTCGCCACCGCCGGATGGCGGCGCAGGAACTCGCGCACCGCGGAGCGCAGCCGCCCCGTGCCGTGGCCGTGGACCACCCGTACGGTGGCGTGCGCGGCGCGCAGCGCGGCGTCGAGGTAGGCGTCGAGCTCGGCGAGCGCCGGCTCCACCCGCTTGCCGATGAGCTGAAGCTCCCCCGGCACGGCGTCGCCGGCCGGGCTGACGGCCACCCGCGGCGCGGGCGGCCCCTTCGCCTCTTCGACGGCGGCCACTCCGGCGAGCTCCGAGACCGGGCACCGCAGCCGCTTGCCGCCGATCTTCACGTGGGCCCGCGACCCCTCCAGACGCTCGACCACCCCCTCCCAGCCGAGAGTGCGGTGCACCACCCGACCGCCCGCCACCACCGGCGCCTCCGGCCGCTCCTCTTCGACCTCGATCTCCGGCGCGTCGGCGAGCAGCCGCTCGGCCGAGCGCTCCGCCACCCCCCGCCGGCGCCCCGCGGCGAGCTCCTCCCGCAGTCGCTCCACCTCTTCGCGCTGCCGCTCGACGACCTTGCGGCGCAGCTCCTCCAGCTCGCGCTTGAGTCGGCCGGCGAGACGTCGGCGCTCCTCGGCCAGCTCCTCGACGCGCTCCTCCAGCTCGCGTCGCCGGCTCTCCAGGGCGGCCCTCTCCCGCTCCACCTCCCGCGTGGCGGCCGCCAGCTCGTCCCGCGCCCGCTCGACCTCGGCCAGCAGACGGCGCAGGTCGCGATGCTCCGAGCCCAGGAGCTCCTCGGCCCGCGCCAGCCATTCGCCGGGGAGACCCAGACGCCGGGCCAGCGAGAGCGCCTCGCTGCCGCCCGGTGCCCCCGGCGTCAGCCGGAAGGTGGGACTGCCGCTCTCCGGGTCGAACTCCATGGCGGCGCAGAAGGCGCCGTCGCTCTCCAGGGCCGCGGCCGCCAGCCTCCCCAGGTGGGTGGTCACCACGCCCAGACAGCCGCGCTCCACCAGGGCCTCGACCAGCGCCACCGCCAGCGCGGCGCCCTCCTCCGGGTCGGTGCCGCTCCCCAGCTCGTCGAGGAGGACCAGGCCCCCGGGGCGGGCCGCCTCCCACGCCTCGGCCAGGCGCTGCAGCCGGCCGCTGAAGGTGGAGCGGTCCTCGAGCAGGCTCTGCTCGTCGCCGATGGTGGCCACCAGGGCCTCCACCACGGGCAGCGCCGTGCCGCGACCGGCGGGGACGGGAAGACCGCACTGATGGAGCAGGGTCAGCAGGCCCAGGGTCTTGAGCGCCACCGTCTTGCCGCCGGCGTTGGGGCCGGTCACCACGAGAACCCGGCGGTCGCCGCCCAGCTCCAGCGACAGCGGCACGATGGACGCGGTGTGCCCCTCGTGCCCGAGCGCGGCAGCCCGGAGGGGAGCCAGACGCGGGTCGAGCAGCGGATGGCGCGCCTCGCGCAGGGTCAGCTCCCCCGGAGGGGCGATCTCCGCCAGCCGGGCGTCCGCGGCGGCGGCGAACCGCGCTACGGCCTGGAGCAGGTCCAGCCGCCCCAGGAGCCCGAGGTGCGCGGCCAGGGCCGCCCGGGACTCGACCGCCAGCTCCACCAGCTCGCGGAGGAGCCGCCGCTTCTCCTGCTCGACCTGCTCCAGCGCCTCCTGCAGCCGGTTGTTGCCCTCCACGGCCGCCAGGGGCTCGAAGTAGAAGCTCTTCCCCGTGCCCGAGCGGCCGTGCACCAGGCCGCCCTGCCGCGCCGCGCCGGCGCGGAGCTTCACCACCAGCCGCCCGGCGTACAGGGGCACCGTGTCTTCGCTCAGATCGCCGCGCCGCTGTCCGGCGTACTCCTCGAGCTGGCGGTAGAGACCCTCGCGCTCCTTCCGCGCGGCGGCGGCCAGCCGACCCAGCCGCGGGCTGGCGTCGTCACGCACCCTGCCCCGCCGGTCCAGGGTCGCGACGATCCTCCGGCGCAGCGGCTCCAGGTCCTCCAGCGTCTCCGCCGCGACGGCGAGCCGCTCGCAGGGCGGGTCGGCGGCCGCGATTCGCGCCGCCGCCTCGCCGGTGGCCCGCAGCATCGCCGCGAGCTGGAGCAGGCCCTCGCCGTCGAGCTGGGCGCCGCCCTCTTCGAGGGCACCCAGAACGGGCGCCAGCGGCGCCTCGAACGCGGGTGCAAGGGCGCCGTCCTCGAGCAGTCGCCGGGCCTCCTCGAAAGCCCCCCGGCGCTCGTCGAGCTCCTCGAGGTCGGCCCGCGGCGCGACCTCCCCGGCCCGCTCCGCACCGACGTCGGTGGTGGCCAGCGAGGCCAGCATGGCCCGCAGCGAGGGCAGCTCCAGGGCGTTGAGGGTGGCCGGCGAGACGATCTCGACCGGGCCGGGGCGGCGGCTCTCGGGGGCCTCGCGGTCGAGGGAGAGGGGCACCATCGGTCCCAACAGAAAGGGCGGGGCCGCTGGGCCCCGCCCGATCAAGCTACGCGATGCGCCGAGCTCAGCGCAAGCCCATGCGGCGGTCCTCCGCCATCTTGCGGAGGATCTTCTTGCGCGCCTGCATCGCCTTGCGCTTCCTCTTGACCGAGGGCTTCTCGAAGTACTGACGCTTCTTGAGCTCGGTCAGAACGCCCGACTTCTCGCACTTGCGCTTGAAGCGTCGGAGGGCGTTCTCGAAAGACTCGTCGTCGCGGACCTGTACCAGTGGCAAACCGTTCTCACCTCGCCTTCAGGGGGATCTCGCGGACCGCTGACGGCAGCCGCGGGCTGACGAGTATCCGCGATCCGGGCCCCGAAAGCAACCCCTACCCCTCTCCCTCCGTCTTCGGCTTCACCGCCTCGAAGTTGGCCTCGTAGACCTGGTACTCGTCGCCCCGCTTGCGGTAGTAGACGGCGGCCGCGGAGCCGTCCTCGGCGGTCGGGTAGAACCAGGCGACGACGTTCTTCTCGGGATACTCCTTGATGTTGCGCAGGTTCACCTGGCCCAGCGTCGCGCGGACCTCGTCCTCGGTCATCCCCTTCTTCACCTCGGCGAAGCGCTCCGCGGTCATGAAGCGCAGCTCCTCGGCGTCGGCGAGCGCCGCCTTGAGCTTCTCGTTGTCGGGATCGGCCGCCAGCGCGTCCTCGTAGATGCGCATCGCCCGGCGGTAGTCGCCCCCCCGCTCGATGTAGCCCCTCGCCAGCACGAGGTCCTCGTCGCTCTTCATGCGGATGGCGGCGAGCTGGATCTCGCTCAGCTCCTCGCCCACGAGGGGCGGGTCGGCGTTGATGAACGCCACGATCCGGCTCGCGAAGGCGTCGGCCAGGTCCAGGACCTCCTGCTCCAGCTCGGCGACGCGGGCCTCAGGGTCCGCCGCCTCCTCGCCCTCGGCCGCCTCCTCGCCCTCGGCGGCCGGCTCGCCCTCCGCCGCCTCTTCCCCCTCCTCCGGTCCCGCGGCGATCTGCGCCTGCAGATCGGCGAGCTCCTGGCGCTTGGCGTCCAGCTCGGCCTTCATCTCCTGGAGCGCGCTGAGCTCCTGCAGCCGGGCCTCGTCGGGTGCTCCTTCGTCGCCGCCGCCGCAGCCCCCGGCCACGACGAGCATCACAAGAAGCGCGATCGTCCATCCGCTCCGCATGCGTAGCATCATGCCTCTCCTGTCCTCCAAAACCGTCGTCAAAGCCAGAGAGAAAGCTACCACAGGCTGGCGGCGCCGTGCCACCGCCCGACAAAGCCCTCTAAACCCCTATGGCTACAGGGCTTTCCCGGTGCCGCGGCTTGACACCTCGGAAATCGCTCCTGAATAATCGGGGTCTTCGCACCCTGATCGCACCGGAGGCCCGCAGATGCCTTTCTCCGAGTTTTTCGAGCACCTGGACCCCGAGGTCGCCGAGCCTCTGTCGCGAGCGCTGGAGCAGCTCCGCAGGGAGCTGCGGCAGGAGCTGGCGGGCGAGCCCGCGGAGACGGAGCCGTCCCCGCCGCAGGCGCCCCCCTCCGTCGAGGCCGGGCCCGAGCTGCTCGAGGAGCTCAAGCACGGGGTGGTCCGGATCGACGCCGCGGGGACTCAGGCGGAGATCCTGACCGCCCTGCTGGAGGGAGCCCGACGCTTCTGCAGCCGCTCGGCGCTGCTCCTGGTGCGGGGCGGCGAGCTCGACGTGTGGGACGCCAAGGGCTTCGGAGCCGAGGCGGGCCAGGTGCGCGAGCTCCGCTTCGAGCCCGAGGCGGGCTCGCCCTGGCGGGAGGCGTGCGACGGGGGAGGCGCGGTGCCCCTGACCGGAGACGACTGCGCCGTGCTGACCGGGACGAGGCGCGGGGCTCCGGCGCTCGGCCTGCTGGTGCCCATGATGCTGGGGGGGCGGGTCGCCGCCCTGGTCTACGCCGACCGCGCCGACGGCGATCCGTCGCTGAGCCTCACCGCCCTGCAGCTTCTCACCTTCGCTGCCGGCAGTGTGCTCGAGACCCTGCCCGTGCGCTCGCGGGAGGCGACCGCCACCCTCCGTCTCCACCTCCCCTCGGGCGTGCCCGGGGCCGAGGGCGAGCCGGCGGTGGGCGAGGAGGCCATTCCGGAGGCCGAGATTCGGGCCGAGCCGCAGATCGAGGCCGGTGGGGCGGAGGCCGAGGCGCCTCCGGCCTGGGAGCTCCCGGCCGAGCCGACCGACGAGCTGACGCCCGCCGAGGTTCCACCCGATGCCGAGCCGCTCGGCGACGCCGGACTCCTGGACGACGCGGCGAGCGAGATCGACCTGGCTCCGCCGCCACACATCCCCAGCATCCCCATCGACTCTCCGGCGCCGCCGCCAGAGCCGGAGCCCCATGGCGAGCCGGCGCCCGAGGCGGAGGACCTCACCGAGGAGATCCCCGCCGTCCGCGACGAGGAGACGGAGGAGGAGCCGTCCGAAGCGGAGTCCGAGCCGGCAGATCTCGACCGCAGCAGCACGATCGTCGAGCCGCCGAGCGACGTGGACGGGCCGGGCTGGGCCTTCAGCCGCGCCAGCGCCGCGGCCAACCAGGACGCCCAGGTCGAAGAGGCCCGGCGGCTGGCCCGCCTGCTGGTCACCGAGATCAAGCTCTACAACGAGACCCAGGTCGAGCTGGGCCGCCAGAACCGCGACCTCTACCAGCGGCTGCAGGAGGACATCGAGCGCTCGCGGCAGATCTTCGAGGACCGGGTGGAGACCGAGGTCCGTGACCACGAGGACTTTTTCCAGGACGCCCTGGTCCGGATTCTCGCCGGCGGCGACGCCGACGTCCTCGGGCGGTAGGAGACGGCGGAGGCGGCGCGAGGCGGAGCCGCGAGAATGAGCGCACGAGGGGTCGCCCAGGCCGTCCGGCTCTTCGCCGCCCTGCTACTGGTGGCCGCGGCCGTCACCCTCTCGCCGCTGCCGCGGACC
This sequence comes from Thermoanaerobaculia bacterium, assembly GCA_033720955.1. Taxonomy (GTDB): domain Bacteria; phylum Acidobacteriota; class Thermoanaerobaculia; order Multivoradales; family JAHEKO01; genus JAWWBN01. Next base: position 484 of record JAWWBN010000144.1, on the reverse strand, counting down.
GGCACCGAGGGTGCGCCGGCGGCCGCTGCCGGGGTTCGGCTCGCCGACCTCGCCGGGGTCGAATCCGCGGCGCGGGCGGCGCGCGACGGCGACTGCCAGGCCGCCCGCGAGCTGGCCCCGGCCTCCGGCGCCGGCGAGGCGCCCGTCCTGCTGGCCGGTCTCTACGCCCTGGAGTGCGGCCGGCCCTCAAGGGCCCGGGAGCTGCTGACGGCGGCGGGCGGCGACGACGCGGATCTCGAGGACCTGCGTCTCTACGCGCTGGCGGAGGCGGCGACGGCGGCCGGTGACCCCCTCGCCGCCCTCGCGACCGCCGATCTTCTGGTGGAGCGCTTCCCCGCCTCTCCCCTCTCCGGCCCGGTGCGGGTCGTCGCCGCCGAAGCGGCGAGCCGGGGCGCCCTCCCGGGAGAGGCCCTGACCCGCATCGACGCCGCCCTCGCCGCGGACCCCGGGCGGGAGGCGCGGCGGCGGCTGGCGGCGCGGGGCT
>JAWWBN010000143.1:0-9874 GCA_033720955.1 Thermoanaerobaculia bacterium | reverse complement strand
GCGCTGCTGCGTCGTCTGTCTCGGGGCGAGGCCCGGGTCACCGATCTCGCCCGCCCCTTCAGCATCTCCCTCAACTCCGTCTCGAAGCACATCCGCCGGCTGGAGCGCGCCGGCCTGGTGCGCCGCCGACGGTCGGGACGCGAGCACATCCTGTCTCTCGATCCACGGCCGCTGGCCGAGGCCGTCGCCTGGATGGAGCGTCAGAGGGCGCTCTGGACCGCGCGCCTGGACGCCCTCGACGAGCTCCTCCGCGAGGAGGACGCCGCGGCCGGCGCAGAGAAACCACCTTCCGCCGAGAGGAAAGGAAGCCCGAGATGACCGCCGAGCCCCTCGTCACAGTCCGCGTCGCCCGCCGATTCAGCGCATCGCCCGAGCGCGTCTTCGACGCCTGGCTCGACCCGGAGAAGGCGAGACGCTTCCTGTACGCCACCGAGGAGGGCGAGATGGTGCGGGTGGAGATCGACCCCCGCGTGGGCGGCCGCTACACCATCGTCGAGCGCCGTGACGGCCAGGAGATCGAGCACACCGGGGAGTACCTCGTGATCGACCGGCCCCGCCGGCTCGTCTTCACCCTGAGCGTCCCCTTCTACTCCGACGAAGTGGACGAGATCACCGTCGAGATCGCGCCGACGGAGGACGGCTGCGAGCTCGTCCTGACCCACGAGACCACGCCGCAGTGGGCGGATCAGAGTGGAGAGGGGTGGAAGATGATCCTCGAGGGGCTGGCCGCGGCGCTCTCGTAGCCGCCTCGACGGCTCAGGGCTGCGGTAGCCCGCGTCCCGGGGTGGGCGGAGCGCCCGCCCTGTCGAGGTCGGCCTCGAGAGCGGCGAGCTCCACCTCCACCAGGTCGGCCAGCGTCTCGGCCAGGGCCTCGTGCTCCGCCCGCGCCACCTCGAGAGAGCGGCGCTGGACGGCGGTGGGCATCTGCCGGCTCTGCCAGTGGCCGCCGGCGACCTGGCCGGCGCGGCGACGCACGGACGGAGTCTGTGGCTCGTCCCAGCGCCCGCGGATCGGGTCGCCGAGGAGATGCGCGCGGACCTCCGCGAGCCCGGCGGCGACCCGCTCCAGCCGCCCGCGATGGGCCGCCGTGGCGCGGGGCGTCTCGAGGAGGGCGGCGCGGAGGTGGCGGACCCGCTCCTCCGCCTCCCCCAGCAGCTCTCCGGCCAGGTTCACCCGGCGCAGCAGCTCGGCGGTCTCCTCCTGGAAGGCGGTCACCGCCGCGAAATCGGGCTCGCCGCGGGCGAAGCCGGGCACCGGCACCACCCGCAGCTCCCGCGGCGCCGCGAGGGGGGTGAGCTCCCCGGAGCTCTCCAGGGCCAGCTCGACGGTGTAGACGCCGGGGTGCGCGAGCGGACCCACCGGGTCGCCGGCCCAGGGCGGCCGGAAGCCGGGGGGCTCGAGGTCGACCGGGTCGGGGGCCGGGCGGCGGAGGTCCCAGCTCACGCGGTGGAGCCCCGCCTCGGCGGGCCCGGCGAGCGTGCGCACCGGGTTGCCCTCCGCGTCGCGAACGGTGACGAGGACCCGCGGCTCCTCCTGGAGCGCCTCCTCCGCCAGGGTGTCCCAGCCCGGGAAGGGCACCTTCTCTCCGGCCTCGGAGAGCTCCTGGTCGCGCCTCTTCCGCTTCTCGGCGGCGGTGGTGGCGCTCTCGGCCAGGTGATAGGTGACGAGGGCGCCGAAGGGGGGGTTGGGCGCGGTGAAGTCGGTGGAGCCGAGGGTCGGCTTGCCCCGCGCCTGCATGGGCTCGGAGGGCACCCACCACCAGGCGTCGCGCGTGCCGAAGAGGGTGGCGTCGGCGGCCAGCCCCTCCGTTGCCAGCTCGCGCAGCGGGCCGTAGTCGTCCAGCACGTAGAAGCCGCGCCCGAAGCTGGCCCCCACCAGGTCGCCCTCGCCGCGGTGGATGGCGAGATCGCGGAAGGCGATGGTCGGCGCCCCTCCCGACAGCTCTCGCCAGCGCCCGCCGCCGTCGAGGCTGAAGTAGATGCCGAACTCGGTGCCGGCGAAGAGCAGGGCCGGCTCCTCGTGGTCCTGGGCCAGGGCCCAGACGATGGTGCTCTCCGGCAGGCCGTCGACGATCTTCCGCCAGCTCCGGCCGCGATCCCCGCTGACGTAGAGGAGCGGTCGGAAGTCGCCCATCTTGTGGTTGTCGAGGGCGGCGTAGACGGTGTCCGGATCGGCGAGCGAGGCCATCACCTCCTGCACGAAGGAGCGCTCGGGCGCTTGCGGCGGGGGCGTGGCGCGACGCCAGGTGGCGCCGCCGTCCTCGCTGACCTGGATCAAGCCGTCGTCGGTGCCGACGTAGAGGAGTCCGGGAACGAGGGGGGATTCGGAGATGGTGGTGAGGGTGGCGTACCACGACATCGCTCGGTGGTCCCAGAGGGCGTCCACGCCGCGATAGCGACCCATGATGGGCAGCTCGTAGCGGTTGCCGCCGCGGGTCAGGTCGGCGCTCACCGGCGTCCAGGAATCGCCGCGGTCGTCGCTCCTCCAGAGACGCTGCGAGCCGAACCAGAGCCGTCCCGGGACGTGAGGGCTCGTGTGGAGGGGCGCGTCCCAGTTCCACCGCTCGGGCTCCTCGCCCGGCTCCGGCTGCGGCTGGATGTCGATCAGGTCGTCGCTGGCGCGGTCCCAGCGCTCGAGCCGCCCGACCTGCCACTCCAGGTAGACGATGTCGGGGTTCTCGCGGTCGAAGGCGCAGTGGTAGCCGTCGCCGCCCAGGGGCACGAGCCAGTCGCTGTTGGCCACCCCCTCGACGTTCCTGGTGCGCACCGGGCCGATGAGGGTCCCCAGGTCCTGGGCGCCGCCGAGCACCTCGTAGAAGGGCGCCGCGTCGCTGACCGCCAGGCGGTAGAACTGCGACACCGGCAGGTTCTCGAAGTGGCGCCAGGTGGCGCCGCCGTCGAAGGTCTCGTAGAGACCCGCGTCGGTGCCGGCGAGCAGGTGCTCGGGGTCGTCCGGATCGATCCACAGGGCGTGGTTGTCGCTGTGCTTCTCCCGCCCGGTGCCCACCACCTCGAAGGTGGCGCCGCCGTCGGAGGTGGCGTGCAGGAAGACGTCCATCTGGTAGACGCGGTCCACGTCGTGGGGCGACGCGACGATCTCCTGGTAGTAGTGCGGTCCGGTGCCGCCCGAGACGTAGGAGCTGCGCTTCTCCCACGACTCGCCGCGGTCGCGCGAGCGGTAGAAGCCCCTGGTTTCCTCGCCGGCCTCGATGGTGGCGTAGACCACGTCCGGATCGGCGGGCGAGACCGCGAGCCCGATCTTCCCCACGTCGCCCGAGGGCAGACCGCGCTCGACGCGCCGCCAGCTCTCGCCCCCGTCGGTGGACTTGTAGATGCCCGAGGAGGGGCCGCCGGCGAGATGCGCCCAGACCTGTCGGCGGCGCTGGTAGGCGGCGGCGTAGAGGAGGTCGGGGTTGCGCGGGTCCATGACGAGGTCGGTGACCCCGGTGTCGTCGTCGATCTGGAGGACCCGTCGCCAGGTGCGGCCGCCGTCGGAGGTCTTGTAGACGCCGCGGTCGCCGCCGGACGACCAGAGCGGCCCCTCGGCGGCCACCCACACCACGTTGCCGTCCTCGGGGTGGACCACGATCTTGCCGATGTGCTCCGACCGGGCAAGCCCCATCCTCTGCCAGCTTCCGCCGCCGTCCAGGCTCTTGTAGACGCCGTCGCCCCACCCCACGTGGCGGCCCGAGACGTTCTCGCCGGTGCCCACCCAGACGGTGTCCGGGCTCGTGGGGTCCACCGTCACGCACCCCACCGAGTAGGAGGGCTGGTCGTCGAAGACGGGTGTCCAGGTGATGCCCGCGTTGCCGGTCTTCCAGACGCCGCCCGAGCCGACGGCCAGGTACCAGGTCGAGGGGTCGCGCGGGTCCACGGCGAGGTCGGCGATCCGCCCGCCCATCAGCGCGGGCCCGATCGACCGCAGCGTCAGCCCGGCCGCCGCCGTGGCGATCGGGTCCGCCTCGTCGGCGGGATCGGTCGCTGCGGCCGGTAGCGCGGCGGTGCCGAGCAGGAGACCGAGAGCGACCGGAAGAGAGAATCGGCGAGGGACGAGGGAGCGGAACATCGGGGAGTCCTCCGTGCGCGGCAGAAGAGCGGATGGGCCCTATCCTAGATCGCTGCGACAGCCGCGGGCCGACGCTGCAGTAGACTGCTCTCCACCCTCATGGACGATCCGAGAATCGTCGCCGCCTACATCACGGCGGTCGCTTCTCTTCTCGTGGCGGTGGTCGCCGCCCTGGCGGCCTGGCGCACCGCTCGAAGGCAGGAGAGACTGCAGACGTCGATACCCGAGCTCGCGCAGCTCCTGGACCTGAGGGGGCACGAGTTCCGAGCCACACACCGGGCTTTCTTGAAGCTCGCCACCGCCCTGCAGGAGTATCGGGATGCGCTGTTGCCGCTCTGTGATCTGCGGGCGGATTCCGTCCTCGCGCAGCCCCAGGCCGCCCACTTGAGGAGAGCCGCCGACGGGCTGCTCGCCGCGTTCCAGGAACAGCATCCGAACCTCCCCGCGACCGTTCGCAAGACTCTGCATCGGGCCAAGAACACCGTCCTGGACCGGACGACCCGAATCCTCTCTGGGCCCGCCTGGGAGGCGAAGTACCTGAGCCTTCCGCGAGAACAGGTGGAGCTCGTCAGGACTACGCGCGCCGACCTGGGTGAGGTCCAATCCGATCTGTTGATCGCCAAGGACATCCACGTCGCTCAGCACCTCTACCCCGAGTGAGCCGCAAGCGGATCCTGCTGGTGGAGGACGACGAGTGGACGCTCGCCTCGATCGAGGCGGAAGCGCGCTCCGCCGGCTACGAGTTCCAGTTGGCCGCGAGTCTGGGGGCCGCGATGGAACGGGTTCGGACGGAGCGTTTCGACCTCGTGGTGACGGACCTCGTCATCCCCGACGATTCCGATGCCGTGCCGGAGAGCGAGGAGGAAGATCTTTACGCGGGACTGCGCTTTCTCCGCTTTCTTCGCCACGAAGTCCGCCTGACCACCTCGAACCAGGTCCCGGTGGTTGTCCTGACCGTCGCGAGGAGACCGGTGCGGGAGAGCCCTTGGCTCCAGCGGGAGGCCACGCTCGTCCTGTCGAAGCTGGAGGTCTACGAGCCGGCGGAGCTGTTCGCGATTCTCCGAAGCCTCATCGAAGCCTGAGCGGCTCGAGCGGCGCGGCGCCGCCCCACCGAGAGGAGATGCAGCTTCCCGAGCCGTTACCGAGAATCTGTTCCTATCTGAAAATGGCCGACTGCTAGGGTGCCCAACGGCATATGCGGCTGCTCGCGGACATCCTCCTCGCCACCCTCGACACCCTCCTCGAGGCGGCGCCCTACCTGCTGCTCGGCCTGCTGATGGCCGGGCTCGTCCACGTTCTGATGCCCCAGCGGCTCATCCAGCGGTGGATGGGCAAGCCGGGGATGGGGGGCGTGGTGCGGGCGGCGCTCATCGGCGTGCCGCTGCCGGTCTGCAGTTGCGGCGTGGTGCCGATCACCGTGGAGCTGCGCCGCAAGGGCGCCAGCCAGCCGGCGGCCCTCTCCTTCCTGACCACGACCCCCGAGTCGAGCGTGGACTCGATCGTCTTCACCTGGGGCTTGATGGGTCCGCTCTTCGCCGTGGCCCGGCCGATCGCCGCCTTCCTGACGGCGATCGTGGGCGGCCTGGGGGCCATGCTCTTCCTGAAGGAGGGCGAGATCCCGGCCGAGGCGCCGGCGGCGGAGCCGTGCGGAGAGTGCGCCCCGTCGGCAGGGTTCGACCCGCCCGCGGGAGCTCCCGCCCGGCGTCGGCTCTGGCGCGACGTCCTCCGCCCGGCGATCGAATACGGCTTCGTCGAGCTCCTGGACGACCTCGCCTTCTGGCTCGTGCTGGGGATCCTGATCGCCGGACTTCTGACCGGCCTGCTTCCGTCGGACCTGGCCGACCGCGGTCTGGGCGCCGGCATCGTGCCCATGCTCCTGCTCCTAGTGGTGGGAATCCCGCTCTACATGTGCGCGTCGGCCTCCACTCCGATCGCCGCGGCGCTCCTGGCCAAGGGCGTGGGTCCGGGGGCGGCGCTGGTATTTCTCCTGGCCGGCCCGGCGACCAACGCCGCCACGGTGGTGCTGCTGTCGAAGACCTTCGGCGGCCGGTTCGTGCGCGTCTATCTGGGCAGCGTCATCCTCACCGCCCTGGCGTGCGGGATCGCTTTCGAGATCCTGGTCGGTCCCGCCGCGGCCCTGGCCGCGCCGCTCGCCGAGGGCCTGGAGAGCGGCCCCGACCTGCTCCACATCCTCTGCGCCGCGCTGCTGACAGTCCTTCTGGCGTGGCGCCTCTCCCGCGGCGCCTTCGCGGACGGCCTGCGCGAGCTGCGCAACGCCTTCGGCTGAGCCCCCTCTTCGCCGTGGGCGGCGTCTTCGCCTTCGAACAGCGCCGCGCTAGGCTTGCGCTCCATGGGTCCCGACCCGCCATCGGAGCGCGAGCGGCTGAAGACGATTCTCGCCGAGCGCAGCTATCAGCGCCGCCGGGTGGTGCTGGCCAGCGGGCGCGAGTCGGATTTCTACTTCGACAGCAAGCAGACGGTTCTGGACGCCGAGGGGGCCTATCTCGCCGGGCGGCTCTTCTTCGAGGCCATCGAGGAGCTGACCGAGTATCCGCTCGTCCGAGCGGTGGGGGGGCTCGAGCTGGGGTCGGTGCCCATCGGGGCGGCGATCTCCGTGGTGAGCCATCTCGCCGGCCGGCCCCTGGCCCACCTGGTGATCCGCAAGAAGGCCAAGGAGCACGGCACCGGGGCCGCCATCGAGGGCGAGAAGCTGATCGAGCCGGGCGCCACGGTGGTCGTGGTCGAGGACGTGGTGACCACCGGCGGCTCCTCGCTGGCGGCGGCGCGCCGGCTGCGGGAGGCCGGATTCGAGGTGAAGAGCCTGGTCACCCTGATCGACCGGCAGGAAGGAGGCCGGGAGGCGATCGAGGCGGAGGGGCTGAGACTGGTCAGCCTCTTCACCCGGTCGGACTTCACCTGACCGCGGCCCCGGCCGGCGGCGGGGCTGGATGAGCCCCGAGCGGGTCGGTCGCGCGCGCCCGCCGGTCCGGGGAAGGGAGACGAGACGATGAGAGTGATCGAGATCGAAGGCTCTTTCGGCCTGGACAACCTGCGGCTCGCCGAGCGGCCCGAGCCCGAGCCGGGGCCCGGCCAGGTGCTGGTGGCGATGCGCGCCGCGTCGCTCAACTACCGCGACCTGATGATGGTCCGGGGGCTCTACAACCCCAGGCAGCCGCTGCCGCTGGTGCCCTGCTCCGACGGAGCGGGGGTGGTCGAGGCGGTGGGCGACGGCGTGACGCGGGTCGCCCCCGGCGACCGCGTGGCCACCCTCTTCTCGCAGAGCTGGATGGGCGGCGAGCCGCCCCCCGACGGCACCCGCAGCACCCTGGGCGGACCGCTGGACGGCGCCCTCCAGGAGAAGATGGTCCTCCCCGAGCGCGGGGTGATCCGCTTCCCCGAGCACCTCTCCGACGTCGAGGCGGCCTGTCTACCCTGCGCCGGCTTGACCGCCTGGAGCGCCGTGGTCACCCACGGCCGGATCACCGCGGGGAACACGGTCCTGGTGCTCGGCACCGGCGGGGTCTCTCTCTTCGCGCTGCAGTTCGCCTCGGCCCTGGGGGCACGGGTGATCGTGACCTCCAGCCGCGACGAGAAGCTCGAGCGGGCCCGCGAGCTGGGCGCCGCCCACGGGGTCAACTACCGCGAGACCCCGAAGTGGGGCCGCACCGTGCGCGAGCTGACGGGTGGGCGCGGCGTGGATCTGGTGGTCGAGGTGGGGGGAGCCGGAACCCTGGCCCAGTCCCTGGAGGCGGTTCGGGTCGGCGGGACGGTGGCGATGATCGGCGTCCTCTCCGGCCCGGTCTCCGACCTCTCCGTGGTGCCCATCCTGATGAAGAGCGTCCGAGTCCAGGGCATCCTGGTGGGCAGCCGGGAGGGCTTCGAGGGGATGAGCCGCGCCATCGAGGTCAACCGGATCGCCCCGGTGGTGGACTCGGTGCGCCCCTTCACCGAGGCGAAGACGGCCTTCGAGAGGATGGCGGCCGGGGAGCACTTCGGCAAGATCTGTCTCGAGATCGAGGAGGGACGATGAGGGTGCACAGCGAGACGCTCGAGCGGAAGACGTCGGCGAACACGGACGTCCACGATCTGACGGCGGACGTCGAGAGGGCGGTGGCCGGGTCCGGGGTGGCGGAGGGGATGGTGCTGGTGTTCACGCCGGGGTCGACGGCGGGGATCACCACGCTGGAGTTCGAATCCGGGTGCGTGGCGGACCTGACGCGGGTGATGGAGGAGCTGGCGCCGAGCGGCGGCGAGTACGCGCACAACCTGCGCTGGGGGGACGGCAACGGCTACTCCCACGTGCGGGCGGCGCTGCTGGGGCCATCGCTCACCCTGCCGGTCGTGGAGGGCGAGGTGAGGCGGGGAACCTGGCAGCAGATCGTGCTCTGCGACTTCGACAACCGGCCTCGCCGTCGGCGGGTCGTCGTGCAGGTGATGGGACGAGGTTGACCTTCGCTCCGGAGCGGGGTACCATCCCCGTTTGCCGCCGTCGAGCGGCCGACCGACGACGAGGATTCCAGATGGCCAGCAAAGCGAAGATCGCCAAGAACGAGAAGCGCAAGCGGATGGCGGAGCGATACCGCGAGCAGCGTCTCGAGCTGAAGAAGATCATCAACGACAAGAGTCGTTCGATGGAGGACCGGATGGAGGCGCAGTACGCTCTGCGCCAGTTGCCGCGCGACGCCAGCCCCACCCGGGTGGTCAACCGCTGCAACCTGACCGGCCGTCCCCGCGGCTACTACCGGAAGTTCGGTCTGTCGCGAATCGCCCTGCGCGATCTCGCCCTGCAGGGCTACCTGCCGGGCGTCATCAAGGCGAGCTGGTAGCCCGCCGTCCGCCCTCGAGGAGGCGGCCGATCTCGGCCATCTCCTCGCCCAGCCGTCCGAAGACCGTCACGTAGAGCGGCACCAACCGCTCGAGATCGCGGTCTCGCCGCCGCTCGACCGCCCAGCGCAACGCCGGCAGCATCCAGGCGGCGTACCCCGAGTCCTGGTCGGTGGCGGCGTACAGGTTGCGGAACCAGGGCCGCTCCGGCAGACCCTCTTCGCGAAGCCAGACCCGCTCCAGCCGCAGCAGCCTCTCGTTGACGCGGTCGAGACGCTCGCCGGTCAGAAGGTCCTCCTCCACCGCCGCCAGCAGCCGGTCGCGGCTGCTCTTGGCGACGCCCTCGTAGCGGTCGATCGCCGTCCGCAGCGCGGCCAGGTCGATCGCCACCGTGCGCTCGACGGCCCGTCGCTCGAGCTCCTCCACGTGCCGGCGGGCGTCGGTGGCGTAGCGCACCGGGTCGAGAGGCAGCAGGGGCGCGGCGGCCAGCCGGCCGGCGAGCAGGCTCACCATGCGGGTGAGCATCCGGGCCGGCTCGTAGTCGTCGCCCACCACCTGGCGGTACCAGGCGAGGGTGTCGTAGTTCGAGTGGTAGGAGGTGCCCTGGGCGCCGCCCGCCCCCAGCCCGCAGGAGGGCACCCCGACGTGGCAGTAGAAGCCGACGTGGTCGGAGCCGCCTCCGAGGTTGCCGAAGCTCGGCTCGCCCTCCCCCGCCGCAAGCCACTGGTCGTAGACGGTGTCGTGCGCCGGGTCGGGGTGCTCCACCGCCCGCGCCACCTCCTCGATCACCGTCTTCAGGGAGGGCGCGGCGCTCGCGCCGAACTCGAGCCCGCGGGTGGCGGAGTCGAGGTTGACGTAGGCGACGCCGCCGTCGAGGAGCTCCTCACGGTGACGCTCGACCCACTCCACCGAGCCGATGATCCCCTGCTCCTCCGCTCCCCAGTGCGCGAAGAGCAGGCTGCGCAGCGGCCGCCAGCCTCGTCGG
>JAWWBN010000142.1:0-9875 GCA_033720955.1 Thermoanaerobaculia bacterium | reverse complement strand
CAGCGGCTGGTCAGCGCCCGGCGGGATGAGGGCGTCGTCCAGCGTCTTGGAGGGTCCCAGCATCGTGCCCTGGACCAGGTAAGCGTCGAGGTCTCCGTCTCCGTCGGCGTCGAACAGCGCGGCACCGGGTCCCACGATCTCCACGTAGTAGTACTCGCCCGACATGCCGTTGAAGTGCACGAAGTCGAGGCCGGTGGCGGCGGCCTCCTCGGTGAACGGGGGCGTCTCGGCGGGCAGCGGGGCGGCGGCGCCGGAGAGCGGGGCGAGCAGGCACAGGGCCGCCGGGAGGGGGCCGCGGGGGGTTCGCTGCGGGGCCGCCGATGCCATCAAGAGAATGTAGCGGGGTCGGGGAGAGGGCGTCCAGCGGGCCGACGGGAGCTCCCTCGCCGGCGTCTTGGGTGGGCCCGGGGCGAGGGCTAAGATGCGGGCGATGCGGGACGGGTGGCTCACGAGGGGATGGGGAGCGCTGCTGCTGGCTCTCGTCGCCGGGGCGTGCGGCGGGGGCGAGACGGCGGTGGGGGAGGGGGCGGTCGGGGGGCCGGCCGACCGCACGGGGGCCTCATCCGCCGAGGCTCTGCCGGCGGTCGACGTCTCGGTCGAGAACGTCCTCCTCGTCACCCTCGACACCCTGCGGGCGGACCGCCTCGGTTTTCTGGGGGACGAGCGGGCGGAGACTCCGGTCCTCGACCGGCTGGCGGCGGAGGGGCGGGTCTACCCCCGGGCCCACGCGCACAACGTCGTGACCCTGCCCTCCCACGCCAACATCCTGACCGGGCTCTACCCCTACCGGCACGGCGTGCGCGACAACCGGGGCTTCCGCCTGCCCGACGGGATCCCCACCCTGGCCACCGAGCTCCGCGACGCCGGCTTCGCCACCGGCGCGGTGATCGGGGCCTTTCCGCTGGCCTCCCGCTTCGGCCTGGCCCGGGGCTTCGACTTCTACGACGAGGAGCTCCCGCTCGGCTCGCACCCCGCCGAGATCGTCCCCGCCGAGCGGCCCGGGAGCGAGGTGGTGCGGCGGGGCCTGGAGTGGTGGCGCGCCCACGACGGGCAGCGGCGTCTGCTCTGGCTCCACCTGTTCGACCCCCACGCCCCCTACGAGCCTCCCGAGCCCTTCGCCACCCGCTTCGCCGCCGACCCCTACCGCGGCGAGGTGGCGGCCACCGACGCCCATCTCGCGCCCCTGCTGACCCCCTTCCTGGAGGGGCGGGAGGCGCCGACGCTGATCGCCGTCACCTCCGACCACGGCGAGGCCCTGGGCGACCACGGCGAGCTGACCCACGGCCTGTTCGCCTACGAGCCCACCCTCCGCGTGCCTCTCGTGCTCTGGGCCCGGGGCCTGCCGGCGGGGAGCGACCCGCGGCCCGCCCGCCACGTGGATCTCCTGCCCACCCTCCTGCGCGCAGTCGGTCTCCAGCCGCCGGAGGGGCTCTCCGGGCGCTCGCTGCTGGGCCCTCCGGAGCCGGACGCGGCGACCTACTTCGAGGCCCTGACCGCGACCCTGGACCGCGGCTGGGCGCCCCTCCGCGGCACCCTGGCGGGGAGCCACAAGCTGATCGCGCTGCCGCTCCCCGAGCTCTACGACCTGGGCGCCGACCCGGCCGAGACGCGCAACCTCGTCGACCGGGAGCGGCAGCGGGCGCGCCGGCTGGCCGCCCGGCTTCCGGAGGAGTCGTCCTGGCCGCCCGAGCGGCTGCCCTCCTCGCCGGAGGAGCGCCGCGCGCTCCAGAGCCTGGGGTACCTGGGCGGCGACGCCCCGGCGCGGGCCGAGTTCACCGCCGCCGACGACCCGAAGCGGCTGGTGCACCTGGACCGCAAGATGCACCGGGTGATCGACCTCTACCAGCGGGGCCGGCTGGACGAGGCGGCCCGGACCACCCGGGAGGTCCTCGCCGAGCGGCCCGAGATGCGGATCGCCCACTACTACCTGGCCCAGGTGCTGCTCCAGCGGGGCGACCTGGCCGGCGCCCTCGAGGCGATGTTCGCCGCGCGCGCCCGCAACGCCGCCAGCCCCGCCCTGCTGCGTCAGCTCGGTCTCTCCCTGGCCGAGGCCGGCCGCGCGGCGGAGGCGGTGGAGGTGCTCGAGCCACTGGCCGGGGAGGATGACCCGCAACTGCTGCAGACCCTGGGGGTGGTCTACTCGGAGGCCGGCCGTCAGGCCGACGCGCGGCGGGTGCTGGAGCGGGCCGCGGCTCTCGCCCCCAGCGACCCGGTGATCCACGAGAGCCTGGCGCTGGTGGCCCTGCGGCGCGAGGAGTGGACGGCGGCGCGCGCCGCGGCGCGCCGGGCGCTGGACCTCAACCCGGAGCTGCCGCTGGCCTGGAACTACCTGGGCACCGCCCTCTACAACCTGGGCGAGAAGCGCGACGCGCTCGCGGCGCTGCGCAAGGCGGCCGGGCGCGACCCCCGCGACTTCGACGTCCTCTACAACGCCGCGGTCGTGGCGATGGAGCTGGGTGAGCTGGAGGCCGCCCGCGGGGCGCTGCGCCGGTTCGTGGCCGAGGCGCCCCCGGGCCGCTACGCCGCCGACATCGAGCGGGCGCGGATCTGGCTGCGGCGCCTGGGGGGCTAGCCGGTGGCGGCTCGGCCGGCCCCGTTGACCTCCGCTTCGGGGCTCTGCTAGGGTGCTCCTTCGGCGCTCGCCGACGGCTCGGCGGGCGGCGGCGGAGGCCCGTAGCTCAGTTGGTTAGAGCGCTACGTTGACATCGTAGAGGTCAGCGGTTCGAGTCCGCTCGGGCCTACCAGCGTCAGACCCGACCCCGGGCGAATCATGCACAGGCGCTTAGCTCAGTTGGTTAGAGCGCTACCTTCACACGGTAGAGGTCAGCGGTTCGAGTCCGCTAGCGCCTACCACCGTCCGGCGTCTCCCCGTCCCGCCACTACCCCCGCCAGCCGGTAGGCAGGGCGGCGTTCGTGTCTACCGGCGGAAGGATCGAGGGTCGAACCATGCCCGAAAAAGAGACGATCGAGCTCCGGCTCCCCGACGGCTCGGTGCGCGCGGTGGCCGCCGGCACCACCCCCCTCGAGGTGGCCGAGTCCATCGGACCGCGGCTCGCCGCCGACGCGGTGGGCGCCCTCCTGGACGGCGGGATGGTGGACCTGCGGCTGCCGCTCGACCGGGGCGGCGAGCTCCGGCTGGTCACCGTCCAGAGCCCCGAGGCCGGCGAGTTCGTCCGGCACAGCGCCGAGCACGTCATGGCTGACGCGGTGAAGCGGCTCTGGCCCGAGGCCGAGTACGACGCCGGCCGCCAGGATCACTCGGAGAAGTTCCAGTACGACTTCCGCTTCCCGCGCTCGTTCACCCCGGAGGATCTCGAGAAGATCGAGGCCAAGATGCTGGAGATCCTGGCCGAGGACGCCGTCTTCGAGCGCATCGAGGTTTCGCGCGAGGAGGCCGAGCGGCTCTTCGAGGAGATGGGGGAGACGCTCAAGCTCGAGCGGCTCAGGGAGATCCCGGAGGGGGAGACCATCACCCTCTACCGGCACGGCGGCTTCACCGACCTCTGCCGCGGGCCCCACGTCCAGCGGGCGTCGCAGATCGGGGCGGTCAAGCTCCTCGACGCCTCCGGGGTCTACTTCCGCGGCGACGCCAGCAACGAGATGCTCCAGCGGGTCTACGGCACCGCCTTCGCCAGTGCCGAGGAGCTGGACGCCTACCTGGGAGCCCTGGAGGAGGCGCGGGCCCGCGACCACCGGCGGCTCGGGGCCGACCTCGACCTCTTCAGCTTCCACGACCACGCCCCGGCGACGCCCTTCTTCCACCCCAGGGGGGCCTTCGTCTACAACCGCCTGATCGAGTTCGTGCGCGGTGTGCAGGACCGGCACGGCTACCAGGAGCTGGTCACCCCGCAGATCCTGGACGTGGAGCTGTGGCGCACCTCCGGGCACCTCGAGAACTACCGCGAGGCGATGTTCTTCACCGACGCCGACGACAAGCCGATGGCGGTGAAGCCCATGAACTGCCCGACCCACTGTCTGATCTACGGCACCCGGCTGCGCTCCTACCGCGACCTGCCGGTGCGCTACTCCGACTTCGGCCGTCTCCACCGGTACGAGAAGAGCGGCGTGACCTCGGGCCTGACCCGGGTGCGCAGCTTCTGCCAGGACGACGCCCACATCTTCTGCACCGAGGATCAGGTCGAGGCCGAGGTGCAGGCCGCGGTGTCGATGATCCTCGAGATCTACGCCGCCTTCGGCTTCTCCAGGGTGGACGTCGAGATCTCGACCCGGCCGGAGAAGTCGATCGGCACGGCCGAGATGTGGGAGCGGGCCGAGGCCGCCCTGGCGGCGGCGCTGGAGTCGCGCGGCACCCCCTACCGGGTCTCCCCCGGCGACGGCGCCTTCTACGGTCCCAAGATCGACTTCCAGATCGAGGACGCGCTGGGCCGGAGCTGGCAGATGGGCACGGTTCAGCTCGACTACCAGCTTCCGGAGCGCTTCGACCTGACCTACGTCGGCGCGGACGGCGGCGAGCACCGCGTGGCGATGATCCACCGCGCCATGCTGGGGTCGCTGGAGCGTTTCCTGGGCATCCTCATCGAGCACACCGCCGGCGCCTTCCCCGTCTGGCTGGCGCCCGAGCAGGCGGTGGTGCTGCCGGTGTCGGAGAAGTTCCTCGACTACGGCGGCCGGGTGGCCGCCGAGCTGGCCGAGGCCGGGGTGCGCGTGCGGCTGGACGACCGCAACGAGAAGCTGGGCTACAAGATCCGCGAGGCCCAGCTCCAGAAGGTGCCCTACATGCTGGTGGTAGGTGGCCGCGAGGAGGAGGCGGGGACCGTGGCGCTGCGGCTGCGCCGCGGCGACGACCTGGGCGCGACGGCGGTGGCCGAGGTGGCGGGCCGGATCCTCGACCGGGAGCGCACCCGGTCGGACGAGCTCTAGAGAGGGGTCACCCCTTCGGTCGAGCTCGGGGAGCCGGGGGAGCTCGCCGTGGGCGGGGCCGAGAAGGCCGGGTCGTCAGTGGATCTGGAGGTTTCCTCCGCCGAGGAGGCTGTCCGCCTCGTGGAGCAGGGAGCCCGTCGCCGAGGTGACCCGGATCGCGAACCGGTCCACTCCGGCGCCGGGCTCGCCCCGGTCCTCGATCTCGGCCTCGAAGGTGCAGGGCGTGCCGTCGTCGAGCTCGCAGGAGCCGGTGAGGCGGGCGGTCTCCGCCGTGAGCATCTCGGATCCGGTCACCGTGCCGATGAGGCGCAGGCCACCCGCGTTGCCGTCGTAGCTCAGACGCCCCTGCGGCGGACCTTCGCCCGGGTGCACGTTGACCGAAAGGGTGGCCTTGCCCCCGTCGGCGCGGGGGATCCACCCGCCGCCGGTGATCTTCTCGGCCGGCTGGGGCTCGGCCTCGACCTCCACCCCGACCGTCGCCCCGTCGCACTGGCCGTCGGGATCGCACGCCTCGTAGGTGAAGCTGTCGCTGCCCACGAACCCGGGGTCGGGTGTGTAGGTCACGGTCTGGTCGGGGTTCACGGCCGCCGAGCCGTGCGCGGGATCGGAGAGGTCGCCCACCGTCAGCGGGTCGCCGTCGGGATCGCTGTCGTTGGCCAGGCCGGCGGTGGTCACCGGCGTGTCCGCCGCCGTCGTGGCCGCGTCGTCTTCCGCGACGGGGGCGAAGCGGCAGACCTCGGAGATCTCGAGCAGCTCGACGTCGTCGATCCACCAGCCGGTTCCGGGCAGCGACCCCGGCACCAGCGAGTCGGCGCCCAGCCGCCAGCGCAGGCGGATCTCGGCGCCGGCCAGGGCTCCGAGATCCACCTCCACCCGGACCATGGTCTCGAGGTCGCCGGAGGCGGCGGTCCAGGCGGGCCGTCCGGCGAGGGGGTTGTCGTACGAGGGCGAGATGGCGCCGTTGTAGCCGCCGGCCAGGAAGACGCCGCCGGCCGTTTCGATGTCCGCCCAGGTGGCGCCGCCGTCCGTCGAGACCTCCAGGACTCCGCCGTCGAACCCGCCCTCGAACTCGAAGCGGTGCCAGAAGGCCAGCCGGCTCGCACCGGGGAGCGCGAGGGGGGGCGAGACCAGCCGATCGTCCTTGAGATCGAGGGTCGTGGCGTCGCTGACGTAGGAGCTCACCGGGCTGTGGGCGAACGGATCGGGCGCCGGCGTCCAGGGGGCGCTGGCCGGGTTGGCGTTGGCCGCGGTATCCACCGTCCAGCCCTCCTCCGGCTGGGGCTCGAAGTCGTCGGAGAAGAGGGGGGTCGCCTCCTCCGCGCAGCGGACGTCCACCTCGACCCGCGCCGTGGCGGTGCCGCCCTCGCCGTCGGACGCCGTGTAGGTGAAGGTGTCGAGTCCGACGAAGTTGTGCGGCGGGTCGTAGGTCACGGTGACGCCGTCGTGGGAGACGGCGCCGCCCGCCGAGCCCTGGGTGACGGCGGCGACGGTCAGCGCGTCGTTGTTTGGATCGGTGTCGTTGACCAGCACGTCGATGGCGGTCTCGGTGTTGAGCGTCACCACGGCGAAGTCGTCGGCCGCCCGCGGCGGCTCGTTGATCCCCAGGACCTCGAGCACCGCGGCCAGGGCGTCGATCCGGCCCCAGCCGTAGGAGTTGTTGGGGACCGAGCTCGACGTGTCGTCGCCGCAGCCCTGATCGGTGGTGAGCGGCCTGGCCGTCGACTGGATGATCTGCTCGAGCTGGTCGACGTCGCCGCGCAGGGCGGGGTTGGCCGAGATCAGCAGCGCCACCAGGCCGGAGACGTGGGGCGACGCCATGCTGGTGCCGTCGAGGCTGCCGTAGGTGCCGCCCTTGAGGCTCGAGCGCACCCCGACGCCGGGAGCCGAGATGTCGGGTCCGACCCGCGGCGGGTTCGGCACGTCGGCGACGATGGGACCGCGGCTCGAGAAGTCGGCGATCTGGTCGTTGCGGTGGTCCACGGCGCCCACCGAGAAGGCCGCCTCGTAGATCGCCAGCGGGAAGGCCAGGCTCGAGCAGCCGGTCTCGCCGTCGTTGCCGGCCGAGACCGAGTAGAAGATGCCGGCGGCGCGGCTCGCCTCGAGAGTGTCCTTGAGGACCGGCGGCGGGCACGCCTCGACGCAGCCCCAGGAGTTGTTGACCACGTCGGGGGCCTTCGACGGGTCGGGGTTGGCGCCGGAGATGTCGGTGGGTGCGATGAACCACTCCATGCAGTCGAGGTAGGAGGGCACCGCACCCACCCCGAAGTTCATGTTGCGGCAGGCGATCCACCTGGCGTCGGGAGCCATGCCGATCTGGTTCGCGCCGCCGTCGTCGCCGACCATCGTGCCGATGGTGTGGGTGCCGTGGCCGCCCCCCAGCAGGTCGTCGTCGTCGCACGGCTCGGTGGAGGGGAACTCGGGGCAGCCGGAGTTCGGGTTGGCCCCCAGGTGCCAGTTGTAGTCGTGGTCGGCCGCGACCCCGTCCCAGCCCCGATACTGGTCGAGGAGCGCGGGGTGCTGCCACTCGGCGCCGGTGTCGGCGCTCGCCACCACCGCCCCCTGGCCGGTGATGCCCAGCGCCCACACCGAGGGCGCCCCCAGCGCCTCGAGGTTGCCGCCGGCGGCCGTGGCGAGCTCGGCGCCCGAGCCGGCCTCGGCGCCCACCGGCGGGTCGAGGGTGCCGAAGCCGACCTCGTAGACGCGCTCCACCCCCGGGGTGGACGCGGCGAGCTCGACGATCGCGAGGTCCCCCCGCACCCAGACGGCGTTGGTGATCCAGAAGGCGCGGTGCTCCACCCCGAGAAGCTCGATCTGGGCGAGCAGGGCGCCCTGACTGGCCGCGGCGGTGGCGGTGAGCTGCTCGTGGACCCAGGCTCCCTTGTCGAGCTTGGAGGTCAGCTCGTAGGCGCCGGCGAGGTCGGCCCGCGCCGCGAAGTAGACCAGCATCTCCGTGTCGCCCGCGGCGGCGGCGGCCAGCACGGAGGCGTCGACCTTCTCCTGCCAGGCCGCCGCCGGGGGGGCGGAGACGCCGAGCAGGAGGGCCGCGAGGGCCAGGACGAGGGGCAGGTGGGATCGGGTCATCGTGAGGCTCCTTCGAACCGGTGGGCGCGGGACCGGGCCGGTCGCCGGCCGTGGCTTGGGATCGACCCCAGGATCCCGTCCCGCGGGCGTCGGGTCCATGGGGGGATTCCCCCAGCCGGCGGAGGAGAAAACCCCCAGGAGCGCCCGGGTCCCGCCGCTCGAGAGGGGGCCGCGAGCGGACGATCCCGCCGGGGGTGACAAGCCCGCCCCGAGACGCTACAATCCCCCGTTCAGCCGGGCGGGACGCCCGACAGCCGAGGAGACCCAGCCGTGCCGAAGCAGAAGAGCCACAGGGGCGCCGCCAAGCGCTTCAAGATCACCGCCAAGGGCAAGGTCGTGCGCCGCCGCTCCATGGCGAACCACATCCTCACCAAGAAGAGCACCAAGCGGAAGCGCCGCCTGCGCAAGGGCACCCTGGTCGCCGGCAAGTACGCCAAGAACATCAAGGCCGTCCTGCACGGCTAGAGGGCCCTCCCCGGGCGCCCACCGCGCCGCGGCTGGAGCGAACCTGTCCAGCGCGGCCCGCCGGCCTCGACGCCGGCCCCAGAAACCACCCCCAAACGAGGTTCGAGATGCCCAGAGTCAAGCGCGGAAGCAAGAAGACCAAGCGACGCAAGAGCGTCCTCAAGCAGGCCAAGGGCTACTACGGCGCCAAGTCCCGCTCCTACCGCGTCGCCAAGCAGGCGGTGGACCGGAGCCAGCAGTTCGCCTACCGCGACCGCCGGCAGCGCAAGCGGGTGCTGCGGCGGCTGTGGATCGTGCGGATCAACGCCGCCGCCCGCGCCAACGGCCTCTCCTACAACCGTCTGATCGAGGGTCTGAAGAAGGCCGGCTGCGAGCTGAACCGGAAGATGCTGGCCGACCTCGCGGTCAGGGAGCCGCAGGCCTTCTCCGACGTGGTGGCGCTCGCCCGCCAGGGCCTGGGCGACGCCTCGCCCGAAGCCGCGGCCGCGGAAGGCTAGGCTCGTGGACGGCGGCGAGGCGGGCGCGGCGGCCGGCGCCGCCGGCGTCTCCGGCTACCGGGAGCTGTTCGAGAAAGAGGCGGACGCGGTCTCCGACCGGGCCGGCTGGGAGAAGCTCAAGCTCGACTGGCTGGGGCGCAGGCGAGGCCGGGTGCGCTCGCTCCTCGCCTCGCTGAAGGAGGCGCCGCCGGAGGAGCGGCGGGAGCTGGGCCAGGGCGTCAACCGGCTGAAGACGCGGGTCGAGGAGCGCCTGGAGGAGCTCGACCGCGAGCTCGAGCGGCGCGAGCGGGAGGCGCGGCGGGCCTCCGCCGCCGTGGACGTCACCCTGCCCGGGCGGCGGCCGGCCGCGGGCGGCATCCACCCCATCAACCTGGTGGCGCACGACCTGGCCGAGATCTTCGCCGGCCTCGGCTACAGCGTCGCCGAAGGGCCCGAGGTCGAGCACGACCGGTACAACTTCGAGCTGCTCAACTTCCCCGCCGACCACCCGGCCCGCGACACCCAGGACACTCTCTTCCTCGAGGACGGACGGCTGCTGCGCACCCACACCTCGCCGGTGCAGATCCGCACCATGCTGGAGCGCGAGCCCCCCATCCGCATCCTCTGCATGGGCCGCGTCTACCGGCACGACAACGACCTGCGCCACTCGCCCATGTTCCATCAGTGCGAGGGCCTCGCGGTGGCCGAGGGGATCACCTTCGGCCACATGAAGGGGACCCTGGAGACCTTCGTCCACCGCCTCTTCAGCGCCGACACCGGGGTGCGGCTGCGGCCCAGCTACTTCCCCTTCACCGAGCCCTCGGCCGAGGTGGACATCACCTGCCCGTTCTGTCGCGGCGGCGGCTGCCGGACCTGCTCCAACAGCGGCTGGATGGAGATCCTGGGGGCCGGCATGGTGGATCCGCGGGTGCTGGCCGGGGTGGGCATCGACCCCGACGTCTACAGCGGCTT
>JAWWBN010000141.1:0-9880 GCA_033720955.1 Thermoanaerobaculia bacterium | reverse complement strand
CTTCGCCGACGGCGAGGTGGTGCCGTTCGACAACCTGATCTACTCGGCGCCGCTCTGCTTCCTGCCGCGCTTCGTCTCCGGCCTGCCGCCGGAGGTCGAGCGCGCCTGCGCCGGGCTGAGCTACCAGGGCATCTACTGCGTCAACCTGGGCATCGAGCGCGAGGGCATCTCCGACAAGCACTGGATCTACTACTACGAGGACGAGTTCCCCTTCCACCGGCTGTCGCTGCCGGGCAACTTCAGCCCCGACACGGTGCCGGAGGGGAAGAGCTCCATCGCGACCGAGGTGGCCTTCTCCGAGGTCCGGCCGCTGGACGAGGGGACGGCCGTCGAGCGCACCGTCCAGGGGCTCATCGCGGCGGGGCTCATCACGCCCGACGACGAGATCTCGCTGGTCCACACGGAGCGGATCCACCCGGCCTACGTGATCTACGACCTGGAGCACGCCCGCAACCTCGAGATCATCGGCGCCTGGCTCGCGGAGGCGAAGATCAAGAACGTCGGTCGCTTCGGCGAGTGGCAGTACTTCAACATGGACCACTCCATGCGCAGCGGCAAGACCGCGGCCGAGCAGATCCTCTCCGAGCGCGGCCGGGCGGCCCTGAAGGTCTAGCCGGCGACCGGGGGATCCCGGAAGAACCGCCGGAAGGGGCGGTGGAAGCGCAGGCCCAGGAGGCCGGCGGCCAGCGCCGCCGCCGCCAGGGAGGCGGCGAAGCGCGCCCAGCTCGCCGGGGGGAAGAGCCATGCGGCGACCAGGTAGAGGGGCAGGGGCACGGCGATCACGTAGAGGAGATCGGCCAGCAGCCGCGGGAACTCCGGACCGCAGATCCGACCCACCCGCCAGGCCATCAGCAGGTTCCCCAGCATCAGGTAGTGGGCCCACGCGACCCCCTCGACGCCGTGCCGTCCCGCCAGGAGCCAGCCGAAGCCGCCCAGACAGAGCAGGTTCACCGTCACGATGACCAGCCACACCCGGTCCTCGCGGCGCACCTTGAGCATCTCGCCCCCCAGCAGGTTGAAGACGTCCACCAGCGGCAGCAGACAGAGGATCCGCACCAGCTCTGCCGCGGGGCCCCAGTTGGGGCCCAGCAGCAGCTCGACGATCACCACCTCGGCGTTGAAGAAGAGGAAGTAGGCGACCAGGATCTCGACCGACAGCACCGCGACGGTCCCCAGCCGGTAGGCGGTCAGGAAGCGGTGGCGATCGCTCCGGTAGGCCACCAGCGCCGGGTAGAGCGCCCGCAGCAGCGCCGGCAGGATGAGGATCTGGGTGCGCAGCGACCAGAGCATCGCCTTGCTGAACTGGGCCACCATCGCCGTGTCCGCCACCGACTTGACGAGGAAGCGGCCCACCAGGGCCACGGCGTTGGCGAGCAGGGCGATCAGGAAGAGGAGGGCCGAGTGCCGCAGCAGCCGCGGCACCATGCCGAAGTCGAGCTCGAGCGGAATGGCGCCCCAGGCGCGTCGCCAGAGGACCAGCGCGTACACCGCCATGGCCACCAGCTCGCCCACCACGAAGCTCCAGACGCCGAAGTCGAGCAGCGCCAGGCCGATCGAGACCGCCGCCAGCACGACGCCGCGGCCGATCTCCGGCCCCAGCAGCCGGTTCACCGCGAGCTGGCGCTCGAAGAAGATCCTCGGCACCACCGCGAGGCCGTCGAGGACGACGAAGATCGCCAGCACCGGCAGCACCTCGGGCAGGCCGGGGGACATGCCGCCCAGCAACGGCGCGCCCAGGGCCAGGGCCCCCGCCACCAGGATCCCGGCGCCGAGCTCCCAGATCAGAAAGCTGCCGTAGGGCTGTCGCTCGTGACGGACCAGCTCGTAAGGCAGCCCCAGGTCGCGGAAGAAGCCGGCCAGGAGGACGATCGGCCAGGCCAGGTCGAAGAGCCCGTGATCGTCCGGCAGGATGAGACGCGCCAGGGCCAGGTCGGCGGCGAGACGCAGGACGGTGCGTCCGAGCTGGCTGCCGTAGGAGGCCGCGGCCGAGAAGAGAAACCGCTTCTCGGTGGTCCGGGCGGTCTTTGGAACGCGCACCCGCCGCTCTCCCTCAGGCGTCCGGCCAGGCGGCCAGCACCGCGCGGTACCAGGCCCATTTGAAGCGCACCACCCCGGGCAGGCTCCGCCACGCCGGCAGCAGACCGGGGTGGCGGCGGAAGATCCCGACCGCCGAAAGCAGCGCCTTCACCGGCGCCGTCGCCGCCAGCCGGCCGCGGCTCGCCCAGGTCGGTCCGCGGGCGAAGCTGCCGGGGTGCCGGGCCAGAAAGGCGTGGAAGTGCCGTCCGTACCAGGCCGCGTGCCGCTCCAGCTCGCCGCGGGTGGAGCGCACGGCCGCGTGCTCCACCACGGCGTCGGGGGTGAAGGCGGTGGCGAGCCCCGCCTGCCGCGCCCGCAGCACCCAGTCGTGATCCTCGCTGGTGGGCAGGGCCTCGTCGAAGGGGCCGGTGCGCCGCCACGCCTCGCGCGTCGCGGCCAGGTTCAGGGTCCCCAGCGGCCCCCGGGTGCGGTCCTCTCGCGGCCGATCGGCCAGGAACTCGTGGAAGGAGGCGATGTTGTCGGCCACGGCCCAGCGGTTGCCACCGAGATCGAAGCGCACCGCTCCCCCGGCCACCGGGGCCCGCTCGAGCGTCGCGAGCAGTGCCTCCGCCCACCCCGGCTGGGGACGGCAGTCGGCGTCGGTGAAGAGCAGCGCCTGCCCCCGCGCCTCCTCGACCCCCCGGTTGCGCGCCGCCGCCGGCGACAGGGCCGTCTCCGTGGCCACCATCCGGACCCCCTCGGCGCCGGCGAGACGGCCCGGGCGGTCGCGGCCCACCACCAGGATCTCGAGGGCCGGCGTCTGCGCCCGCACCGCCTCCACGGCGCGGTCCACCAGGGGGCAGTCCAGGTTGGGAATGACCACCGTGGCCGGGATCGACATGGGCGCTTGAGCATACTGGTCGAGGCCCGGGGGCGGGGTCGGCTATCCTGTGCGGCGATGGGAGATCGAGGCCCGATTCCCGCCGCGCGGCCGAAGCGACTCCGCCGATGACCGGGGCCGGCGACCGACCTGCCGCCGCAGAGCGGGCCGGGTGGCTGACGCTGGCGCTGCTCCTGGCCGCCCTGACCCTGACGGCGGCGGTGGCGGACCGCACCCGCTGGTCCACCCTGCTGGGCGACGAGGCGACCTACCTCATGGCGGCCGAGAGTCTGGCCTGGGACCTGGACCTGGTCTACGAGCGCTCCGACTTCGAGCGCTTCCAGGCCCACTGGGGGCGTCCGCCGGAGGGGCTCATCCTGCAGAGCGGCGACGGCGGCGCGACCCTGGTCTACGGCAAGCCCTTCTTCTACCCGCTCTTCCTGGCGCCCTTCGTCCGCTGGTCGCCGACGCACGGTCCCTTCGTCGCCAACGCCCTGCTCCTGGCCGCGGCCGGTTGGCTGGCGGCCGCCGCCCTGCGACGGCGGGTGGGAGCGGCGGCTCCCTGGTGGATGGCGGCGCTGCTCTTCGCCTCGGTCGCCTTCACCTACGTCTACTGGGCCCACGCCGACCTCTTCCTGGCCTGCCTCACCGCGCTGGGGCTCACTCTCCTCTTCTCCGACCGGCCCGGAGCGGTGCGCTGGGCCGTCGCCGGAGCGCTGCTGTGCGCCGTGGCCTTCAGCCGCCCGCTCTACGCGCCGCTTCTCGCCGCCGCCGCCCTGGCGCCGGCCCCCCGCGGGAGGGTGCGGGCGGTGGCCGCCCTCGCCGCCGGCGCCCTCCTGCTCGCCGGCGTCGGGGTGGCGGTGCACCAGGCGACAGCCGGGGCGTGGACCGCCTACGGCGCCGAGCGCGGCGGCTTCTACACCTCCACCGGCTTTCC
The DNA here is from genome assembly GCA_033720955.1 of Thermoanaerobaculia bacterium. Classification (GTDB taxonomy): domain Bacteria; phylum Acidobacteriota; class Thermoanaerobaculia; order Multivoradales; family JAHEKO01; genus JAWWBN01. Next base: position 6,047 of record JAWWBN010000141.1, on the reverse strand, counting down.
GGACGTCGACTTCCACCCGGCCGAGTGGCAGGAGGCGCTCGGGCGCGCCGGCAACATGGCCTGGGGCGGCTGGATCGTGGGCGACGCGGGACCGCAGTGGGTTCGCACCGGGACGTCGAACCTGCTCTACCTGCTGGTCGGCCGGCACGTCGGCCTCCTCCCCTACTTCCTGCCGCTGCTCCTGCCGCTCCTCTCCGGCCCGCGGGGCGCGGCCCGCTGGGCGCTGCTGGCGGCGGTCGCGGTCTCCCTCGGCGCCGTGCTGGTGCTTCGCCCCTTCAACTTCTACGGCGGCGGCGCCGCGATCGCCAACCGGTACTTCCTGCCCCTCTACCCGGCCCTGTGGTTCGTCGCCTCCCGGCCCCGGCGCGCTCTGTGGGCCGGGCTGGCGACGCTCGCGGCGGCGCCCTTCCTGTGGCACCTCTGGCTCCAGGGTCCCTCCGACCCGCGCCGAGCCGACAACACCTGGAGGTACCCCACCGCCGTCGCCGAGCGGTGGCTTCCGTACGAGACCACCCAGAGCCACCTGAAGCCCTCGGGGCAGGAGGACATCATCCACAACGGTCTCTGGCTCAAGCCCCTGAGCCGCTCGCTGCGGATCGTAGACCGGCGCCGCCTGGCCCTGCTGCCCGGCACCACGGGCGAGGTCCTGGTCGGGCGCGAAAGACCGCTGGCGACCCTGGGTCTCCAGGTGCTCTCCCCGGCGGGCTCCCGGCTGGAGATCGTCGCCGGCGCGCGCGTGACCCCGACCGGCGATTCCGACCTCTACCTGCTCGACCCGGGCGAGCCCACAGGCAGCCACTCGATGTGGTGGACCTCGGACCCCTTCTACACCTACCGGCTCCGCTTTCGCTTCGAGGGCTCGCAGGAGCCCACCCTCTTCCTGCTGCGCCCCGCCGCCACCGCGTTCGATCTGTGGTGAGCGGCGGCGGACCTAGCCGCCGCCCACCACGTAGTAGAGGCTGTCGACGGCGGGGGCCGGTCCCTCCGAGGCCAGGTAGACGCTCTCGAGCTGCGGGTTGTCGGCGAAGCGCTCGAGGACCAGCCGCACGACCTCCGCCGAGGAGCCGGGCGGCTCGACCGCCGCGCCGTCGAGCAGCGCCCACGCCGTGACGGCCACGCTTCCCCCCTCCAGATCGCCCTCGATCGCCCGCTCCACCCGATAGCGGCAGACGGTCAGCGCCTCGCGGTAGGGAGCGATCTCGGCCGGGTCGGGAGCGGGCGCGCACCCGATCAGCGACGCCTCGACGGTCCACGCCGGTACCGTGGGACGGGCCGCCAGCGCTCTCCGGTAGCGCAGGTGGTTCTCGGCCGGCTCGCCGGGCTCGAAGGGACGGCTGTAGATCGCCACCCCCTCGAGACGCCCGCGCCAGGCGGCCCGGCCGCCGGGCCCGGCGCCGAAGCGCAGATCGTCGCTGCGCCAGTGGAAGAGGTCTCCCTGGATCTCGGCGCTGTCCACTTTGGCCTCGCCGTCCAGCCACGCCCGGAGACGACCCGGGGTGAAGGAGACGGCGACGTGGCTCTTCCGCCCCGCCGGAACCTCGAAGAGACGCACCTCGCGCACGGCCTCCGGTCCCCGCACCCCCACCCGTAGGGCGAAGAAGATCGACCCGCCCTGCTGCGTCAGGCGGAAGTTGGGGAGGGAGCCCTCCTGCGCCACGATCACCCGTCGGCCCGGCGCACGCGAGGGATCGGGCTCGATCACCGCCTCCAGCGACAGGGCGTTGCGGCCCTGGGCCCCGAAGCGGAGCCGGTTGGCGAGCTCCGGCGGGGCGACGAAGTAGCCCCCCGCGGGCCGCAGCGCGAAGTCGTGGTCCAGCCGCGCCGCACCGTGCGCCGTCAGCACCACCGACTGCTCGCCGGCGCCCTCCAGGGCCGGCACCAGGTTCGGCGCGGCGCCGGTCTCCCAAAGAAACTCCAGGTGACGCCGGTCGGACGGCCAGCTCGGCGGCGCCACCTCGAGCTCGACGGGGACCAGCTCGTTGGGCGACTGCGCGCGGTCGGTCACGCCGGAGAGGAGCAGGCGGTCGCCCCGGTCCAGCCGCCGCTCGAGCTCGGCCACCAGCACCCGGCCTCCCGCCTCCTCGCCGCGCAGGGTGACGCCCACTCCCGACGCCAGCTCCAGCCGAGCGCCCTCGGCGCGCACCGGCTCGTCGAAGCGCACCGCGAGCCGGGTCCCGCCGGCCACGAGCTCGGCCGAGAGCGGTCGGGGCGGCCGCGCCGGCGCGACCACGGCCTGGCCGTCGAGCCTTCGGCCGCCGGAGCGCGCCTCGATCTGGTACCGCCCCGGCGTGTCGTAGGTGTGCACCGCCGTGGCGCCCCGCGCGGTGGCGCCGTCGCCCCACTCCACCTCCCACGGCCCCTCCCCCAGCTCGAGACGCACGGTGAAGGGCGCCTCGCCCGCGCGGCGGCCCAACGCCAGGGGGACACGGTAGACGTCGGGGAACCGATCGGTCGCCGGATCCCGGGTCCACCGCAACGGCGGTCCGGCGAGCTCGAGGGTGCCCGGATCCACCTCGGCCACGAAGATCTCGTAGTCCGCCCGGAAGTGGTCGTGGTCGCCGGGCGAGGCGGCGAAGGCCAGCAGGCTGGCGTCGGCCGACAGCATCGGGAAGTAGAGGTAGCCCAGCCCCTCCGGCAGACGGGGATCGTTCTTGGCGAGCACGGTCGAAGGCTCCCCGGCCGGGAGCCGCTGGGCGCGGATCGGACCCCCGGCGCCGGCCATCCAGAAGCCCCAGGAGCCGTCCTGCGAGAAGTAGAACTGGCAGCCGCCGAGAGGGGTGCGCGGGACCACCCGCCGGCGCTCGGCGTCGTACCTGAAGAAGCCCTCGAGACCGCTCGCGGCGACGCTCTTCGTGGGATCCACCAGCCGGCCGCGGGGCGGCGCCTCGCCCCCGGTGAGCCGCCGCGTGTCTCCGGTCGCCAGGTCCGCCAGCACCGTGCGGCGCTCGCCGTCGATGTAGACCACCTGCTCGCCGCCGTGCCAGACCGCGGCGCGGTTCTCGAAGTAGGTGCGGGCGGCCGGCGCGACCACCCTCTGGCCGGAGCCGTCGGCGGCCATCAGGCGCAGCTCGCCCAGGCCACCCTCCTCCTCGTACCCGGTCTGCCCGGGCTCGAGGCTGAGATAGACGAGGCGCGAGCCGTCGGGCGAGACGTGGGCGCAGCAGTGGGCGCGTCCCGGCTCGTCGGGGCTGAGCGGTCTCGGTGGCGAGCCGTCCAGGTCGCGGCGCCAGATCCGCCAGGCGCCGCCGCGGTCGGACTCCCAGACCACGAAGCCCTCCCCGAGGCTCTCGAGCTCGCCGACGGCCGAGGTCTCGACCGGCGCGCGGGCGGCGGGCCCGCCTCCACCGCAGCCCAGCGTCGCCGCCAGGGCGAGGACGCCGACGGCGGCGGCGGCCGCGCGACGCGGCGACGGGGGGTGCGGCCCGTTCATGGCCCGCTCGTGGAGCAAACCGCGCGCCAACCTTGCGGCGGGGCCGGCTCCCCGGGGCGGCGGGATTCGAGAATGGGCGGCCACCCCGGCGCTCGACGGCGCCCTCGACGCCCGTCCCTGCGCCGCCGAGAGCGGCCGTCTAGTAGCTCTCGCCCGCGAAGACCTCGCCCTCGATCACGACCCCCACGCAGTGGGTGAGGTACTCGAACGGATCGCCGTCGAAGAGGGCCAGGTCGCCGTCCTTGCCGGGCTCGAGCGAGCCCACCCGGCCGTCGATCCCGAGCAGCCGCGCCGCCCCCAGGGTCACCGCCTCGAGGGCGCCGTCGAACCCCAGGCCGTGGGCCGCGGCGATCGCCGCCTCGAACAGCAGCACCCGGGTCTTGGGCACGTACGACTCGTAGCCCGACTGCAGCGCGATCGGAACGCCGGCCTCCGCCAGACGCGCCGCCAGCTCCATGGTGGCGTTCTCGCGCTCGCCGCTGGCCCGCGCCATGGTCGGATGGACGATCACCGGCACGCCCGACCGGCGCAGCTCGTCGGTCAGGAGGTAGGCCTCGGCGGCGCCGTCGAGCACCAGCCGGAAGCCGAACTCGCGCTGCACCCGGAGCGCCGAGGCGATGTCCTGATGCCGGTGGGCGGTGACCAGCAGCGGCAGCTCCCCCGCCAGCACCGCGGCGAGAGCCTCCTTGCGCAGATCGCGGGCGGGCACCTTGCCCTCCTCGGCCCGCGCGAGCTTCTCGGCGTAGGCCCGGGCGGCGAGGAGCTCCGAGCGCAGCATGGCCACCGCCTTGGCGCGGGTGCCGGGGGACTTGCCGTCGGCCGCGATCGCCCCCTCGCCCAGAGTCGCCGCCACCATCGCCTCGGGCACCACCACCGCCTCCTCCACCGTGTCGCCCCGGGTCTTGACGATCATCGTCTGTCCGGCCACCAGGGTGCCCGGGGCATGCCCAGTGTGCAGAGTGGTGACGCCGAAGCCGCGCACCCACTCCACCAGCCGCTCCCGGGCGTTGTACGCATCGAGGGCTCGCAGCTCGGGCTGCACCGGCGCCGACCGCTCGAGCTGGTCCTGGTCGTGCGGGGTGTTGAGATGCCCCGCCAGGCCGACCACGGAGTGCGCGTCGATCAGACCCGGGGTGACCACCGCGGCGGAGAGCTCGCGCGCCCCTTCGGGCACCGCGACCTCGCCGGCCGGCCCCACCGCCTCGATGATCCCGTCGCGGATCACCACCACCCCCTCGGGGATCGGCGGGCCGGCCAGGGTGTGGACCACCCCGCCGCGCACGGCCACCACCTCCCCCGTCGCCGGCTGGGCCGGTACGGTCAGGGCCGTAGCGGCCAGGAGCGCGAGCCCCGTCGTCCGCACGGCGCTCACCGGAGGCCTCCTTCCCCGTCGAAGCAGTGGATCTCGTCGGGGCGGGGGTCCCCCGCTCCGTAGCCCCCCACCGCCACCAGGCGGTCTTCGGGCCGCTGCCGGTCGAACACCTTGGAGCCTTCGACCCAGGTCTCCAAGACCTGGGTGTAGACGCTCAGCGGGTCTCCCGAGAGCACGACGAAATCGGCGTCCTTGCCCGGCTCGAGAGTGCCGATTCGGTGGTCCAGGTCCATCATCTCGGCGCCCGCCAGGGTGAGGGCCTCGAGCGCCGCCTCGCGGCTCATCCCGGCTCGCACGGCCAGCGCCGCAGAGCGCAGGAAGAGACGCGAATCGGTGATCCAGTCGTCGGTGTGAAAGGCGACCCTTGCCCCGGCCTCCTCCAGGATGCGGCCGGTGGCGAAGCTCACGTGGCGGGCCTCGAGCTTGCCGCCCGGGCTGTCCACCACGATGATCGAGCTGGGCACCCCCGCGGCGGCGATCTCCTCCGCCACCTTCCACCCCTCGCTGACGTGCTGCAGCACCACCCGGAAGCCGAACTCCTCGGCCAGCCGCAGCACCGTCAGGATGTCGTCGTGGCGATGGGTGTGGTGGTGCACGATCCGCCGGCCCTCGAGCACCTCGACCAGCGCCTCGAGCGCCAGGTCGCGCTCGGGCCGCTCGTCGGGGTCGTCGGCCGCCGCGGCGAGCTTCTCGCGATACGCCTGCGCCTCGACGAACCGCTGCCGCACCAGGGCCGCCGACTTGCCACGGGTGCCCGGAAAGGGCGGGTCGCGGCGGGAGTTGGTGCCGTTCGCCATCTTCATGCCGCCGGCGATCTCGCCGCTCTCCGTGCGCAGGAGGAGATCGTCGATCGTGCGCGCCGTGCGCAGCTTCAGGTAGGTGGTCTGGCCGCTCAGCAGGTGTCCCGAGCCGGGCATGACGTTCAAGGTCGTGAGGCCTCCGGCGCGGGCGCGCTGGAAGCCGGGCGCGCGGGCGTCGATCGAGTCGAGGTTGCGCACCTCGGGCTGGATGGGCGCCGACCGGTCCGCCGCCCCTCCGCCGCCGATGTGGCTGTGGGTGTCCACCAGCCCGGGCAGCACCACCTTGCCGCTCAGGTCGTGGACCACGGCGCCGGGGGGCACCGCGACCTCCCCGACGGCGCCCACCGCGGCGATCGCGCCGTCCTCGACCACCAGGACGCCCTCGGGGATCTCGGGCCCGGCGACCGGGATCAGGCGGGCGCCGACGAAGGCCTGGGGCGGCCCG
>JAWWBN010000140.1:0-9917 GCA_033720955.1 Thermoanaerobaculia bacterium | reverse complement strand
CGCCACCACCGTCTCATGGCTTCTCCGCGGCGCGGGCGCCCTGCGGCAGGAGCCGCCGGAAGAGCGCCTTGACGATCTCGATGTTGTTCGCCAGCAGGTCGAAGAAGTCCTCGGCGTCCATGGCCAGCACCAGGGTGTCGCTGCGCGCCAGCGCGGAGCGAACCCGCAGCCGGCCGCAGAGGATCTCCTCGATGCCGAAGGTCCCCAACGGCCCGATCTCCTCCACGGCGCCCTGGTCGCCGGCGAGCGCCACCTGCCCCTGCACAACGCAGAAGAGGTCGCGGGCGGGATCGTCGACCTCGAAGATCGTCTCGCCGGCGGCGAATCGCCGCTCCCGGGAGATGGCCGCCAGACGGAGGATCTGCTCGGCGGTGCAGAAGCGGAAGAGGTCGACGCTCTGCAGGAAGAGCACGGTCTCGATGCCGGCCAGCTCGGGCATGCCCTATCGTCTCACGTCGTGGGGGTGGCCTGGAGCCTGACTCGGGCCCAGGCCGCGGTTTCGCGCACGAAGGGGGTCGGCGCCTCGCGCTCGAGCTCGGCGAGCCGGGTGTAGAGCGCTTCGACCCCGTCGGTGTAGACGGTGTAGACGGCGGCGGCGGCCAGGCTCGCCTCGCGGTCGTCCAGACGGCCGTCCATCTCGAGAAAGGCGGCCAGCGTCTCCCTCTTCGAGCGCCGGCGGATGCCGAAGAGCCGGTCGGCGCGGGTCAGCTTCTCCTCCAGCGGCAGCTCGTCCGCCATCACGAAGACCTCGCGCCGGATCCTCGGGTCGAGAGTGTTGTCGAGGAACTCCAGGGCGTGGCTGCGGACCGCCTTGCGACCGGCGAGCAGGCCCTGATAGGCCGGCCAGATGTGCTCGGCGTCGTGACAGAAGCCGAGAAGGCCGAAGCAGTTGCGCAGGTTGTCGTCCAGGCTCTCGATGAGCAGGCGCTCGAGCAGGCTGGGATCGCGATGGGGATCGACCCACCGCGGCCGCGGGCCCTCCAGGGTGAAGCGCTGGTCACCGCCCAGGGAGGCCAGGTCCCGCAGCGCGGCGAGGTAGCGGCGCAGCTCCCGCCGGACCTCCTCTCGGATGCGCTCCAGGTTGTCGGCCGAGGCCGAGATGCCGGTGCTGCCCAGCGCCTCGATCAGCTCGCGTCGCAGAAAGGAGTCCGGGGTCTGCACCAGGCAGTCGAGCAGACCGGCGGCGGCGCGGCGGGTGCCGATGCGGGCCAGCGCCTTGGGCAGGGCGCGCTTGACCCAGACGCTCTCGTCCGGGTCCGACATGAAGTGGACCAGCGGCCCGATTCCGTCTTCTCCGTAGGCCACGAGCGCCCGCCGCGCGTCGTGCTTGAGCCGCCGGTTGGCGAGCAGCGAGACCAGGGTGGGAAGGTAGATCGGGTTGCGGCTCGCTCCTTCGAGCCGATGCCCGACCGCCTGGATGGCCTCGCGCGCCACCCGCGGCTCCGGGTCGTACAGCAGCCGCACCTGGAGGTCGGCCAGCTTCGGGTCGGGGATGGAGGAGAGCGCCTTGGCCGCCTCGGCGCGGACCCGCGGATCGGCGTCGCGTGCCAGCTCCCGCAGCACCCGCTCGGCGCGCAGCGCGTCCTCCTCGTCGCCGTGGCTGAGCAGGAAGGCCACCGCCGCCGCTCGCACCTCGGGATTGCCTTCGTCGAGCCGGGGGAGCATCAGCTCGCGCGCGTCGCGTCCCGAGAGCTGGGCCAGCACCCGGATGGCCCGGGCCCGCACCTCGGGCTCTTCGTCTCTCAGCCGTCGCTCGATGAGGGGCACGGCGTCGCGGCGCCCCGCCGAGGCCAGGATCTCCAGGGTGCGCAGTCGGACCGCGGCGTCGTCGTGGTGGAGGAGCAGGGGCAGCACCAGATTGCCGCGGCCGTGGACCGACAGCACCTCGAGGCTGTTGAGCACCTGGCGGGGGTCCGGGCTGCCCAGCGACTGGATCAGCAGCTCCAGGGTCGTCGAGTCCGAGATCTTGATGGGCAGGGTCGGGTCCATCCGCCGCTGCCGCAGGCTCCAGCGGAAGGCGCGCACGTACTCGCGGTGGACCCAGCGGGTGGCGGTCAGCCAGCCGCCGGCGAGGGCCAGAGAGACCCAACCGATCTGCACCGGGCTGAGCCAGCCGAAGGTGACCGGCAGCAGCAGGAGGGCTGCCAGCCCCTTGGCCGCGCGGTGGACGAAGACGTCGATGAAGGCCTTGGCCTTGACCCGCAACGCCGCGGGCACCGGCAGGAAGAGGAGCTCGCGCGACGCCTGGTCGATCGAGTAGCGGAGACCGTTCTCGCCGATCTTGAGGGCCTTGGCGGTCTGGAGCAGGGCGCCGGGGAGGAAGGCCGCCGCGAGCAGCAGGCCCCCGGCGCCGAGGACCATGGCCACCGGCAGCACGCGCAGCGCCGCGGCCACTCCGAAGATGCGATGGATCCGGGTGGTGAGCAGGAGCTGGAAGAGGAAGGCGGAGAGCCCGATGATGCTGTAGAGGTTGCCGAAATAGGCGGTGCGCTCGTCCAGGCTGCTGGTCGCGCTCTCCACCGCCCAGTTGAACTGCAGATCCACGATCTGGCTGACGATCACCCCGCAGACCAGGATGACGGTGATGAGCTGCAGGTGGCGCGACCGCTTCAGCACCTCCAGACCGCCGCGGCTCTCCGACCACGAGGAGGCGACGGGATCGTCGTGCACCGAGCGCCCGCCGCCCCCGTACCGCGCCGCCAGCGGCACGGTGACCGCGGCCAGGACCAGCATCGAGGCGGCCGCGAGAAGCGCGTCCCGGGTGCCGGCGATCTGGGTGGACAGCCGCGCCACCTGGCCCCCGGCGACGCTGCCGAGGAGAGCTCCGGCGCCCACGAAGCCAAAGAGACGGCGCGCCTGGCGGGGATCGAACAGGTGGCTGGCCAGGAACCAGAACTGGCTCACCGTGAGCCCGAAGACGATCGCCAGCCAGACGTAGAAGACCACCGTCACCCACCGGCTGGGCTCGGCCAGCAGCACCCAGAAGATCCCCAGGCTGCCGGCCACCGCGAGACAGGTGAGCGCCACCAGCCGAGCGAAGGGCATGCGCTCGCTGAAGCGCCCGTAGAGCCGCAGCAGCGGGTAGGAGCAGAGCGCCACCAGCAGGTAGACCCACGGGAGCATCACCGACCCCAGGGTGTCCACGAAGGTGGACTGGCGGATGCTCTTGGTGGCGTACTGGAAGCCGAAGAGGAAGAAGAAGCCCAGGAAGAGGAGGCAGGCGGCCGGCCCTTCGCCGGCGTGGAGATCGAGGCCCAGGAAGCGGCAGGCCAGCCGCCTCAGGCCGCCTCCCGCCGCCGATGCAGAACCGCTCCTGGTCATCCCCGGGAACCGATCGCCAGTATAGCGGCCACCGGAGCGCGCCGGCTCAGGCCGGCCGCCGCCGGACGATCAGAAGAGTGCGGTCGTCGGCGTAGGGGACGCCCCGAACGAACCGCTCCAGGTCGGCCTCGATCTCACGCCGCAGCTTCCCCGGGGCCAGCCCGTGGTGGGTGGAGCAGACGTCGATCAGGCGTTCGAGGCCGTACTCCTCGTCGTCGGGGTCGGAAGCCTCGGTGATGCCGTCGGAGTAGAGCACGAGCTGCTCGCCCGGTCCCAGGATCAGCTCCCCCGCCGTGTACGCCGAGCTCTCCATGAGGCCGATCGGCAGCCCGGTGGGCCCGAGCTGCTCCACCTCGCCGCCGGCGCGCACCACCAGCCCGGCGTTGTGACCGGCGTTGGCGTAGCGCAGCCGGCCGCTCTCCGGGCGCAGGTCGCAGACGAAGGCGGTGGCGTACTTCGCCGGCGGCGTGCGACGGAAGAGCCGCCGCGAGAGGATGGTGCAGATCTGGTCCGGGGGTTGGCCGCTCTCGATGGGGTCGGCGGCCAGCGCCTCGAGCGAGGCCGTCAGCAGCGAGGCCGCGATGCCCTTGCCCGAGACGTCGGTGAGCATGAAGACCACCTCGTTGCCGCCGTCCCGCTCCACCAGCTCGTAGTAGTCGCCCGAGACGCCCGAGGAGGGGATGTTGCCGGCGTAGATCTCGTACCCCGGAATCTCGGGGAGCTTCTCCGGCAGCAGCGTGATCTGGATCTGGCGCGCGAGCCGCAGCTCGTTCTCCAGCCGACGGCGCTCCGCCGCCTCGGTGGCCAGGGCCAGGTTGCGCACCCGCAGGGCCGCGACGGAGGCCAGCGAGACGAGCAGCTCCATGTCCTCCTCGGCGAACTGCCGCTTCTGCACCCGCGAGCTCAGCGCGATCATGCCCAGGGAGCCCTCGTCGTCCAGCAGCGGCGCCGCCACCAGGCTGCGGATCCCGGCTCCCAGGATGCTCTGCGCGGCGGCGAAGCGCTCGTCGGAGTGCACGTCGAGGACCAGGGCTGCCAGCCCCTTGTCGGCGACCTCCCGCACCAGGGTCTGGGAGAAGGGGTGGACCCCGGCGTCGTCGGACGCCAGCTTGGCCGCCTGGAAGTAGTCGCCCTCCGGCTGGCGCAGGTAGATGACCCCCTCCTCCGGCCCCAGGTGCTCGAAGGCCCGCTTGAGGATCATCTCCAGAAGGGTGTCGAGCTCGATGGGCCGCGACAGGGCCAGGTGGACGTCGTTGAGCATCCGCAGCCGCTCGGTGTAGCGCCGGGTGGACTCCGGGTCGCTGGCCGTGTCCTCGAAGGAGGGCTGGCTGTCCATGACGTCGGAGGCGCGCCGGAAGATGGTGTGCTCGCTGATGTCGGAGGCCTCGGAGCGGGTGTCGGAGTACTTCTGGGTCCCCCGCTCGAGATGGATGACGCTGCCCGACAGCCGCAGCTCGTCGCCGGGCTCGACCGCCACGGGACCGGTGATGCGCTCGCCGTTGACCAGGGTGCCGTTGCGCGAGCCGTGGTCCTCGACCATCCACCGCTCGCCGTCGCGGTAGATGCGGGCGTGCCGCCGGGAGAGGAACCGGTCGGCGATGACCAGGTCGCAGTCGGAGGCGCGGCCGATCAGCAGCGAGTCCTCCTCCAGGGAGTGCTCGAAGGGGTCGCCGTGCGCGGGCACCACCCGGAGTTTCAGCATGGAGGAAGAGTCTAACCCGCCCGCCACTGGCCTGGCATTTGCTAGCTGCCCCGGCGTGCCGTTCCGTCTCCTCGTCGTGCCGCTGCTGGCGGCGGCGCTGCTGGCGCCCGCCGCGGCCCTCGGCGGCCGGGCGGACGATCTCCCCGAGCCCTACAAGCGGTGGCTCGACGAGGTCGAGATCCTGATGAGCCGTCAGGAGCGCAGGGCCTTTCTGGAGCTCGAGAAGGACTACCAGCGGGACGCCTTCATCCGGCGCTTCTGGGAGGCGCGCAACCCCAAGCCGGGCACCCGGCCGAACCTCTTCAAGGAGCGTTACTACCAGCGCCGCACCGAGGCGCTGGCCGAATTCGACACCCTCCTCGACGACCGGGCCCGGATCTGGATTCTGCACGGCGAGCCCGGCGACATCTTCGAGACCGACTGCGCCCTGCTGCTCTGGCCGATCCAGATCTGGTACTACCGCTACTCCGAGACGCTCGGCGGCGAGCTGCGGCTGGTCTTCTACCAGCCGGGGGGAGGGGGCCCCTTCCGGCTCTGGCGGCCGGGGGAGGGCACCGAGGTCCTGATCGCCATGCGGCTGGCCGACTCGCCGTTCGGCGAGCTCGTCCGGAGGTACTGCTCCTCCCTGGTGTACGAGGAGATCGAGGCCTTTCTCGAGCGGCTCGCCGAGTACATGCGCGAGGGGGCGCTGGGGCCTGTGCGGGCCGAGCGGCCGCCGCGGATCCTGGACCCGGAGTGGCTGCGGACCTTCCACGCCTTCTCGACCGACGTGGCCTCCGACGCCGCGCCGCTGACCGCCGAGCTCGAGCTCCGCTTCCCCCGCCGGGACCGCCAGCGGGTGGTGGTGCTGGGCGAGCTGCGGGTGCCGGCCGCCGAGGCGCGGGCCGCGGCCCTGGGCGATCGCGAAGCCTTCAACTTTCAGCTCACCGGCGAAGTGCTGCGGGACGACGAGCTCTTCGAGTCGTTCCGCTACCGGTTCGACCTGCCCCTGCGCGGCGACGTGCCGGAGACGCTCTCGCTGGCCTTCGAGCGCCTCCTGCGCCCCGGCTCGTACCAGTTGGTCCTCAAGCTGGAGGACCTGTACGGTCCGGGCGTCCTCCGGCTGGAGCATCCCCTCCAGGTGCCGGCGCTCACCGCCGGGGCGGTCTCGCCGGCGGCGGTCGAGGGCGTCGAGTCGGCGCCGGAGGAGGAGGCCGTGCCGGCCGCCGTCGCCCTCGCCTCGGAGGGAATCGACCTGGTGACCGGGAAGGCACGCTTCACCGCCGCGGTGACCGGCTCCGAGGTGCGGAAGGTCCGCTTTCTGCTCGACGGTCGCCCGCTCCTGACCAAGACCCGGCCGCCGTTCAGCGTGGAGCTGGACCTCGGTTCGCTGCCGGCGCGGCGGCGGGTGCGGGTGGTGGCGCTCGACGCCGCCGGCGCCGAGGTGGCCACCGACGAGGTGGTGGTCAACCCGGGCGAGCACGTCTTCGACGTGCGGCTGGTGGAGCCGCGTCCCGGATCGACCCATCGCGGCACCGTCCGGGCGCGGGCGGCGGTGCAGCTTCCCGAGGGAGCGCGGCTGGACCGGCTGCACTTCTACCTGGGCGAGACGCGGGTCGCGACCCTCTTCCAGGAGCCGTTCGTCCACACCCTGGACCTGCCGGACGACGGGCTCGCCTTCGTGCGCGCGGTGGGCGAGCTCGAGGACGGGCACACCGCGGAGGACCTGGTGGTCTTCAACACGCCGCTGGCGCCCGAGGAGGTGGAGGTGCGGCTGGTGGAGGTCTTCGCCTCCGTGGTGGGCCCCTCGGGACGTCTGCTGGACGACCTGGGCCGGGACGACTTCCGGGTGCTGGAGAACGGCGTCGAGCAGGAGCTGCTCCGCTTCGAGAGGCTGGAGAACCTGCCCATCTTCGCCGGCCTGCTGCTGGACACCTCGGCCTCCATGGCCGAGAGCCTCGACCAGGTGCGCGCGGCGGCACTCGGCTTCTTCCGCGAGACCGTCCGGCCGCGCGACCGGGCGGCGGTGATCACCTTCTCGGAGGAGCCGCGGCTGGCGGCGCGCTTCACCTCCGACCTCGACACCCTGGCGGGGGCGCTCGCCGGCATCCGCGCCGAGAGCTCGACCGCCCTCTACGACAGCGTGATGTTCGGGCTCTACTACTTCCGCGGCGTCGAGGGACAGCGCGCGCTGGTGGTCCTCTCCGACGGGGAGGACCGCCGCAGCGAGACCTCCTTCGAGGAGCTCCTGCGCTTCGCCCGCGCCTCGGGGGTGACCCTCTACGCCATCGGTCTCTCGGGGGGCCGCGTCGGCCGCGGAAAGCTGACCCGGATGGCCGAGGAGACCGGCGGCCGGGCCTTCTTCCCGCGCTCGCCGGAAGAGCTGCCGGGGATCTACGCCGCCATCCAGGCCGATCTGCGGTCGCGCTACCTGCTGGCCTACCAGTCGTCGCACGGGGGCTCGGACACCGGCTACCGTGCCATCGACGTGCTCGTCGCGCGGCCAGGGGCCGAGGTGCGGGCGCTGACCGGCTACTTCCCGCGCTAGCGGTCGGGCGGCTTCGTCTCCGCCGGGGCGGCGGGGTGGAGGTGGACGTCGCGCTGGGGGAAGGGGATCTCGATTCCCTCCGCGGCGAAGCGCTTGTAGATCGCCGTGAGCAGGGCGTCCACCACCTGGCCGCGCAGCGCGGCCTCGTCGATCCAGCCCAGGAGCTCGAAATCGAGGCTGGAGTCGCCGAAGGCTCGGAAGCGCACCCGCGGCGACGGCTCTTCGGTCATGCGGGGCTCGGCGGCGGCGATCTCCTCGAGGACCTGGCGCACCCGGTCCACGTCGCTGCCGTAGGCCACGCCGACCTTCACCCGCACCCGCCGCTTGGGCCAGGGTCCGCCGCTCTCGTTGACGATCTTGGCGTTGCCGATGACCGCGTTGGGGACCGTGACCTCGATGTCGTCGCGGGTCAGAAGCCGGGTCGAGCGCAGACCGATCTGGGTCACCTGGCCGCGCTCGCCGCTGTCCAGGACGATGTAGTCGCCGGTCTGGTAGGGGGCGTCGGCGAGGATGAAGATGCCGGAGAAGATGTTGGCCAGGGTGTCCTTGGCGGCCAGCCCGAGAGCCAGCCCGAGGACCCCGGCGCCGAGGAGGATGCCGCCGACGTCCAGCTTCCAGACCAGGCAGATGCCGTAGGCGGCGCCCCCCACCAGCAGCAGCCGGCTGAGGTTGTCGAAGAGGGTCACGGTGCGCGGCTCGAGCCATTCGAGCCGGCCCTCGATGCGGCTCAGCGTGTCCAGCAGCAGGGAGGTGAAGCGCAGGGCGAAGACCGCCCAGACCAGGATCGCGGTCGAGGCGATGACCCGTCCCAGCGTCCGGTGCACCTCGTCGGAGAGGGCCAGCGCCCCGGCCGCCGTCCACACGCCGAAGGCGAGGACGGTCAGGAAGAGGGGCCGGCGCAGCAGCGCCAGGAGGCGATCGTCCAGGTCGGTGCGGCTGCGCCGGGTCAGCCGCGCCGCTCCCCGGGTGAGAACGAGGTCGGCCACCCCGGCTACCGCGAGGGCGAGCCCGAGGACCGCCGCCGCGAGCACCCACCGGTTGGCGGCCCACGGACCCAGCGCCTCGGCCAGATAGTTGGTGATCGACTGCTCCATCTCCGGGCGTCCCCCTGCGGGCGACGATACCAGCCCGGCGGCAGGTCCTCTGCTAGCCTCTCCCCATGTCGAGGCTCCTGCTGCTGCTGCGGCACGGCAAGTCGGACTGGGACGCCGCTTTCGACGACGACCACGAGCGGCCCCTGGCCGCGCGGGGCGAGAAGGCCGCCCGGCGGGTGGGGCGCTTTCTGAGCGCCGTCGGCCTGGCGCCGGGGCTGGCCCTCTCCTCCACGGCGGTACGGGCGCGCACCACCGTGGAGCTGGCGGCCGAGGCGGGCGCCTGGGGGTGCCCGGTGCGCCTGGTGCCGCGGCTCTACGGCACTCCGCCGGCGGAGGTGCTCGCGGAGATCGCCGGCGCGCCGGACGAGGTCCGCGTGCTCCTGGTGGCGGGGCACCAGCCGACCTGGGGAGGGGTGGTGCACGAGCTCACCGGGGCGCGGGTCCACTTTCCCACCGCCGCCGTCGCCTGCATCCGCGGCGAGGCGGAGGGGTGGGCGGCCCTGGTCCGGCAGGGGGGCGAGCTGGCCTGGCACGTCACCCCCAAGCTGCTCAAGGGGCTGGGCCTGCCGGCGTGACCGCCGGCCCGCCAGCGTCGCGGGTGGAGGCCGCCGGCGGCGTCGTGGTCCGCGTCGGAGCCGCCGGTCCCGAGCTGGTGGCGGTCCACCGGCCTCGCTACGACGACTGGAGCCTGCCCAAGGGGAAGCTCGATCCGGGGGAGGGCCACCGCGAGGCGGCCCTGCGCGAGGTCGAGGAGGAGACCGGCCTGGTCTGCCGGGCGGTCGAGGAGCTCGAGCCGGTGGAGTACCTCGACGCGAGAGGCCGTCCCAAGCGAGTGCGCTACTGGCGGATGGAGGTGGCTTCCGGTCGCGTCGGCGCCCGGTCGCCGGACCGGGAGGTGGACGCGGTGCGCTGGCTCGACGCCGCCGCGGCCGCCCGTCTTCTGAGCTACGACCACGACCGCGAGCTGGCGGCCCGGGCTCTGGCGTCGGCTACCTGAGCCGCAGCACCAGCGGTCCGGCCGGGCCCTCGAGCTCGACGCTGTCGGGACGGATGGCGACGACGGTGTGACCCAGGAGCCGGTCGCCCGGTCCCACCACCTGGCCGTTGATCAGGGCGAACGGCCGCTCCACGGAGAAGGCGATCCCACCCAGCTCCAGCGACCCGCCGGCGACCTCGGCGCTGCTCACGTAGACCGGCGGACCGGCGTCGGCCGGCGCCGTCTCGGCCGGGGGCCGCGGCGTCGGTCGGGGCGGGCTCGGGGCCGAGGTCGTGG